>DASSJI010000084.1:0-4354 GCA_035691285.1 Vicinamibacteria bacterium | reverse complement strand
GGCGACACGCTGGAGTTCGACGACGTGATCGAGAGGTTCGAGCGGATGATGGACTGGCTGGCCGGCGTCTACGTGAACGCCATGAACGTCATCCACTACATGCACGACAAGTACGCGTACGAGCGCATCGAGATGGCCCTCCACGACTACGCGCCGCTTCGGACCATGGCCTTCGGCATGGCCGGCCTGTCGGTCGTCGCGGACAGCCTCTCGGCCATCAAGCACGCGAAGGTCCGCGTCGTCCGGGACGACACGGGCCTGGTGACGGACTACCGGACGGAGGGCGAGTTCCCGGTGTTCGGGAACAACGACAACCGCGTGGACCACCTGGCGACGTGGGTCGTGAGCACGTTCATGGGCAAGCTCCGCAAGTACCCGACGTACCGAAACGCCGTGCACACCCAGTCGATCCTGACCATCACCTCGAACGTGGTCTACGGCAAGGCGACCGGCAACACACCGGACGGCCGCCGGAAGGGCGAGCCCTTCGCGCCGGGAGCCAACCCGATGCACGGCCGCGACAGCCACGGCATCCACGCCGCCGCGGCCTCGGTGGCGAAGATCCCGTACCGCGATGCGGCGGACGGCATCTCGCTGACGGCGTCGCTGGTGCCGGAGGGCCTCGGCCGGGTCGCCGCGGACCGCGTCAAGAACATGACAGGCATCCTCGACGCGTTCTTCAGCACGACCGGCTACCACATGAACGTGAACGTGCTCAACCGCGACATGCTCGTGGACGCCATGGACCACCCCGAGAAGTACCCGAACCTCACGATCCGGGTGTCGGGCTACGCGGTGAACTTCGTGCGGCTGACGCGCGAGCAGCAGATGGACGTGATCAACCGCACCTTCCACGGGTGAGCCCCGTGTCCGACGAGCCGCCAACCCCGCCGACCTCGCTCGCGGCCAAGAGTCCGTACGAGCTTCGCGTGAACCTCGGCGCGCATGTTCCCGAGGCCGACGTGCGGACCGCGCTGGCCACGGGCGACATGGGGTTCCTCCATTCCTTCACGACCGGCTCGACGGTGGACGGTCCCGGAGTGCGAGTGGTCGCCTGGACGGCCGGGTGCATGTGGCGCTGCGTCTACTGCCACAACCCCGACACCTGGACCATGAGCAACGGCATCCCGGTGACTGTCGCCAGGGCGGTCGAGGAGCTGGCCAAGTACCGGCGCGGCCTGAAGGTGATGTCCGGCGGCTTCACGCTGAGCGGCGGCGAAGCCCTGATGCAGCATCGCTTCGCAGTGAAGCTCTTCGGCGCGTCGCGAGAGATGGGTATCCACAACGCCCTGGACACGAACGGCTACTACGGCGACCGTCTGAGCGACGCGGAGCTCGACCTCGTCGACCTGGTGCTGCTCGATCTGAAGGCCTGGGACCCGGAGCGCCACCGCCGCCTCACCGGCATGGACAACGCCCCGACCTTCGAGTTCGCGCGCCGTCTCGCCGCCCGCGGGACGCCGGTCTGGGTGCGCTTCGTGCTCGTGCCGGGATGGACGGACGACAGCGAGGAGGTCGCCAGGATCGCCGGGTTCGCAGCCGCGCTGAGCAACGTGGAGCGGGTCGACGTCCTGCCATTCCACCAGATGGGTCGCTTCAAGTGGAGCCGGCTCGGGCTCGAGTACAAGCTCCAGGACGTCGAGGCTCCGTCGCCCGAACTGGTCGCGAAGACGTGCGAGACGTTCCGGGCCGCAGGCCTCGCGGCCTATTGAATCGAGGAGGCTCCCATGAGGGCTTCGATCGCGTTGCTCGCAGCCGTTCTCCTGCCGGCGTTGGCCGCCGCCGACGAGGTGCTCCTGAAGGGCGGCGGCAAGGTGTCGGGCCGCATCGTCAGCCGCAGCGAGGCCAAGATCGAGGTGGACGTCGGGGCGGGCCGGATCACGGTCCCCGCTTCGAGCGTGCTGCGCATCGAGGAGGGACGCTCGCCGCTCCACGAGTACGAGGAGCGCGCGGGCCGGCTCGCCGCCGCTGACGTCGAGGGCTGGCTCGCGCTGGGGGAGTGGGCCTCGGCCCGGGGTCTCGGCACGCAGGCGCGCGAGGCGTACAACCGGGCGCTCGCGGCGTCGCCCGGCGACCCGCGGGCGAACGCGGCCCTCGGCAACGTCCAGATGGACGGCCGCTGGATGAGCGAGGACGAGAGCTACCGGGCGCGGGGCTACGTGCAGCACGAGGGCGAGTGGATCACGACCGCGGAGCGCGACGCGATCGAGCGGGAGCGCGCCGCCGAGGCGGAACGGGACCGCGAGCGGCGTGCCGCCGATTCCCGCGTTCGCGAGGCAGAGGCCCGCGCCGAGGAGGCCGAGGCGCGGGCCAAGGAGGCCGAGGCCAAGGCCGAGGAGTCGAGCGACGGCCTGCCGCTGTGGTACGCCTGGGGAGGCGGGCCGACGTATTGGCCTTCGGGGCCTGTCGTCGCCCCGCCGCGTCCGAGCCAGCCGATCGTGAGGCCGAGGTGAGCGCCGTGCGCGCGCTGTCCCTGCTGGCGGCCGCCCCGCTGCTCGTCCCGGCGAGCGCGCCGGCGCAGACCCTCGACGAGATCGTGGCTCGCCACCTGCAGGCCCGGGGCGGGCGGGCGGCGCTCGCCGCCGTGCGCACGCTGCGCATGAGCGGCCGCGCCACCGCCGGCGCGGGCCGCGAGGCGCTCGTCACCCGCGAGATCGCTCGCCCGGGCCGCATCCGCACCGAGTTCGTCTTCCAGGGCACGACCGGCGTCTACGCCTGGGACGGCTCGGCCGGGTGGCGCGTGTCTCCCCTCGACGGCCGCTTCGAGCCCGAGCCGCTTCAGGCCGAAGAGGCGGCCGCGACAGCCGAGCAGGCCGACATCGACGGCCCGCTCGTCGACTGGAAGGCGAAGGGCCACGCGCTGGAGCTCCTCGGGAGCGAGGCGCTCCCGGGCGGTCCCGCGCACCGCCTGAAGCTCACGTTCGCGTCGGGAGGCGTGCGTCAGGTCTGGGTCGACGCGTCGACCGGCCTCATCGTCCGGATGGCGTCCACACGGAAGATCCGCGGCCACGAGGTCGCCTTGGACACCACGTTCGGGGACTACCGCAAGGCGGAAGGCGTGATGTTCGCCCGCTCGATCGAGGCCGGCGCGCGCGGCCGGCCCCAGCGCCTTCGCATCGTCGTCGAGAAGGTCGAGGTCAACCCGGCGCTCGACGAGTCCCGCTTCCGGATGCCGGCGGGCGGGCCCTAGAGCGGCTTGGGGGGCGAGCCGTTCTCAGCCCCAGACGCCGACGCCGTGCCTCACCGCCGCCTTGCGCAGCGGGCCGTCCTTGCAGCCGAGCGAGAGCTTGCGGCGCTGCGCCAGCTCCAGGTACGCCGCGTCATAGACGGACAGCTCGTACTTGGCGGCCAGCGACGAGAGCGTCGAGAACGCGAGGGTCGAGGCCTCGTGGTCGACACGCAGCGGCAGGGCCCGGAGCCAACCGAGGGCGGCCTCACGCTCGCCGTCGCGCAGCTTGCCGCGCCGGACCAGCGTCAGGAGCGCGTTCGAGACCTCCAGCGGCCACAGCGCCGGGACCTCGATGACCGCGCCTGCCGCGATGGCGTCGAGCATCCTGTCGGTGTCGGGCGTGGCCTGGCCGGGGTGGACCCATGCCACAGCGGCGGAGGCGTCCGCCACGAATGTGCGCTTCACGGCCGCCCTTCCTCGATGGCCGCCCGCGCTTCACGATCCGAGAGCCGCCCGCGGCGGCCTCTGGCGCGGCGCTGGATCTGCTGCCGGAGCTGCCGGAGCCCGGCGACTGCCTCGCGCACCTGGTCCCGCGGCGGGAGGCCTACCGGGATCACGCGCGCGACCGGCTTGTCGTGGCGGGTGATGACGATCTCCTCGCCGGAGGCCACCCGCTCGAGAAGCTCTCCGAAGCGGGTCTTGGCCTCGAATGCGCTCACGCTGGTCATCGCCGCCTCCCGGACGTTATCGACTAGACGCCAACCAGTCTATCATCCGAGCCGTGGACTACACGGTCATCCGCGACTTCTCGATCGCGTTGCTCATCGGCGCCCTGGTGGGCGTCGAGCGGGAACGGAGCAAGGCCGGCGAATCGCCGGTGGCCTTCGCCGGCCTGCGGACCTTCATCCTGCTGGCGGAGGCCGGGGCCGTCTCGGCATGGCTGTCGCTCAAGGTGGCGACGCCGTGGATCTTCGTGGCCACCCTGGGCGCCGTCGCCGCGGCGGTCCTGATCGGCTACGTGCTCGAGAACCGCGCGGCGCCACAGGGCTCCATCGGGATGACCACCGAGGTGGCGGCCATCACGGTCGCGCTGCTCGGCGGCATGGTGATGTACGGGTTCCCGGAGATCGCCGTGGCGCTGGCCATCGTCACGTCCTCGGTCCTGGCCTTCAAGCAGCCGCTCCA
>DASSJI010000083.1:0-9894 GCA_035691285.1 Vicinamibacteria bacterium | reverse complement strand
AAGCGCCAGGGCCGAGTCGAGAGTGAGGTAGTAGATCGTGACGGCGGCGAGGAGGACCTCGGCCGCCGTCAGCGCGAAGCCGCCGACCGGGGCGACGCTCACGTGGGCGAGCATCGCGAGGAGCGCGAAGACGATCAGCGGAATGCCCAGGGAATGGCACGTCTGGTTGCCCTTCGTGGCGTGATAGCGGGCGTACTCGGCGAAGTGGCTGCGAAGCACGGGCGACATGAGGCGAGTATAGCGCCGCGCCTCATTCGGTCTCCAGGGGATACCTCACCTTCGGACCGTGAAAGCCCGCGAAATCCCTATCGGACGCTCGAGCCAGGACGAGACGTGCCCGACTGCTTCACCTGTGGTCGGGACCCTCGAGCTCCTCGAGCAGAGCGCTCGTGCAGTCGAGCGAGAGCCCGGGCCGCAGGCCCATGGGCCGCGCCTTCACGCGGAAATGGCCCGCCTTTCCTCCGCGCGGATGTCGCTCGAGGCCGAGCCGCAGCGCCTCGTTGACGGTCTCCTTGAACGAGCGTCCGCTGCGCCGGGACTCAGCCTTGATCCTGGCCGCCACGTCCTCGTCCAGCGTCAACGTGGTACGCACATCTTGATGCTATAGGGTGAGCATCAAGATGTCAACGACGGCACCTGGCCCGCCAGGAGCTTCGGCAGCTCGGCGGGCGAGAACTGCAGGCCCACGTAGAACGGCCCGAACTCCGCGTACCAGGCCGAAGCCTCGTCGAAGCGCATCTCGTAGATGAGCCTCTTGAAGACGACCATGTCGTCGGCGTAGAGGTCGACGCCCCACTCCCAGTCGTCCATCCCGATCGAGCCGGAGATGATCTGGGTCACCTTTCCGGAGTAATGGCGGCCCACGACCCCGTGCTCGCGCATCATGCGCGCGCGCTCCTCGAAGGGCACCGCGTACCAGTTCTTGATCTCGCCACGGCGCTTGTTCATCGGGTAGAAGCACACCGCTCGCCGCGCCGGCAGCTCCTGGAACAGCCGGCCCGCGACCCGGCGCCTTTGCTCCTCCATCTCGCCGTCGAAAGCCTTCTCGTACTCCTCGCTGCCCGGCTTCAGCTCCCGGGCCTGGAGCCGGGAGTGGATCTGGGCCGTCATCTCGTACATCCCGAGCTCGACGACCGACACGTACGAGGTCGTCGGCTCGAGGTACGTGTCGAGGCTCAGGGAGGCGACGGCGAGCTGGGCTGCCTGGAGCGCCTCGAAGCCGCGTCGGTAGTGCACGAGCATCAGGTCGCCCTTGTGCCCGAAGAGCGTCGAGACGGCGGTCGTGCCCTCCTCGCCCCGCTGCATTCCGGAGAACGCCGCGCCCGCTTCGGTCGCGATGCGGGTCCGCTCGGCTTCGCCTAGGGAGCGCCAGAGCGGCCAGCGCACGCGGAACATCTGGTGCAGCATCGCCCAGCCCTCGAGTGTCTCGGGCACGAAGGGATTGTGCATGGACGCGTCTTCCTCCCAGGTGGCATTATTCCACCTCCGTGTTGCGCTTCCATCGTCCGGGGCTTTGTCTCGTCACGGCGCTCGCGGCGTGTGGCGGCCCGCCCGCGGCGACGCCTGGGCCCCGCGCCGCGGCCCCGAGCGATCCCCGCGGCGCCTGCACGCCCGAGAACGCGCGCAAGGAGGAGCCCGCCGGCAAGGTGCGTCTCGTGGTCGCGACCGGGGGCACCGGCGGCGTCTTCTATCCGTTCGGCGGCGGGCTCGCCCGCGTGCTCACCGCGCGGGCGAAGGACGTCGAGGCGACCGCGGAGGTCACGGGCGGCTCCGTCGACAACATGAAGCTGGTCCAGGCCGAGGAGGCCGACATCGGTTTCTCGACCATGGACTCGGCCTGGGACGCGCTGCGCGGCGCCGGCTCGTACACGGACACCGGCCCGATCCCGGCCTGTGCGATCGCCGTCCTCTACCAGAGCTACGTCCACGTGGTCGCCGCGGCGTCGAGCGGCGCGCGCGGCATCGCCGATCTCAGGGGCAAGCGCGTGTCGGTGGGCTCCGCGGGCAGCAGCACCGAGGCCGCCGCGGACCGCATCCTCGAGGCCGCGGGCCTCGACCCGCGCCGCGACATCCGCCGCGACAACCTGAGCGTCTCCGAGTCCGCCGGTGCGCTTCGGGACGAGAAGGTCGACGCGTTCTTCTGGATCGGCGGCCTGCCCACTGCGGCCGTCACGGATCTCGCCACGACCTCTCGTCACCCGATCGCCTTTCTCGAGGCGGGCTCGCTGGTGGATGCCATGCGCGCGCGGGGGGGCCCCGTCTACGAGCCCATGACGCTGCCCAAGGGGACGTACCTCGGCCAGGACCGGGACGTGCCCGGCGTGGGCGTGGGCAACGTCCTGTTCGTGAACGCGAGGATGTCCGAGGGTCTCGTCGGGCGCGTGCTGGCCGCCGTGTTCGACAACCTTCCCGAGGTCCAGCGCATCCATCCCGAGGCCGCGGGCCTGAGCCTCGAGACGGCGGCCCGGGGCGGCTCCGTCCCCTTCCATCCCGGCGCCGTCCGCTTCTACCAGGAGAGGGGCGCCTGGCCGAAGTAGAGCGGAACGCCGGCGACGTCCTCGAGGAGTTCGAGAGCGACGCGCGGACGCGCCGACTCGGGCGCGGCTTCGCCCTCGCGGCGCGCGGGATCGGCGCCGCGATCTCCCTGCTGGGCCTCTACTGGACGCAGTTCTCGCTGCCCGCACACGCCTACCGTGCCTCGTTCCTGCTGCTGGTCCTGCTGCTCTCGTTCCTGCTCTACCCGGCCCTGCGCCGACGACGCGACGGCCTGCCCTGGTACGACGCGGCGCTCGGGCTCCTCGCGCTCCTGAGCCTCGGTTTCCTGCTCCTGCGCTACGAGCAGGCCCTGCAGCGCGTCACCAACCCGACTCCCGCCGAGGTGCTGTGGGGCGCCGTGCTGATCGGGCTCGTGCTCGAAGCGACGCGCCGCACCTCGGGTTGGCCGCTGCCGATCACCGCGCTCCTGTTCCTGCTCTACGCCTACCTCGGGCCGCACCTTCCCGAGCCCTTCGATCATCGGGGCTATCGGCTGCCGCGCATCGTGGGCCAGAACTACCTGACCCTGGAAGGCGTCTTCGGCACGCCCCTGGACGTGGCCGCGACCTTCATCGTGCTCTTCACGCTCTACGGTGCGGTGCTGGAGCAGGGCGGAGCGGGGCGCTTCTTCATCGACTGGAGCTTCGCCGCGCTGGGCCGCTCGCGGAGCGGGGCGGGACCGGGCCGCACCGTCACCGCCGCGGGCTTCCTGCTGGGCACCGTCTCGGGCAGCGGCGTCGCCACCACGGTGACGCTCGGCTCGCTGGCCTGGCCGATGCTGAAGCGCGCCGGCTACGACCGCGACCGGGCCGGCGCGATCCTGGCGGCCGCCGGCATCGGCGCGCTGCTGTCGCCGCCGACCCTCGGCGCCGCCGCGTTCCTGATCGCGGAGTACCTCAAGATCACGTACCTCCAGGTCCTGGTGATGGCGACCGTGCCCACCATCCTCTACTACCTGTCGTGCCTCCTGATGATCGAGGCCGACGCGCGCCGGCTCGGCACGCACGCCATCGAGCCTCCCGCGCGGTCGCTCGGCGAGCTCACCCGGGAGCACGGCTACCACTTCACTTCCCTGGTCGCCGTCGCGGCGCTGATGGTCGCAGGCCTCACGCCGTTCATGGCCGTGTTCTGGTCTCTCGCGATCGCGTTCGCGCTCGGCTTCATCCGCGCCGACACCCGCCTCGTCCCTCCGCGGGCCGGCCTCGCCGCCCTCGCCGCGACCGGGCTGGCGCTCCTGGCCGGGCAGCGGCCGTCGGCGGCGTGCTTCTTCGGCCTGCTCGCCGCCCTGGCGCTGGGCGGCGCCGGAAGCGGCCTGCTGCGGGCGCTCGAGGACGGCGGGCGCGGCGTGGTGTCGGTGGCGGCGACGACGGCCACGGCCGGCGTGATCGTGTCCGTCGTGACGCTGACCGGCCTGGGCTTGAAGGTCTCGGGCATCATCGTGGGCTTCGCCCAGGGCTCGACGTTCCTGACCGTGCTGTTCGCCGCCCTCGCGGTCTGGCTCCTGGGCCTCGCGGTGCCCGTGACGGCGTCCTACATCATCGCGGCGGTGATGATCGTGCCGGCCCTGGAGCAGGTCGGCGTGGCGCCCATCGCCGCCCACATGTTCATCTTCTATTACGCCGTGCTGTCGGACGTGTCGCCGCCGACGGCGCTGTCGCCGTTCGCCGCCGCGGCGCTCACGGGCGGCAATCCCTTCCGCACCATGATGCTCACCTGGAAGTACTGCCTGCCTGCCTTCCTGGTGCCGTTCATGTTCACGCAGAGCCAGGCGGGCCTCGGGCTCCTGCTCCAGGGCCCGCCCCTCGCGGTCGTCCTCAGCGCGACCACGGCGGCCATCGGGGTCGCGGCCCTGGCCGGCGCCTTCGGAGGCTACCTGCGCCGTCCGGCGTCGCTGCCGGAGCGGCTGCTGCTGGGAGCGGCGGGGCTCATGCTCTTCCTCGCCGACGCGCGCCTGGACGCCCTGGGAGCGGCGCTCCTCGCCGCCGTCGTCGCGGCGCACTTCTGGCGCACGCGTCACAAGGTTTTACAGGCCTGAGCCCGCCCGGCGCTTGGCCTCGGGCGACAGGCAAGGGACAATGGTCTTCCGCCCTCGCGGCGATTGTCCGGAGCATCGATGCACCTTCCGCGCGTCCTGGCCGTCTGCGTCGCACTCCTGCCCGTGGCCTGCGGGAAGACGCAGGCGACGTCCGCGCCGCGCACCGGCCCGCCGCCGCTGCGCGTCCGCGTCGCTGCGGTCAAGCTCCAGGACGTGGTCTACCAGGTGAAGGCCCTCGGCTCCCTCGAGGCCGACGAGATGGTGCGCGTGCCGGCGCAGGTGGAGGGCGCGGTGGCCGAGGTCCGCTTCCAGGCCGGCGACCGCGTGACGCCCGACACCGTGCTGCTGCGCATCGACCCCGAACGGCACCGGCTCGAGGCGGAGCGCGCCGAGGCGCAGTACCGGACGGCGCTCGCGGAGCAGAGCCGCTCGGAGCGCGACCTCGCGCGCCGGGAGGCGCTGGCGCTGGATCAGCTCGTCTCGGCCGAGGAGCTGAACCGCTCGCGCGGCGAGGCGGAGCGGCTGTCGGCGGCGGCCGCCGCGGCCAAGGCCGCCCGCGACCTCGCCAAGGAGAACCTGCGGCGTTCCGACGTGCGCGCGCCGCGCGCCGGGGTCGTGAACACGCGGACCGTCGAGACCGGCCAATTCGTGAAGGAGGGCGACGTGCTCGCCACCCTCGCCGATACCAGCCGGCTGCGCCTGCGCTTCAAGGTCTCGGACGCCGAGTCGCTCCAGGCGAAGGAGGGCGACACGGTGACGTTCAGGATCGGGGCCCTGGGCGAGGAGAGCTTCCCGGCGCGCATCTACCACGTCAGCGACGTGGCCGATCCCACCACGCGCCAGGTGGAGGTGCTGGCCTGGGTCAAGAACCCGGGGGTGCTGAAGCCGGGCTTCTTCGCCGAGGTCACCCTCGCAACGGCGTCCAAGCAGGGCGCCCTGGTCGTGCCCGAGGGCGCCATCCAGGCCAGCGAGCGCGGCTTCATCGCCTACGCCGTCGAGGACGGCAAGGCCAGGGCCAAGCCGGTGCAGATCGGGCTGCGCACGGGCACCGGCGTCGTGGAGATCCTGGCCGGGGTCGCGGCGGGGGAGACGGTGGTCGTGGAAGGCTCGGACCGCATCGGCGACGGCGTCCCCGTCCAGGCCGCGCCGTAGAGGAAGGCCGTGGGCGACGAAGGACGCCGCGAGGAAGCCGAAGACCCGCAGAAGATCGCCACGGGCATGACCCTGGCGGACATCTCGATCCGCAACCACGTCTTCGCTTGGATGTTGATGGCCGGCCTGATCGGCTTCGGACTGATCTGCTTCCAGGGCGTCGGGGGCGTGGTGCGCGGCCTGGGGATCAGCCAGAACCCCGACGTCGATTTCCCCGTCATCAACGTCTCCCTGACCTACGAGGGCGCCTCGCCCGAGGTCATGGAGACCGACGTCGTGGACTTCATCGAGGACGCCGTGACGTCCGTCGAGGGCGTGAAGCAGATCAGCTCGACCTCGCGCCAGGGCGCGGCCAGCGTGACGGTCGAGTTCGAGCTGAACCGCAACATCGACGCGGCGCTCCAGGACGTCCAGACCCGAGTGGCCCAGGCTGCCCGCCGCCTGCCGCGGGAGATGGACCCGCCGGTCATCACCAAGAACAACCCCGAGGACCAGCCGATCCTGTGGCTCTCCCTCGCCGGCAACCGCCCGCCGACGTTCCTCGCCGACTACATCCGCAACGTGCTGCGGCCCCAGTTCCAGACCATCCCCGGCGTGGGCGAGGTGATGCTGGGCGGCTACCGGGAGCGCTCGGTGCGCGTCTGGTACGACGCCCCCCGCCTCGAGGCCGCCGGCCTGACCGTCCTCGACGTGAACGCGGCGATCGAGCGCGAGCACCTCGAGATGCCCGCCGGGCGCATCGAGACCCCGGAGCGCGAGATGAACGTCCGCGCCGAGGGCGAGGCGATCGACATCGAGGCCTTCCGCGGCATCGTGGTCGCGTACCGGAACGGAACGCCGATCCGGCTGCAGGACGTCGCGGTCGTCGAGGACGGCCTGGAGGACCGGCGCCGGGTCGCCCGGGCCAACGGCGTTCCGACCATCGGGATGGGCATCAAGAAGCTGCGTGGCGCCAACGCCGTCCAGGTGGGACAGGCCGTGAAGGCCAAGATGGTGGAGCTGCGCTCCCAGCTCCCCGAGGGCCTCAAGCTCGACGTCAATTTCGACGGCACGCGCTTCATCGAGGAGGCGATCGGCGAAATCCTGTTCACGCTGGTGATGGCGGCGGTGCTGACCGGCGTCGTGTGCTGGCTGTTCCTGGGCTCGTGGTCCACGACGGTGAACGTGCTGCTCGCGATCCCCACCTCGATCCTGGGCACATTCATCGTCATGTACGTGTTCGGCTTCACGCTGAACACGTTCACCGTGCTCGGGCTCACGCTCACCGTGGGCATCGTCGTCGACGACGCGATCATGGTCCTCGAGAACATCTACCGCCATCGCGAGATGGGCGAGGGCAGGGTGCGCGCGGCCTCGGTGGGGGCCCGGGAGATCACCTTCGCCGCGGCGGCCGCGACCCTGGCCATCGTGGCGATCTTCCTGCCGGTCGCCTTCATGAAGGGGATCATCGGGAAGTTCTTCTTCCAGTTCGGCGTCACGATCTCGGTGGCGGTCCTGATCTCGCTGCTCGAGGCGCTGACCCTCGCGCCGATGCGCTGCTCGCGTTTCCTCGAGGTCGGGCATCGCGGGGACAGCTTCGGCGCCAGGGTGGACATGGCCTTCGCCCGGCTGTCCGCCGGCTACCAGCGGCTGCTCCTGCCGGCGCTCCACCACCGGGCGGCGGTGATGGGAGCCGCGCTGGTGTTCTTCGTGGTGTCGACCTTCGGGATCCTCCCGTTGCTGCGCAAGGAGTTCGTGCCCTCCCAGGACACGAGCCTGTTCCAGCTGCGGTTCCAGACGCCCGTGGGCTCGAGCCTCGACGCGACCGACCGCGTCTTCACCCAGATCGAACAGGTCCTGGCCGCTCGGCCCGAGGTGACCCGCTACTTCGGCGTGATCGGCGGCTTCGGCGGCGGCGAGGTGAACACCGGCTTCATGTTCGTCACGCTGAAGGAGCCCCACGAGCGGCCCCGCGATTCGGCGCTCGGGCGCCGGCTGTCGCAGCAGGAGCTGATGGGCGTGGTGCGCAACGCCATCAACGCGATCCCGGGGGCGCGGGGCACGCTCCAGGATCCGTCGCAGCAGGGCTTCTCGGCCACCCGCGGCGGCGGCTTCCCGGTGGAGATCACGGTGCGGGGCCGCGACTGGGACGTGCTCGCCGAGAAGAGCAAGGAGCTGGTCGAGAAGATGCGCCAGTCGGGGATGGTCACCGACGTGGACAGCGACTACCAGGTCGGCATGCCGGAGGTCCAGGTGATGCCGGACCGGAACAAGGCCGCCGACCTGGGCATCAGCATGGCGCGCATCGGCGAGACGGTGAACGCGGCCATCGGCGGCCTGCGCATCGGCAAGTTCAAGGACAAGGGGCGGCGCTTCGACGTCCGCGGCCGGCTGCTCGCCCCGCAGCGGGCGCGCCCGGAGGACATCGACCGGTTGCTGGTGCGCACCGAGCAGGGTGGCCTCGTGCACCTGGGCGACGTCGTGCGGCTCGAGCAGGAGCCGACGCTCCAGGCGATCACCCGCCGCGACCGGGAGCGCGCCATCACCATCACCGCGAACGTGACCGCGGGCGCCTCGCAGTCCGACGCCATCGCGAAGACCCTCGAGCTGGCCCGCGAGACCCTGCCCGACGGCTACCGCGCCGTCCCGGGCGGCAGCAGCCAGGCGTTCAAGGAGTCCTTCGATTCGCTGTTCTTCGCCTTCGTCATGGGCGTGATGGTCGCGTACATGGTGCTGGCCGCGCAGTTCAACGCCTTCTCGCATCCCTTCACGGTGCTCCTGGCGCTGCCGTTCTCCATCAGCGGCGCGCTGATGGCCCTGCTCCTGTTCCAGCAGAGCGTCAACGTCTACAGCGTGCTCGGCATGATCCTGCTGATGGGCATCGCCAAGAAGAACTCGATCATGCTCGTGGACTTCACGAACCAGATCCGCGCCAGGGGAGCGGAGCGCCACGACGCCCTGCTCGAGGCGTGCCCGATCCGGCTGCGCCCGATCCTGATGACCTCGTTCGCGACGATCGCCGGAGCCCTGCCGCCGGCCCTGGCCATCGGCCCCGGCGCCGAGCTCCAGCGGCCCATGGCGATCGCCCTCGTGGGCGGGATGCTCGTCTCGACGGCCCTGACGCTGTTCGTGGTCCCGGCGGCCTACAGCGTCCTCGACGACGTCATCGAGTGGAACGCGGCGCGGCGCCGCCGCGGCGAGTCGCTCCGCGACGGCCTCCACGACCTGCGGGAGCGGCTGCGGCCGGCCAACGGCCGCACCTAGCCGAGCCTAGTCCGCTGGCCGCGCGGCGGCCGGCAGCCAGGCCATGTCCCAGGGCTCCTTGATGCCGCTCAGCGGCGCGACGCACACGATCCGGGCCATCGAGACCATGACCACGCCGGCGGCGAACAGGAGCCGCGTGCCGTGGGACTCGTAGACGCGGGCGTCGGTCAGCGCGATGAAGGCGTCCTTCGTGATGTTCAGCTCGTCCTTCAGCCGCTTGTTGGGCATCACGTGGAGCTCGCCGACGATGAGCTGGCTCTCGGTGCGCACGACGACCGGCATCGTCTCCTTGGCCAGGCGGAATGGCGCGCGGGCGTCGTCGTTGGGCTCGGCCATCGGCCCGCATGATACCCCGGCTGATCAGTTGAACGTCACGCTGTGCTCGTGGCCGAGGGTCGTCGTGGAGATGACCTGAATTCGCCCTCCCTGCCGGATGGATTGCACCTCGGCGGCGCTCAGGGCGACCGTGTGCGAATGCGTCGAGCAGCCCCGGATGTCCAGCGTCAGCGCGCCGCCGGCCGCGAGCTGGGCCGAGGTGATGATCGCGCTGTGGAGCGGGTCGATCGAGACCTGGCCGGCGACGTCGCCGCTCGCAGGAGTGGGAGGGCAGGTGCCGGAGGTCGGCGTGGGTGCGGGTGTCGACGGCGCGCTGGGCCCGCCCCCGCCGCCGCAGGCGCCGATCGTGACCGCGGCGCCTCCGAGGAGCACGAGCGGCGCCATGGCCGAGATCTCACGCCTCCCCAGGTCCACATCCGGCTTCGGGTTTCGGGAACGCATGCGCCACCTCCGTCTAGCGGGAAGATCGGCCGCCGCCACCGGGAAGTCAATCGGGAAATCCTAGGGTTTCCCCACCTCTTTCATTCGGGCAGCCCGAAGTACCAGGTCACGCCCGCGCCGAAGACTTGGCCGTTGTGGGCGTCGCGTCCCCA
>DASSJI010000082.1:0-3511 GCA_035691285.1 Vicinamibacteria bacterium | reverse complement strand
CCAGACGGCCCTCCGCGCGCCAGCGATCGAGGACGTCGCTCTCGATGCGCGCGTCGCCGCCGTGGTAGCGCACGCTCTCGCCCAGCAGGCACGAGCTCACGAGGACCTTGATCACGCTCTCTCCGCCCGCGACATCATACGTCCCCGACGTCACGGCCGGAACTCGCCGGGGCGAGCGCCCGCGCTACTCGGTGAGGAGCTTGTCGGCCCACTGCACGAGGCCGACGAAGACGCTCGGGTTCGCGAACGTGGCTTCCTTGCCCGCCAGATCGCTCTCCAGGACCCCACGGGCCCTCGCGCAGGCCCCTCAGACGTGGATCGGGATCTTGTGCTCGAGCACCTTCGCGAGCGCCTCGGCCAGCGGCGGCCAGCCGACGGGGACGACCGAGTCCGCGACCGCCGTCCGCATGAGCGAGACCGCCTCGCCCAGCAGGAAGATCTGGACCGGGTGCCCCGCCTCCGCGAAGGCCTTCGCGTGGTGGAACGGGAAGGACGCCTGCGTCGGGTCGGCCGAGCCCCAGGCGCTCTTGATGAGGATCCGGTCCCTGGCGGGCGGGCTCGGGGCCGGCTGGCCGAACGCCGGCAGCAGGAAGAAGCGCGAGAGGAACCCACGTCTCATGCGGACCTCCAATGTTTGGACGCATGGGCCGGGTCATCATTCTCACCGTCCGGCGCGACTTTGCCACCGGAGCGACCCCCCGGCCCGGCACCCTCCGACGCGGGGCATGCCTTGTCTGCTATCCTCCCGCCACGGGGCGAGCGCACACAAGGAGGAGTTCCCATGAAAGTAGACCGCCGTGCCAGCGGAGGCCGAGCCGTGGCCGCCGCCCTGGCCTGCATGATGACGGCGGGCGCCTGGACGCCGGCGCTCGCGCAGACGCCCCAGGTGACCGCACCCCAGCCGACGGTGCCCGAGGTCTTCACGATCATGGGCCAGTTCGTGCGGGTGGCCTACAACAAGGAGGGCTTCGTCACGCTCGGCTACGAGATGGCCCAGCGGGCGATCGGCGAGGAGTGGCTCATGCTCGAGGTGGGCCTGACCATGCGCTCGCCGGCCAAGGACCGCAAGATCACGCGCGAGAGCTTCACGCTGCAGACGCCCGACGGGACGAAGATCCCCCTCGCGTCGCAGAGCGACTACGCGAAGGCGGGGTACCTGCCGGCCCTCAACAACCGGGCCAAGGTGATCCGCGACTCCATCAACTACTTCCCCGTCGACGTGACGCGGGGCTGCTCGATGAGCTTCTTCGCCAACGTGAGCCAGGGCCGGCGCATGCTGGCGTTCGACGAGGTGGAGCTCAGCTCGACCCGCGCGTGCGTGGGGCGGCTGTACTTCAACGTGCCCGGCGGCATCAAGGTCGGCCAGCACTGGCTGCACGTCAACTTCGGCGAGAGCGGAGAGGTGCAGGTGCCCTTCCGCATCCTCACCAAGGAGGAGGAGAAGCAGTTCAAGGAGAGCTGGCAGGACATCAAGAAGGCGCACGACGAGTCCTACAAGCAGTAGGACGCGCCGGGCGGCCTAACGGGGCGCCGCGAAGCGGGAGTCGTCGAGGACGGGGTTGATCTCCACGTTCTCGACGAGGATCTTGAGCTTCTGCGGGCGCCCCGCGGCCCCGATCTCCAGCGACCGGGCGAAGCGGACGCCTCCCGTCTCGCGGTAGTCGCCGTAGACCACCTCGAACTGCGTCTCGCGGCCGCGGAACCTGCGTGTCGACGCCGTCTTCACGACGTTCCCCGTGGCGGCATCGACCCACACGCGGCGGACCACGCCGGACTTCAGCGTGACCTTGAGCTCGTGCGCCTCGCCGTCCGGCAGGGTCGCGCTGCCGACGCGTTCGATCGTATGGCCCTTGGCCTTCCAGTCGACCAGAGGACCCTCGAAGTCCGCCTGCTCGGCGGAGAGCGCCGCCGCCTCTTCCGGCATCGGCTGGGCGTCCAGCGTCCCGTCGAGAGGCGAGACCTGCCAGCCCGAGGTCCCGTTCCAGACGTAGACGCCGGTCGTCCCCTGGAACACGAACTCGGTGCGGATGCGGCCCGGGCGCGCGATCTCGCGCCTGACGATCGCCTCGCGTCCCGGGCCCGCGATGGCGCGGCCCGTCATGCGGAGCGTGCGCACGGCGGCCAGCGGCTCGCGGCCGCCGCGCGCCTTCACGTGCTGCGCCACGATCTCGTCCACGGTCGGTGCCGGGCCCGCCGCCAGGGCGCCGACCGCGCCCGCCAGCAGGATCATCGTTCTCATCGCGGCACCCCCATGCGCGGAGTCACGACCGGCTGCATCGCGATCGAGTTCGTCGTCCACGAGACCGGTCCCACGCCCCATCCGTACCACAGCGGCAGGCCCTGGTCGGACGGCTGCGCCTCCGCCGTCCTGGCCTCCGCCTCCTGCGCGCGCGCCTCCGCTTCCTGGGCCCTGGCCTCGGCCTCCTGGACGCGCGCCTCCGCCTGCCGCACGCGCTCCTGGTCGGCCTCGACCGCCCGCTCGCGGAGGATGGCCTCGTGTTCGGCCGGGGTGATCCACTCCCCTTCGAACCGCACGTAGCCCCGGGCCCGGTAACCCTCCTCCTCGCCCACCCAGCGCCCGTTCACCTGCACGTTCCCGAGCGCCGCGTTGGCGCGCGAGTCGTTGGGCGACGCGCTCAGCGCGCGCGTGTACGCCTCGCGCGCCTGCGTGCCCAGGCCGCGGCTGCTGGCCCAGTCCCCCAGCGCGACCCAGCCGTCCACGTCGCCGGGCGCCAGCGTGCCCGCCCGGTCCCCGAACTCGTGGAGGGCGGACCGTCCCTCCTCGATGCGCACCACGCTCGACACGGGCACCGTGATCTGCCCGGCCCCGATGTCGACCTCGATCATGTTCGCGTCGCGCCGGACGATGCGCCCCGACAGCTGCCCGCCGCTCTTCAGGAACACCTCGTCGGCGGCGGCCGAGAGGGGCAGGAGCGCGACGGCCAGCCCGACCACCCTTGTTCTCAACGGACCTCCTCGCCCGGCCGGGCCCGCGTCATGTCCCGGCCACCTCGGGCCTCGGCGCGCGCATCAGCTTCACCCGCATGAACGTCCCGCGGAGGCCGTTCGCGAGCCCGATCAGGATGAAGATCGTGAGCACCCCGATCACGGGGCCGCTCAACACCGTGAAGACGGCGTTCGGGAGGAAGAGCACCGTCGCGACGACAGCGGCCGTCCGCCACTTTCTCCAGATCCCCACGCCGCAGAAGACGAAGATGAGGGCACCGAGCAGGCCGAGCGGGTTCCCCCTGAAGAGCGCCACGAAGGCGGCCATTCCCGCGGCGAAGAAGGCGCCCCAGTACCCGAGCGTGATCGCGTTGTCCGCGCCGCCGATCGTGTCCACGTCGGGCCAGAACGTCCTCCATCGCGGCTCCCGGTGCGCCGGGTTGCGCGTGCCGCACCGCGGACACGTGCGCAGGTGGTCGGGGAGCGGCTCGCCGCACGCGCATTCCTGGAGCACCGGCGTCCTCCGGCCTCGGGCCTCCGCCTTCGCTGCGTCGTCAGGGCCGTC
>DASSJI010000081.1:0-8655 GCA_035691285.1 Vicinamibacteria bacterium | reverse complement strand
GCGCGCCGGGTCGTGACGAGCTGTGACGGCCCCTTCCGCTCGCGCCTGCTCTTCTCCGGCCTCGATTCGTCCGTCGCCGGAGAGATCGAGGCGCGGCTCGCGTCACAGGGACACGCCGTCGTCTCCAACGCCCGCAACCATCGCATGGCCGCCGACGTGCCCCTGCTCGTCCCGGAGATCAACCCCGACCACCTCGATGCCCTTTCCCTCCAGCGGAAGCGCACCGGCGGCGGCTACGTCGTGACCAACCCGAACTGCAGCGTGGTCGGCCTGGCGATGGCTCTCGCGCCTCTCGAGCGTTCCTTCGGCCTCGCCTCGGTCCACGTCGTCACGCTGCAGGCCCTCTCGGGAGCCGGCTACCCCGGCGTGGCCTCCATGGACATCGCCGACAACGTGATCCCCTACATCGGCGGCGGCGAGGAGGAGAAGATCGAGAGCGAGCCGCGCAAGATCCTGGGCCGCTTCAGGGACGGCCGCTTCGAGGCGGCCCCCTTCCCCGTCTCTGCATCGGTCCACCGCGTCGACGTCTCCGACGGCCACACCATGGCCGTCTTCGTCCGCCTGGGCCGCGACGCCACGCCCGAGGAGGCGATGGACGCCCTCGCGCGCTTCCGCGGTGAGCCCCAGGAGCGCCGGCTGCCCTCGGCTCCGGAGCGCCCGATCCACCTGCTGCGCGAGCCCGACCGGCCCCAGCCGCGCCTGGACCGCGACCGCGAGGGCGGCATGGCCGTTTCGGTGGGGCGCGTGCGACGGGACGGCGAGCGCGGCCTGAAGCTCGAGGCCCTGGTCCACAACACGGTGCGCGGCGCGGCCGGCGCGGCGATCCTCAACGCGGAGCTCCTGCACGCCCGCGGCCTGCTGCCCGCGTAGCGCGTGCGCGTCGCCGTCGTCGGCTACGGGCGCATGGGGCGGGAGGTCGAGGCGGTGCTCCGCGAGCGCGGCCACGACGTCGAGCTCGTCGGGCGCGGCGACCGCTTCCCGGACGGCTGCGCGGTCGGGGTCGACTTCACCCGCACCGAGAGCGTCGTCTCCAACGTCGAGGCCGCGCTGCGGGCCGGGGCACGCTACGTCGTGGGCACCACGGGCTGGAGCGACCGGCTGGCGGAGGTCCAGCGGCTGGTCGAGGCCGCGGGCGGCGGGCTCGTCCACTCCGCGAACTTCTCCCTGGGCGTCAACCTCTTCTACCGCGTCGTGCGCGACGCCTCGGCCCTGCTCTCCCGCTTCCCCGAGTACGACCCCTGGATCCTGGAGCGGCACCACGCCGCCAAGAAGGACGCCCCCTCCGGGACCGCCAAGGTCCTCGCCGGCATCGTCGCGGCCACCCAGGGCCAGGGAACTCCGCCGGCCGTCGCGTCGGTGCGCGCCGGCGGCATCGTCGGCGATCACGCCGTCGGCTTCGATTCCGGAGGCGACGAGATCGTGCTGGAGCACCGCGCCCGCTCGCGGCGCGGCTTCGCCCTGGGGGCGGTGCTCGCGGCCGAGTGGATCGCGCCGCGGACCGGCTTCTACTCCTTCGACGAAGTGCTGGCCGAGAAGCTGCGGGCCGGCAGTCGCCCGGGCCGCCGGCCCGCGAGAGGCCGCGCCTAGAAGTTGACGCGGGCCGTGAGCCCGAAGGTGCGCGGCTGATTGGTCAGGTAGAAGATCCGGGCGCGCGTGCCGCGCTCGCGGTCGAACGCGAGGAGCGCGTGCTCGTCCGTCAGGTTGTTCGCGTAGAGCGCGACGTCCCACTTGCCCTTCACGACGCCGATGCGGGCGTTGACGATCGTGTAGGAAGGCAGCAGCGTTTCGTAGTCGAGAAACTGCTGCGTCAGCGGACCGCCGATGGTGTTGGGTGCGAACGAATCCATGTTCAGCCTTCCGAGCTCCAGGTCGCCGACCTGCGTGTAGCGGTCGCCGCCGACGTAGCTCAGGCTCATGGTGGCGTACCCGAGGGCGCTGCTCGTCCAGTCCCACTGGCCCGTGGCCGCCACCGCCATCTGGAACTCCGGCACGGTGGGCAGGCGACGACCGGCGACGATCCCCGTGACGGATCCGGGCTCGACGGTCGACTGCAGCTCGGAGTCGTTGTAGCTCCCCGAGAGCGCGAAGTCGAAGTGGCGGCTCGGCGCGAAGCTGAACTCTCCCTCGATCCCCTGGCTGCGGGAGTCGGGGACGTTGAAGATGAGCCGCGACGAGCACGAGCCCGCGGTCACCGTCGCCTGGAGGTCCTTGATGTCCATGTAGAAGGCGGCGAGGCTGAGCTGGCCCCGACCGCCGGCCAAGCGCGACTTCGCCCCGATCTCGTAGTTCCAGACCGTCTCGTCCTTCCACTGGTCGCGGCCGCTGAAGGTGACGAGGTCCGCCGGGGTGCAGATCGGCTCGTTGAGCGGGTCGTTGATGCCGCCCAGGCGGAAGCCTTTGGAGACCTGGGCGTTCAGGTTCGTCGACTCGCTCACCTTGTAGTTGAGGATGAGGCGCGGGGCGACACCGTCGGCCTCGGTCGTCCCCGGTTGCGAGACGTAGCCGACGAAGAAGCCGTCGAAGATCTGCTCCTTGTCCTCGCTGAAGTTGTAGTAGCGCAGTCCTCCCGTGATGCTGAGCCTGTCGGTCACCGAGAAGGTGCCCTCGCCGAAGAGCGCGAACTGGTCGAGCTTGTAGCCGAGGTCCGAGTAGAACAGGCTGTCCTTCGGCGCCACCACGCCCTCCGTGGGGATGCCGGTGGCGTCCTCGAACCCGATGGTCCGCAGGTCCTGGCCGTAGTCGCGGCTGGTGTGGCTGTAGAAGCCTCCCAGCACCCACTCGAAGCGATCCCTGGTCCCGGCCACGCGGAGCTCCTCCGTGAACACCTTCGCCGTCGTCGCGTCGTACAGCGGCGAGTCGATGGTGTAGACGCTCTCGGGCAGGCCGATGTTGCCCCCCGTCACGCTGGCGGTCAGCGAGGTCGTGTCGCGGATGACCAGGACGTCCCGATACGTGTAGGAGCTGATCGAGGTGAGCTGGGCGGAGCCGAAGTTGTAGTTGATGTTCAGGTCGCCGAGCACGAAGTCGTCGGTGTACTCCTCGTCGAGCTGGTTGAACTCCTGGCGCTCGCCGAGAGTCACCGGCGGGCGCGTCGTCGTATAGGGATTGGCCAGGATGTTGAAGGCATCCTCCCGGTTCCAGCCGTCCATCTTCACCCTCTGGTACACGATGCGCGGGGTGACGGTGAGCCGGTCGCTGGCGGCGATGGCGATCGCCGCGCGGCCTCCGAAGCGCTGGCCGGTGTTGACGTCCTCGTCGGTGCTCAGGTTCGGCGTCACCGCGTCGATGAAGCCGGGGAGGTGGTCGTAGTAGCCGACGATGCGCGCCGACGCCTTGTCGCCGAGGGGCGTGTTCAGGGCCAGCTTGAAATCGCCTCCCAGGCTGCCGCCGTCGATGGCGCTGCCGCCGAACTCGAAGACGCCCTTCCTGACCCCCATCTCGGGCGGGTTGGAGATGTAGCGCACCGTCCCGGAGAGCGAGCCGGAGCCGAACAGAGTGCCCTGCGGCCCGCGCAGCACCTCGACGCGCCTCACGTCGAAGAGGTCGAGGTCCGGCGTGAACAGCGACAAGGAGATCACCGACTCGTCGAGGTAGACGCCCACCTGCTCCTTGACGCCCGGCTGGTCGCGGACGATCTGCCCGGCGGAGATGCCCCGCATCGCCACCTGGCTCTGCCCGGGGCCGAGGTTCTGGACCGTCATCCCGCCCACGTGGGCGGCCACGCCCTCGATGTCCTGGACGCCCCAGGAGCGCAGCTCGTCCTCGGTCGGCGCCGCCACGGACAGCGGGGTCTCGATCAGGCTCGACTCGCGCTTCAACGCCGTGACGGTCACTTCCTCCTCCAGGCGCGTCTCGAGCGCGAAGTCGACGGTGACGGTCGCGCCGGCTTCGACCTTGAGGTCCTTGCGCGTCTGGCGGGCGAAGCCCTTGAGCGCCGCAGCCACGGAGTACACGCCGGGCGGGACGGAGGCCGAGTAGGTGCCGTCCGTGGACGAGGTCGCCGTCTGTGAGGCGTTCGTCGCCTGGTTGATCAGCGTGAGGGCGACGCCGGGCACGGCGGCTCCCAGGGCGTCGCGAATGGTGCCGCTGATCCGTCCCTCGGACGACTGTCCGAGCGCCGGAAGAGCGCCGAGGGCGAACGCCGTGACGACCGCCCAGGCCCGCGTGCGTGGTCTCGACATGGTGCCTCCTGAGGCTTTCGCCCTCTAGATACGATCCGGCGTCTGAATTGTCAACGCCGGGGAGAGCCTTGACACCCGCGTGCGGGCGGCGCTACCGTCCCCGGCCCGACGAGGCCTCCTCGATGAAGACGACGCGGCGTGGTTTCGTTCGGTCCGCTGGCGCGGGCGCCCTGGGCGCAGCCCTGGCGCCGAGGCCCGCCCGCGCCCAGGCCTCCGCCGCGAAGGCGGCCTTCGACGTCGCGGTCGTCGGGGCCGGCGTCTTCGGCGCCTGGACCGCCCGTCACCTCCAGCTCGCCGGCCGACGCGTCGCGCTCGTCGACGCCTACGGACCGGGCAACGCGCGGGGCAGCTCCGGCGGCCAGACTCGCGTCATCCGCATGGGCTACGGCGATCAGGAGATCTACACCCGCTGGTCGCTGCGCTCCCTCGAGCTGTGGAAGGCCCTCCTGGGTCCGGTCGGCCGCTCGAGCCAGTTCCAGCGCGCCGGGGTGCTCTGGATGGCGCGCGAACAGGACCCGCTGACCACGAAGACCCTGGAGACCCTCGCGCGGCTCGGCGTGACGCACGAGAGGCTCGACCGCGCCCAGTTGCAGGCACGCTGGCCCCAGATCGACCTCGGCCCCATCACGTGGGCGATCCACGAGCCCGAGAGCGGCTTCCTCGCGGCGTTCCATGTCGTCCAGTCCGTGGTCCAGGCGGCGACCGCCGCGGGCGTCGCCTACGTGCAGCACAGCGTCGTGCCGCCCGAGGGCCGCGGGAAGCTCGATGGGATCAGGACCCGCTCCGGCGGGACGATCGCCGCCGAGACGTTCGTGTTCGCCTGCGGACCCTGGCTGCCCAAGCTCTTCCCGGGCGTCCTGGGCGACCGCATCTTCCCGACACGGCAGGAGGTCTTCTACGTCGGCGTGCCCCCGGGCGACGCGCGCTTCCAGTCGCCGGCGATGCCGGTCTGGGTGGACTTCGCCGAGGAGATCTACGGCGTCCCGGACTTCAAGGGACGCGGCTTCAAGGTCGCGCCGGACCGCCACGGCCCGCCGGTCGATCCGGACACCCTCGAGCGCGTGCCGACCGCCGAGACGATGGCGCGCGTGCGCGAGTTCGTGGGCCGCCGCTTCCCCGCCCTGAAGGGCGCGCCGTTCGTCGGCGCGGAGGTCTGCCAGTACGAGAACACCTCGAACGGCGACTTCCTGATCGACCGTCATCCCGAGCTCGCCAACGTCTGGCTCGTGGGCGGAGGCTCGGGACACGGCTTCAAGCACGGCCCCGCCGTCGGCGAGTACGTCGCGGCGCGCCTCGCGGACGGGAAGCCCGTGGAGGCAAAGTTCAGCCTCGCAACCAAGGAGCGGATCCAGAGCCGCACCGTCTTCTGAAGCGTCAGCGTCGGAAGCGCGGCGGCGGCGCGCCGGGATGGAGCCGCGCGTCGGCGACGGGCTCGAGGGCCACGGTGCGGAGCGGGACGACCCCGGCCCAGACCGGAAGCGCGTAGTCCGCCTCGTCGTCCACCGGCGGCCCGGTGCGCACCTTGGCCGAGGCCTCGGAGATCGGCAGCGAGAGCACCGTCGTCGCCCGCAGCTCGCTCCCGTTCGGCGGCCGCGCCTCCGCCCAGCGGCCGCGGGACACGTGCTCCACGATCACCCGCAGCGCTTCCTCCTTCTCGCCGGGATCCTCCACCGTCCGGGCGGTGCCGAGCACGACCACCGAACGGTAGTTCATCGAGTGGTGGAAGGCGGATCGCGCCATCACCAGCCCGTCCAGGAGCGTGACCGTGACGCAGACGGGCACGCCTCCGGCCAGGGTCCGCAGCATGCGGCTGGCGGCCGAGCCGTGCACGAACAGGCGCTCGCCGCTCCGGCCGTGGATGGTCGGGATCACGTACGGCTGCCCGTCGGCGACGAAGCCGACGTGGCACACGAGCGCCTCGTCGAGGATCGCCTCGATCACGGCCCGCTCGTGGGAGCCCCGCTTCGGCAGGCGCCTGAGCGTGGTGCGCGGCGTCATGAGCTCGCTGGACATCGCTTGCCCTTCCGCGGCCATTTGTTATAGTACGTTCCTATGATCGCATCACTACAATATCCGATCCGGGGCCGGCGCGCCAGCGAGCTCGCGGGGAGCGTCGAGGAGGCCGTGCGGAGCGGGCGCCTCGCTCCCGGGAGCGCGCTGCCCACGGTGAGGGGCCTGGCCGCGCAGCTCGGCGTGAGCCCCGCCACCGTGGCCGCCGCCTACCGGATCCTCGCGGGCCGCGGCCTGGTGTCGGGACAGGGCCGGCGCGGAACCCGCCTGGCTCCGCGCCCCCCCCTGAGAACGCCCCCTCCCGCGCCTCTCGCCGCGGGCCTGCGGGACCTGGCGAGCGGCAACCCCGACGCGCGCCTGCTCCCCTCGCTCCCACTGCGCGCCGTCGACGGCCGGCCGCGGCTCTACGGCGGCGACCGCGTTCGCGCGGAGCTCCTGTCCGAGGGTCGCCGCCGACTCTCGGCCGAGGGAGTGCCCGTCGGCGCCCTCACCGTGGTCGGCGGCGCACTCGACGGCCTCGAGCGCGTGCTCCAGGCGCACCTTCGGCCCGGCGACCGCGTCGCCGTCGAGGATCCGGGCTACACAGGCGTCCTCGATCTGGTCGCCGGCCTGGGCCTCGTCCCCGAGGGCGTTCCGCTCGACGACTCGGGCCCGCTGCCGGACGCGCTCGAAGACGCCCTGCGCCGAGGCGCGGCGGCCGTCGTCGTCACGCCCCGTGCCCAGAACCCGACGGGCGCCGCCCTCGACGCGCACCGCGCCCGGGCCCTCGGCTCGGTCCTCGACCGCCATCCGGACGTGCTCCTGTTCGAGGACGACCACTCGGGCGAGGTGGCGGGCGCCCCGCTCCACACCCTGGTCCATCGACGGCGCCCGCGCTGGGCCGTCGCCCGGTCGGTGTCCAAAGCCCTGGGCCCCGACCTGCGCCTGGCCTTCCTGGCCGGCGACGCGACGACGATCGCGCGCGTCGAAGGCCGGCAGCACGTGGGCAGCGGCTGGGTGAGCCACGTCCTCCAGCAGCTCGTCGTGGCGCTCTTGCGCGACCGGCGCGCCGCTCCCCGGCTCGCCGAGGCGACGCGGACCTATGCGGAGCGGCGCCAGGCCCTGATCGGCGCCCTCGCCCGCCACGGCATCGCAGCCCGCGGCCGATCGGGGATGAACGTGTGGGTGCCCGTGGACGACGAGCAAGCCGCCGTGGCAGGCCTGGCCGCAAGAGGCTGGGCGGTCCGGGCCGGCGAGCGCTACCGGCTCAGGACCCCTCCCGGCATCCGCATCACGACCGCCGCCCTTCAGCCCTCGGAGGCCCGCCGGGTCGCCACCGACTTCGCGAGCCTCCTCGAGGCTTCCCCGGCCACGCGCACCGCCTGACGCGGATTCGGGAACCCGAAGGGACTGCCATGCGTTCACGCGGAGGACGGCTGCGCGAGGAGGGCGATTGGACTGGCTGGGTCGCGATCTCCGGATGGGTCTCCGGCTGCTGGGCCGGGACCCGGCCTTCAGCCTCACCGCCGGGCTGACGCTGGCCCTGTGCATCGGCGCCAACGCCGCGCTGTTCGCCGTGGTGCACCACGTGCTCCTCCGCCCCCTGCCCGTGCCGGAGCCGGAGCGGATCCTCCTGATGAGCAACCGGTACCCGAAGGCAGGGGCCGCCGACAGCACCAACTCCGGGGTGCCCGACTACTACGACCGCCGAAGCCAGCTCACGGCGTTCGAGGAGCAGGCGCTCTTCAACCACAGCAACGTCACCCTCGGCCAGGACGGAAAGCCGACGCGGATCCGCGTCATGAACGTGACGCCCTCCTATTTCGGCCTCATGCGCGTGGCCCCGGCCCTCGGACGGCCCTTCTCCGACCAGGAAGGCGAGCCGGGCAACGAGAGCAAAGTGATCCTGAGCGACGCCCTGTGGCGGAGCCGTTTCGCCGCGGACCCGGGAGCGATCGGCAAGGACCTGCGGATCGACGGGCGGCCCTACACCGTCGTCGGCGTGATGCCCAAGGCGTTCGAGGCTCTGGCGCCCGGCGTCATGCTCTGGCGCCCGCTGGCCTTCACCCCCGAGGACAAATCCGACGAGAGGCGCCACAGCAACAGCTATTGGAGCGTCGGGCGGCTCAAGCCGGGCGTGACCCTCGAGCAGGCTCGCGCCCAGGTCGACGCGCTGACCGCGGCGAACTTCGAGCGCTTCCCCCAGTACAAGGAGCTCCTCGCCAACGCGGGCTTCTACACGGCCGTCGAGAGCTATCCGGACCGCCTCGTTCGGGCCGTCCGGCCCACCCTCTACCTGCTCTGGGGAGGCGCGTGCTTCGTCCTGCTGATCGGCTGCGTCAACGTGGCGAACCTCGTGCTCGTCCGCGCCCGCGCCCGGCTCAAGGAGATCGCCACGCGCCTCGCCCTCGGCGCCGGGCCGTGGCAGGTGGCCCGTCAGCTCGTCGTCGAAAACCTGCTCCTGACGCTCCTCGCCGGGGTCGCC
>DASSJI010000080.1:0-8683 GCA_035691285.1 Vicinamibacteria bacterium | reverse complement strand
CGTCCGCCCAGGAACACCCGGACCTTCTTCGACAGCGCCATCTGGTCGACGACGTACGGCGCCACGACCAGGCTCCGCGCGTCGCCCTGCTGGCCGAACTGGGGAAGCGGCACGACCGGTGGCGGCACCGTCTCCGAGGGCGCCAGGAGGTCGAGGGGCGGGAGCAGGCCGACCTGCTGGTCGAAGCGATCGGTCAGGCGGCTCGCCTCGACGCCCAGCAGCAGGTCGTGACCCACGCCGCCCGTGGCGAAGCGCGAGACCAGCTCGAGCTGGTCCCCGAGCAGCGCCTGCTCGTCGTCGAGACGCGTCAGCGTGCGGGCGACGAGGGTCGGGCCGCCGGGGACGCTGAACACGCCCGCCAGCAGCGTGCCCGCCGTGTCCCACCCGAGGCTCGTGTAGTAGAAGCGGTTGCGCAGCGTCAGGCGCTCGCCCAGCTTTCGCTCGCCGTCGACACGGACGCGATGGACGTGCTGCTCGGAGAAATCGTGCGGCGACTGGTACGACGTCTCCCGAGGCACGCTGGCCAGCGCGTCTCCCTCCTCGCCGACGAAGGGGATGCCCGTATCGGGCGGCCATTCGCTCCGCGCGTACTCGAAGTGGGCGCTCAGGCGCGTGTCGTCATCCGGCTTCCACGTCAGTGCTGGGTTCACGGCCGCGATCGAGCCCTTCGCCAGGTCCCGATGGCTGTTCGTGCCCTGGTACGTGCCGTTGAGGCGGAAGGCCAGGCGGCCGTCGGCCGTCGCCGCGTTCGCATCCAGTGTCCCGGCGAAGGTGTCGAAGCGGCCGTACACCACAGCCAGGTCGGCGAAGCGTTTCGGCTGGGGCTGTTTGCGGACGATCTGCACGGCGCCCGCCAGCGGGTTGCCGCCATACAGGAAGGCGGCCGGCCCCTTGACGACCTCGACCTGGCGCGTGTTGTACAGGGGATAGAAGGTCGACTCGGGCTCCGGGACACCGTCCGTCAGGACGAGACCGCTCGAGAGCGAATCGAAGCCGCGCACCACGAAGAAGTCGAACACCCCGAAGCCGGTGCCGACGTTGACCCCGCTGGCGTTCTTGAGGGCGTCGCCCAGCGTGAAGGCCTCCTGGTGGTCGAGCAGCTTGCGCGGTACCACCGTGACGGTGACGGGCACGTCCATCACCGAGACCGGAAGGCGCGTGGCGACGCCGCTGGCCGGAGGCAGTGCCGGAAGCTCGGCCTCCACGTCCACGACGTCCTCGAAGCGCGGCGGCTCTTCCTCCCCCTCCTGGGGCGGGGTCTCCTGCGCGCCGGCGTCGGGGCCGGCCAGGGCGAGGGCGACGGCAGCAAGACCGGAGCGAAGATCGAAGTGGCGCATGCTCCCGACGATCCCGACGAAAGGTGCGAGCCCGCGGTTCCGGTGAAAAGACGTCTCGCGGCCGGCAGGATATCACCAGGCCCGACGGAGCCCGCGGACGCGTGACGACGCCGCCGGGTGAGAATGGAGCAAGTGCCACGCGTTCAACGCGATGAATCGCGCCGCGGCGCTGCCGCTGCGGCGCTCCTGTGCGCGGCGCTCGTGGCCTGCGCGCAGGACGCGAGCCCGGCGGGGCCGGGCGGCGCCTCGGGTCCCGGGCCGCCGGGCGACCGCGTGCTGTTCGTGGGCAACAGCCTCACCGAAGCCAACGACCTGCCGCTGATGGTCGAGGCGCTCTCAGCCGCCGCCGGGCGTCCGCTCTCGACGGAGAGCGTGACCTACGGCGGCGTCTCGCTGGAGGATCACTGGGCGCTGGGCACGCAGCGCAGCATCGAGCGCGGCGGATGGCGCTTCGTAGTCCTGCAGCAGGGGCCGTCGGCGCTTCCCGACAGCCGCGTGAACCTCAGGGAATGGACGCGGCGCTTCGACGCCGTGATCCGCGCGGCGGGCGCCGTGACGGCGCTGTACATGGTCTGGCCGGACAGCCGGCGCGACGGCGACTTCCCGCGCGTGAGCGAGTCCTACCGGCTCGCCGCGCAAGACGTCGCCGGGATCCTGCTGCCGGCCGGCGACGCGTGGCAGGCCGCCTGGCGTCGGCAAGTGTCGATCGCCCTCTATGGCCCCGACGGCTTCCACCCGTCCGCGGCCGGCTCCTATCTCGCCGCGTTGACGATCGCCTGTGGCCTGACCGAGAGCTCCCCCGTCGGCCTGCCCCACCGCCTGCGCTTGCGCAACGGCGTATCGATCGAAGTGGCGCCGGCGGCGGCTCCGGCGCTTCAGGCCGCTGCGGACGAGGCGCTGTCCGGAACCTGACGCCGCCTCTCCGTTCCGGAGAAAAACCCACGACCGTCCGAGGACTTCCCCATGGCGGCGGCCTAGCTTCGGCCCAAGGAGGGAAGGATGACCGGTCACCTCTGCAATTCCTTTGGGTTGGTTGCCGTCTTCGCGAGCTCGCTGGCGCTCAACGGTTGTGGTAGCAGCGCGTCCAATCCCGCGGGCAGCGAGCCAAACGCGACACAGGGCGGCGCCAGCCTCGAAACCATGGCGGGGGCACTGGGGACGCCTATGGGGCCGCAGCTCGCGCAGGCGCGTGCGGCGACCGCTCAGTACCACGACGTAGCGGTGGCGCTCGCGGACGGCTTCGTTCGGGCGAGCCCCTGTATCTCCAGTCCCGCAGGAACGATGGGGTTCCACTACGTGAACCATTCCCGGATGGACGACACGGCCGCCATCGATGAGCCGGAAGTCCTGCTCTACCTGCCAAACGACGGAGAGCTGGCGCTCGTCGCCGTGGAGTACGTCGTGCCCGTCTTTCAAGACGGACAACCGTACTTCGGAACCGCGCCACCTGCGGAGCCAGGCCCCCATCCCGAGCTGTTCGGCCGGCCATTCGACGGTCCCATGCCCGGCCACGCTCCCGGGGAGCCCTGGCACTACGACCTGCACGTCTGGGTGTGGTCGCACAATCCCGCGGGGATGTTCCGGCCGTTCAACCCGAGCCTCTCCTGCTCCTGAACACGACGGCGGCGGCCGGGATCAGTCTGCCCCGGTCGCCGTCGACGCGTCGGGCCGGACGATCCGCACCCTCATGGAGACCCGCCCCAGCCGGATCACGTCGCCGTTCGCGAGTGTGGTCGGAGCGGAGATCCGCTGGCCGCGCACGAAGGTCCCATTCTTGCTACCGAGGTCCTCGAGGATCGCCCGCCCGCCCTCGACGAGGATCCGCGCGTGGCGGCGCGACACGGTGGGCGCCTCGATCCAGGCGACGCCCTCCTCGACGCGGCCCAGCAGGTTCTCGCCGGGGCGCAGGGTGATCTCGCGGTCCTCCAGGATCAGACGGTAGGCCGTCGTGCCGCTCGCCGGCGCCGCCGCGGCCCCTGCTTCGGACGCCTCCCCGCAGAACGCATAACCAACGCCGTGCAGCGTCCGAAGGAAACGCGGCTCCCGGGCATCCTCGTCGAGCGCGGCTCGCACCTCGGCGACGACCGTCGCCAGCGTCGAATCGGAGACGTAGGCGCCCGCCCACAGCCGATTGCGGATGCGCTCCTTGGCGACCACGTTCGGCCGATGCGTGATCAGGAGGTCCAGGAGGTCGAAGGCCTTCGGCGCGAGATGGCGGATCACGTCGCCGCGCAGGAGATGGCGGGTCCCGCGGTCGAGCACGAACTCCCCGAAGCTCACGCGCATGAGATCATTCCCGCGCCCGCTCATGGCGCTCGCGCCCGGAGAACGCCTCGGCCCCTACGCGATCCAGGCCCTCCTGGGGAGCGGCGGCATGGGAGAGGTCTACCGCGGCCGCGACACGCGGCTCGGCCGCGACGTCGCCCTCAAGGTCATCTCGCCGGCGCGCCTCGGAGATCCCGCCTTCCGCCGCCGCTTCGAGATCGAGGCCCGGGCGGCATCGGCCCTGAACCATCCGGCCATCGTGACCGTGTACGACGTGGGCGACGCCGACGGGATCCCCTGGATCGCGATGGAGTGGGTGGAGGGACAGACGCTGCGGAGCGCGATCGACGCAGGACCGCTCCCGATGCGGGAAGCGCTCGCCATCGCCCGGCAGATCGCCGACGGGCTGGCGGTGGCGCATGCGAAGGGAGTCGTTCATCGCGACCTGAAGCCGAGCAACATCATGCTCACGGCGGAGGGACGCTGCAAGATCCTCGACTTCGGCCTGGCCCGGCAGACCCTCGGCGACGCACCGGAGAGCCAGGTGTCGCAGGCCGACACGATGGCCTCGCCTCCGCGCGAAGCCACGCAGGAGGGCGCGATCCTCGGGACCGCCGGCTACATGTCCCCCGAGCAGGCCATGGGCCGGCGGGTGGACTTCCACTCCGATCAGTTCAGCTTCGGGCTCATCGCGTACGAGATGCTCACCGGACGGCGGGCCTTCGAAGGATCGTCCTCCGTCGAAACGCTCGCCGCCATCATCCGCGACGAGCCCGCGCCGCTGTCGTCGCTCCGGCCGGGAATTCCGGAGCCGCTGCAACGGCTGGTCAACACCTGTCTCGCGAAGCGGCCGGAGGACCGGTTCGCCTCGACGCGCGAGCTCGCTTCTGCGCTGGAGGCGATCGCCACGGGAGCGACGGGTGCGGTCGGAGGTCCGACCGAGACGGACATCGCGCCGCCGCTCGAACGCCTGGCGCTCCTCCGGCTCCGGCGCGGCGTGCTCTTCGTCGGCGCCGCCCTGGGCCTCGCGCTCGTCGCGACCTGGGCGACGCGCCACTACGTCTCGCGAAGCCGGATCCAGTCCCTGGCGGTGCTGCCGTTCGAGAACGCGAGCCAGGAGGCGGAGGCCGAGTATCTCAGTGACGGGCTCACGGAGAGCCTCATCGACCAGATGTCCCAGGTTCCGTCCCTCCGGGTCATGGCGCGCTCGACCGTGTTCCGTTTCAAAGGAGCCACCGACCCGCTGGAGGCCGGGCGCAAGCTCGGCGTGGGAGCGGTCCTCACCGGCACCGTCGCCCGCAAGGGCGACCGCGTCGCGATCTCCGCGGAGCTCGTCGAGATCGAGACCGGCGCCCGACTCTGGGGCGACCGGTACGACCGGCCCGTGACGGACATGATGAGCGTCGGAGACAGCCTCGCGCTGGGGATCGCCTCCGGACTGAGGCTCCGCCTGTCGGGAGCCGACGAGCAGAGCCTGCGCCGCCACGGCACCGAGAACGCCCAGGCCTACGATCTCTATCTGCGAGCCCGCCACAGGTTCGCCGGGGAAGCCGAGGAAGACGACATCGAAGCAAGACGCCTCGTTCAACAAGCCATCGAGAAGGATCCGCGGTTCCTGGAGGCGCATCTCCTTCTCTGGGGAGCCTATCTGCGAAGCCTCGCCTGGACACGGCCGGCCGAGGTCTGGCCGCAGGCCGACGAGGCCTTGCGCCGCGCCCGCGAGATCGACCCCGACAACGTCCGGGTGCGGGCCGCGCAAGCCACGCAGCGCTTCGTCAAGGACTGGGACTGGGCTGGAGCCGAGCGCGAATATCGGGCGGTGATGAACGACCCCCGATTGTTCACCGGCGACGGCTTCCGCGGGTTCGCAATGTTCCTGTGGGCCCGCGGCCGGCCCGAGGAAGCGGCGGCCTTGACGGAGCGTGCACTGGAGGCCGACCCCGGCAACATCGAGTCGGGGACCAACCTGGCCGACTTTCTCTCGCACGCAGGCCGCCTCGAGGAGGCGGTCCGACGCTATCGCGAGGTCGTGGAGGCGGACCCCTCCAACCCTCAGCCGCTCTTCGGCCTGGCCGACGTGCTGAGACGGCAGGGGGACATCAGCGGTGCGATCGCGGCCCTGCGAAGCGCCTACGAGCTCACGCAGGAGGAGGAGGGCGTGAGGGCGCTCACCGGGGCCCGATCGGAAGCGGACTACGAACGCGCCGAGGGCGTCGTCGACAGGGCGCGGCTGGCCTCCCTCGAGGCTCTCGCGAAAGAGCGCTATGTCTCACCCATGGACCTTGCGCGGCTGCATGCCCGACTCGGCGAGCGCGAGCAAGCCTTCGCCCTGCTGGAGGAAGCTCACGCGGAGCGATCGTCCGGCCTCCTCTACATGAAGGTGGACCACGCCTGGGACCGGGTCCGGGACGACGCTCGATTCGCGGCCATGGTCCGGCGGGTAGGCGTTCCCTGAAGTAATCCTTGTTGCGGTCCAGGCGTACTTCCGGGAAGGGGGAACCGTGAGCCGCGTCCCCAGCCTCCGCGTTCTTTGCGCGATCATCAGCGTGGTCCTGGCATCGGCCCCCGGATCCGCACGCGCCCAGGCCTTCACACCGCCGGACGGCGTCGGCGCCATCACGCTCGCCTGGCAGTACGTCGACAACACGGGTCATCGGTTCAGCGACGGGTACTTCGAGCCCGGGTTCAGCGACGAGAGCGTCACCACGAGCGGGCTCCTGGAAACGGAGTACGCGATCAGCGGCAGGCTGGCCGCTACGCTCGGCGTTCCCTACGTCTTCGCGAAGTACACAGGTCAGGGCCCGTCCTTCTCGGGCCTGCCTCGCGACGAGTGTCGCTGCTGGCACTCGGAGTTCGCGGACTTCGGGGCGAGCCTGCGCTATCGCCTCGGAAGCGACACCTGGGCGGTCACTCCGGCCGTGAGGTTCGTCCTGCCCAGCCACGCCTATCCCTACAGGGGCGAGGCCGTCGTCGGGAAGCGGCTGGCCGAGTGGCAGGTCGGCGTCTTCATCGGGTGGCGTCTCGTGAACCTGTGGCCCGCGGCCACCCTCCAGGCCGGCTACACCTACGCGTTCGTCGAGCAACCTCTGGACGATATCTCGATCGACCGCAGCAACCTCTTCGCCGATCTCGGCTACGCCGTCAACCGGCGGGTCTACCTGCGCGTCGCATGGCTGGGGCAGCACACCCACGGCGGCTTGCGGATCGGATCCCCGTCGGGGAACCCGTTCCCGTTTCCGGGCGAGTTCACCACTCCGCTGAGCCTGACCCAGGTCGACCGGGTTCTCAGGAGTCACTACATGCAGGTCGCGGGCGGAGCCTCGTTCGACGCCGGCCCGGTTGACATCTTCGTCTCGTACACCAAGTACGTGTGGGGGCGCGACGCTCACAACGGCCAGGTGTTCGGCGGCGGCGTGACCTGGTACTTCGGAATGCCTGAGTAGGGCTGCTTCGGGGCAGGTACCCCTTGTGGCAGGCTCTGCGGTCTGCTAGCCTGATCGACCAACTTTGACCCCCATCATTTGTATTTCCGAAAGGGGGAAGACGGTGAGTCATCGAATCCGGCTCGCGGGCCTGGTCGCCGCGTTGGGATTCTGCATGGGTCCGGAAGCCTTGGCATGCGGAGACAAGTTCCTGGTGTCCGGCCGGGGCACGCGGTATCAGCGGCCGAAGAACGCCCGAGCAGCCAACGTCCTGATCTACGCGAACCCCGCGTCGGGTCTCCCGGAGACGCTGAAGAGCGTGCCGGTGGACAAGGTGCTGAAGCGCGAGGGCCACCGCTTCACGACGGTGGAGACGCTCGAGCAGCTCGCGGCGATCCTGGCCGGTGGGCGCTTCGACGTCGTGCTCGCCGCGAGCAGCGTCGTGGCCGCCGTCGAGGAGTTGATCGGCACGACCCCCGAGGCGCCGGTGGTGGTCACCTTCTGTCCCAAGCAGGCAGCGAAGGCCCCCGAAGCGAGCGCGAAGGCGCCGTGTGCCGTCAAGGCCCCGCCCAAGGAGGGCTCGCTGCTCGAGGCGATCGACAAGGCCGTCCTGAAGCACGACAAGGACGTCAAGGAAGCACGGTCTCGCGGCTAGGGAATCATCGGCGCGTGAGCCGCCGTAGCCTGCGCGCGGCCGGCGCGCTCGCCGTGGCCTTGGCGGCGGCTCCGATTCCGGCTCGCGCCCAGGCTTTCACTCCGCCTGATGGCGTCGGCGCCGTCACGCTCGCCTGGCAGTACGTCGACAACACGGGCCACCGGCTGACCGATGGGACCTTCCGGGCATCGGGCCAGAGCGTCACGACGAGCGGCCTCCTGGAGGTCGAGTACGGCGTCACCGATCGGCTCGCCGCCACCCTCGGGATTCCCTACGTCTTCGCGAAATACACCGGCAAGGAACCTCCACTCTCGGGCCAGCCGGTCGACTTCTGCCGCTGCTGGCAGTCGGGGTTCGCCGATTTCTCGGCGAGCGTCCGGTATCGCTTCGGCGACGACGCCTGGGCGGTCACGCCGGTCGTGCGCCTCGGTCAGCCCAGTCACGCCTACCCCTACAAGGGGGAGGCTGTCGTCGGGAAGCAATTGACGGAAGCGCAGGTCGGCGTGGCGGCTGGGCTGCGGCTCCTGTCCAGGATCAACCTCCAGGGCAGCTACACCTATGCCTTCGTCGAGAAAGCGCTCGACGAGATCTCGGTCAACCGGAGCAACGTCGTCGCGGGCGTGGGCTACGGCGTCAACCGCCGCCTCCACGTCCACGCGGCCTGGCTCTGGCAGCACACGCACGGCGGCCTGAGGCTGGGCTCACCCACCGGAGATCCGTTCTTCCCGCCGGGCGAGATCAACACTCCCGAGCGCCGGGCTGCGGCCGATCAGATTCGAATGGTCCGTTGGATGCAGGTGGCGGGAGGCCTTTCGTTCGACGCAGGGCCGGTCGATCTCTTCGCGTCCTACACGAAGTACGTCTGGGGACGCGACGCCCACAACGGCCAAGTCTTCGGCGCGGGCGTGACCTGGTACTTCGGGCTGCCCGAATGAAAGAGGTGGGGAAACCCTAGGATTTCCCGATTGACTTCCCGGTGGCGGCGGCCGATCTTCCCGCTAGAC
>DASSJI010000079.1:0-31447 GCA_035691285.1 Vicinamibacteria bacterium | reverse complement strand
CGACGACAACTGCGAGGTCTGGGACTTCGTGAGCCTGAAGCGCCTGATGCGCCGGCTCGTCGACGAGATGGACCACCGCATGTTGCTGCCCACCCAGAACCCCGCCATATCGCTGTCCGAGCGGGGCGAAGAGATCGAGGCCCGCTACGGCGAGCGGCGCTACGTGTTCCCCAGACGCGACGTCGTGCTCCTGCCCATCCCGAACACCACGGCCGAGATGCTCGCCACCTACCTGCTGGGCCGCGTGAAGGGCGAGCTCAGGGCCATGGGCGGCGGACGCCTGAGCGCCATCGCCGTGGAGGTCGAGGAGTCCTTCGGGCAGTCCGGCTGGTGCCGGCAGCGCTTCGCCGACTGAGGCGAGCCGGCACTGCGCCGCTGGTGAACGGCTGAGCGGTGAGGTAGTTTCGGAGCGAACGAGGAGGGCGCCATGGCGAGGCCCAAGCTGCCCACGTACAGCGAGGAGCAGATCAAGGAGAAGCTCGAAGAGCTGCCGGGCTGGTACTTCGAGGACGGCTGGATCCGCCGCCAGTACAAGACCGACGGCTGGCCCACGACCGTGATGCTGGTCAACCAGGTCGCGTTCCTGTCCGAAGCGGCCTGGCACCACCCCGACCTCTCGGTGACCTGGGCGAAGGTGACCGTCAAGCTCAAGACGCACTCGGAGAACGGCATCACGGACAAGGACTTCGCGCTGGCCCGCAAGCTCGACGAAGCGGCCCTGTGGCGACCGGATCCGGGCTCCGCCCTCGAGGGCACACCGAACAAATTCGTCTTGAGATGACGCGAGGCGGGGAGGGCGAGCCCTCGAAGGTCCTCTTCGTGACCGGGACGCTCGCCGCCCCCCTTCTTCGCGAGACCCTCGGGGCGATGAAGGCCCCGTTCGAGCGCGACGTGGCCGTGCTGCGGATCAGCGTCGCGGCCCTCATGACCACCGACTGGATCGCCCGCTTCCTGGAGGTGGGCGCGGGCACCGACCTCATCCTGCTGCCGGGCCATGTCCAGGGCGACCTGGCGTGCATCGAGGAGCGCTTCGGCGTCCGGGCCAAGCGGGGCCCCAAGGACCTGCGCCAGATCCCCGAGCACTTCGGCATGGCGGCGGCCCGTGAGGACTACGGAGCCCACGACATCCGGATCCTGGCCGAGATCAACGACGCTCCGGCCCTCGCTCGGGGCGAGATCGTCGCGCGGGCCCGGCGCTTCGCCGAGGCCGGCGCCGACATCATCGACGTCGGCTGCACCAAGGGCCGGCCCTTTCCGGCGCTGCGCGACACGGTCGAGGCCCTCCGGGCGGAGGGCCACCGCGTCAGCGTCGACAGCTTCGACGCGGAGGAGGCTCGGATCGCCGTCGCCGCCGGCGCCGAGATGGTCCTCAGCGTGAACTCGACGAACCTCGAGCTCGCGCGGGGCCTCGACGCCACCTTCGTGGTGATCCCCGATTTCGGCGAGGGCCTCGACAGCCTGGCTCGAAGCGTGGACGCCCTCGAGGGCTGGGGCGCCCGCTACGTCCTCGACCCTGTCCTCGAGCCCATCGGCTTCGGGGTCGCGGAATCCCTGAACCGCTACTTCGAGGTTCGCAGGCGCTACCCCACCGCCGAGATCCTCATGGGGATCGCCAACCTCACGGAATTGACCGAGGCCGACTCGACCGGCGTGACCGCGCTCCTCGTCGGTTACTGCCAGGAGCTGGGCATCCGCTACGTCCTCACGACGGAGGAGATCCCCTGGGCCCGCGGCGCCGTGCGCGAGGCGGACATCGCGCGCCGCCTGATGCACTACGCCGTGAGCAAGCGCAGCCTGCCGAAGCACGTCGACAGCCGGCTCCTGACGGTCAAGGACCCGAGCGTGTCGGTGTACAGTGAGGCGCAGCTCAGGGACATGCAGGCGCGCATCACCGACCCGGACTACCGCATCTTCACCGACGGCAGCCGCATCCACGTCTTCAACGCCGAGCGGTTCGTCAGCGGCACCGACATCGGCGAGATCTTCGCCCGGCTCGACGTCGAGGAGGCGACGCACGCCTTCTACCTCGGCCGGGAGCTGGCGAAGGCGCGCCTCGCGCTCCAGCTCGGAAAGACCTATCGTCAGGAGGGCGAGCTGAGCTTTGGATATCTGACTCCGCCCGAGAGCGAGGATGGACACCGCGACCCGGCTCGCCCCCGCGCGACCCGGCAGCAGGCCGATCGCCGCCGGGCGGCCGTCCGGAGGAGGCGGCGATAGGCTCGATCCTGGTCCAGGAGCTGCCCGGCGCGCCCGAACCGGCCGACGCCTGCGCGCGTTTCCTCGACGCGCCCTACCCGCTCCTGCTCGAGAGCGCGGCACGCTCCGGAGATCTCGGCAGGCACTCCTTCCTGGCCGCGGACCCCTGGGAGGTGCTGCGCCACGGCGCCCGCGAGGCGTTCCCCGCCCTGGAGCGGGCGCTGGCGCGCCATCGCCTCGAGCCCCTCCCGGAGCTGCCGCCCTTCCAGGGCGGAGCCGCGGGCTTCCTGTCCTATGACCTCTGCCACGCGATCGAGCGCCTGCCCTCGCCCCGCCACGACGACCTCGAGCTGCCGGACCTGTGCCTGGGCCTGTACGACTGGACGCTGGCCTGGGACCACGCCCGCGGGCGCTGCTGGCTCTTCTCGACGGGGCTCCCGGAGGAAGGGGGGGCCGCGCGCGCGCGGGCCGCGGCACGCGCCGCCTGGGTGCGCCGGCGCCTCGCCTTCCCCGCGGCGATGACCTCAGCGACTCTTCCGGCGCCTCCGCGCCCGGCCGGTCCCCCGACCTACGACGTGGCCGAGCTGCCCGGCGTGCGCTCCACGTTCTCGCGGGAGGGCTTCCTCGCGGCCGTGGCGCGCACGCGCGAGTACGTCCTCGCCGGCGACATCTTCCAGGCCAACCTCTCGCAGCGCCTCGAGGCCCCGCTCCGCGATCATCCCTTCGCCCTGTACGCCCGCCTGCGCGCGCGCAACGCCGCACCGTTCGCGGCCTACTTCGACTTCGGGGAGGCTGCCGCGGTGAGCGCGTCGCCCGAGCGCTTCCTTCGAGCGGCGGGCGGCTGCGTCGAGACGCGCCCCATCAAGGGCACCTCGCCCCGGGGCTTCAACCCGCGTCACGATTCCGCGCTGGGCGAGGCGCTCTACGAGAGCGAGAAGGACCGCGCCGAGAACGTCATGATCGTGGACCTGCTGCGCAACGACCTGTCGAAGGTCTGCGAGGACGGCAGCGTCGAGGTCCCCGAGCTGTGCCGCATCGAGCGCTACGCGACCGTCCATCACCTGGTGTCGACGGTGGTGGGTCGGCTCCGGAGCGAGCTGGGGCCCGTCGACCTGCTGCGGGCGACCTGGCCTGGCGGCTCGATCACGGGAGCGCCGAAGGTGCGCGCCATGGAGATCATCGCCGAGCTGGAGCCGACGCGCCGCGGCCTCTACACCGGCTCGCTGGGCTACTTCTCCTTTTCCGGGGCCCTCGACCTCAGCATCGCGATCCGCACCTTCGTGGTCAGGTCGGGACGCGCCTGCTTCCAGGCCGGCGCCGGCATCGTGGCCGACTCCGATCCCGAGCGCGAGTACGACGAGACCCTGCAGAAGGCCCTCGGCATGGCGGGGGCGCTGTGAGGGCCCGGGTCCTGCTCGTGGACAACTACGACTCCTTCGTCCACAACCTGGCCCGCTACCTGCGCGAGCTGGGCGCGGAGACCACCGTGCGACGAAACGACGCCCTGCCGCTCGCCGACGTCGCAGGGCTCGCGCCCACGCACGTCGTGGTGTCGCCCGGGCCACGGACCCCCCGCGAGGCGGGAGTGTCGAACGCCCTCATCGCGACCCTCGGCGCGCGCGTGCCGATCCTGGGCGTGTGTCTCGGCCACCAATGCCTCGCCGCCGCCCTCGGCGGACGCGTGGTGCGCGCCGCCCGTCCCAGGCACGGCAAGACCTCGCCGATCCTCCACGACGGCTCCGGCCTCTTCGCGGGGCTGCCGAACCCGTTCCAGGCGACCCGCTACCACTCGCTGATCGTGGCCGAGGACGGCTTGCCGGACAGCCTGGAGGTCGTCGCCCGCACGCCCGAGGGGGAGATCATGGCGCTGCGCCATCGCGCATGGCCCGCCTGGGGCGTGCAGTTCCACCCCGAGTCCGTGCTCACCGAGCACGGCCACGACCTGCTCCGCAACTTCCTCGCGCTCCGGGCGGACGCGGCATGATCGTCGAGAGCATCGTCACGACAGTGGACGGGCTCGGCCGGGCCAACTTCGCGCCGATGGGCGTCGAATGGGGCGAGGCCGAGATCGTCCTCAAGCCCTACCGCGAGACCGCGACGTTCCGCAACCTGCTGGAGACGGGCCAGGCGGTGGTGAACCTCGTGGACGAGGTGAGCTACTTCGTGCAGGGAGCGCTCTCCTCCCCGAGCTTCCCGTCGCGCCCCGCCAGCGTCGTGACCGGAGCCGTCATGGAAGCCGCGTGCTCCTGGCGTGAGCTCAGGCTCCTCGAGTCCGAGACCGCCGAGGCCCGTGCGCGCTTCCGCTGCGCCGTCGTCCACCGCGGCTTCCAGCGCGAGTTCGTCGGCTACAACCGCGCCCGGGCCGCCGTCATCGAGGCGACGATCCTGGCGACCCGCACCCGGATCCTCCCGATCGCGGACATCCTCGCGGAGTTCGGGCGCCTCCAGGTGATCGTGGACAAGACCGCCGGCCCGGCCGAGCGCGAGGCCATGGAGAGCCTCACGGAGTTCGTCCACAAGGAGGCCGCGCGGCAGCGGAGCGCCACGCCGTGAGCCAGGTTCGAGCCGTGTTCGTCGAGGCCCCGGCGCGCCTGCACCTGGGCCTCCTCGACCTGCGCGGCGACCTCGGCCGCCGCTTCGGGGGCATCGGCGTCGCGATCGAGAGCCCGGCTCTGCGGCTCGAGGCCCGGCCCGCGGAAGCGCTCACGGCCGAAGGCCCCGAGGCCGAGCGCCTCCGGGAATACGCCGGAGCCGCGGCCCGAGGCCTCGGCCTGCCGAGCGGAGCCGCGCTCCGCCTTCACCGCGCACTCCCCGCGCACGCGGGGCTCGGGTCGGGCACCCAGCTCGCCCTCGCGACCGCCCACGCCCTCGCTCTCCTGGCGGGCCGGCGCGTCGAAGTGGCGGCGCTGGCCGAGGCGACCGGCCGCGCGCGCCGGTCCGCGATCGGCACCTGGGCCTTCGCCCACGGCGGCTTCGTCCTCGAAGGCGGGCGCAAGGTCTCCGAGGAGGGCCCGGCGCCGCTGCTGCTCCGCACCGATCTGCCGCCGGCCTGGCGCTGCGTCCTGGCGATCCCCGACGTGTCCCGCGGCCTCTCCGGCAGCGCCGAGGAGCAGGCCTTCCGCAAGCTCGAGCCGCCCGCGCCGGACCTGGCGGCCCGCGTCGCCCATCTCGTGCTGATGCAGGTGCTGCCGGCCCTGGTCGAGGCCGAGATCGGCGCCTTCGGGCGCGGCGTCACGGAGATCCAGCGCCTCGTGGGCGAGATGTTCCGTCCCGTCCAGGGCGATCGCTTCGCCCATCCGCTCTGCGCGGCGCTGGTCGACGCGCTTCTCGCCGCGGGAGCGGCCGGAGCCGGTCAGTCCTCCTGGGGGCCGGCGGTGTTCGCCCTCGCCTCAGGCGACGCCGAGGCCGCCCGCTTGGCCGAGGCCGCGCGCGCGCGCCTCGACGGCCGCGGCTCCGTCGCCGTCACGGCCTTCGCCAACCGGGGCGCCCGCTCCTGGACGGAGTGATCCGGAAGGCCTAGGAGAACTCCCACTTGTCCTTGTCCTTGTTGTAGTACATGTGGCGGGGCTTCTTGCGGTTCTCCTTGAGCAGCTCCTTGACTGTCGGCTTGCCGTTGAGCGCCTTGTCGATCGCCTCCTTCATCGCCGTGCGGTTGTTCCGGTAGAGCTCGCCGAAGTCGGCGTCGGCCAGCGTCGACAGCCGCGGGTCGATCCAGACGAGGGCGATGATCCCGATCTCCTCGGCGCGGCCCTTCGGGATGAGCCCCGCCTCGACCGCGTCGAGCACGCCGTCGGCGATGCCGGCCTGGACCGGTCCGCCGAAGATCTGCACGTCGATCATCTTCTTCAGATGAACCTTCGGGACCATCAGCGTGACGGGTTTCACCTGCCTGCCGCCGTCCACGAGGCAGAAGAACCGCGAGAAGCCCGCGCTCTGCCCCATCAGGTTCGCCATCGCCTGTCCCACGGGGCCGTTCAGCTCCCCGATCGCGATCTCCGGCTCCGTCCACAGCCAGTCCTGGCTGCCCACGCCCATCGCCTCTCCGAAACGGATGCCGATGCGTCGCGCCATGCGCTCCTCCTTGAACAGGCCCGCGGGATGCTGCCTTCGGGCATCCACGGAGTCAAGCCTGCGGCCGGTTGATTCGACCCGGGCGCGCGGGATAATCACCCATGGCGTCGCCACCGCCGCGCCGGCCGCCGGCTTCCGCCGCCGTGAAGCCGCAGCCCCAGGCCGAAGCCGCGCCCGACCTGCTGCAGATCCTGGTCTCGCGTCGCGCGCTCACCGCCGAGCAGGCCGAGAAGGTCCGGCGCGCGATGAAGATCGGCAACGCCACGGCCGAGCAGACCGTCCTGCAGCTCGGAATCCTGAACGAGGTGCAGATCGCCCAGGCGATCGCCGCCCAGGCCGGACTGCGCTACGTCAAGATCAACCCGCTCGATCTCGACCTCGACGTCGTCACGAAGGCGCTCTCGGGCCCCTTCGCGCGCCGCCACGGCATGGTCGCCATCTCCAAGACGGACTCGACGATCACGGTGGCGGTCCACGACCCCTTCAAGCCCTTCCCCGAGGAGGACGTCAAGCGCGTCACGGGCCTCGAGGTGGAGCGGGTCGTGGCGACCAGGAGCGACGTCGAGGCGGTGAACCGCGGCTTCTACGACCTCAAGACCAGCCTGCAGACGGCCGAGAAGCAGCTCACGGCGAGCCGCCTCTCCACCGTCGACCTCGCGAACCAGGAGTTCCTCTCGGCCGAGGCCACCGAGCTCGATCCTGCGGCCGCGCCGGTGGTTCGGGCCCTCGACCACATCCTGAGCTACGCCTTCGAGCAGCGCGCCTCGGACATCCACTTCGAGCCCAAGCGCGAGTTCACCCTGGTGCGCCTGCGCATCGACGGGATGCTCCACGACGTGCACCTCATCCCGCGCATCGTCTACCAGGCGGTCGTCTCGCGCATCAAGCTCTTGTCGGGCTGCAACCTCGCCGAGAAGCGCAAGCCCCAGGACGGCCGCATCAAGCGCGAACAGGGCGGGCGCGAGATCGAGCTGCGCGTCTCGACGATGCCGACGGTGTTCGGCGAGAAGGCGGTGCTCCGCATCTTCGACCCCGAGATCCTGATGAAGGGCATCGACGAGCTGGGCTTCTCGGCCCAGGAGCTGCCGATCTTCTACGACTTCATCCAGCGGCCCACCGGGATCATCCTCGTCACGGGGCCCACGGGCAGCGGCAAGACGACCACGCTCTACTCGGTGCTCAAGTACCTCTCGAAGCCCGAGGTGAACATCGTCACGATCGAGGACCCGATCGAGATGGTGTTCGAGGACTTCAACCAGGTGGCGGTCAAGCCCCAGATCGACGTCACCTTCGCGAGCACGCTGCGCACCGTGCTGCGCCAGGATCCGGACATCATCATGGTGGGCGAGATCCGCGACACCGACACCGCGGAGCACGCGGTCCAGGCAGCCCTTACCGGCCATCTGGTGCTCTCGACCCTGCACACGAACGACGCCCCGTCCTCCATCACCCGGCTGCTGGACCTCGGCATCCCCCACTTCCTGATCACGTCGACGATCATCGGCATCCTGGCGCAGCGCCTCGTGCGGGAGAACTGCGCCCATTGCATCGAGGAGTACCCTCCGACCCCGGAGGAGGCGGCAGCCCTCAAGATGGACCCCGAGAAGCTGAAGGCGCACCGCTTCAAGCGCGGCAAGGGCTGCCTGCACTGCCGGGAGACGGGCTACGTGGGGCGCACGGGCATCTACGAGATCCTGCCCTTGAGCGAGCGGATCCGGAAGCTCGTCACCGCCGGCGCCGGCTCGCCGGAGCTGTTCAAGGCGGCGCGCGAGGAGGGCATGCGCACCCTCCGCGAGTCGGCGATCGAGAAGGTGTTCCGGGGCGTCACGACCGTCACGGAGGTCGTGCGCGTGACCGGCAAGTAGCGCCTGCCGTGGACAACATCACCCACACCCTGACGGGTGTCCTGCTGGGCCGCATGGGCCTCGAGGGCCGCTCCCCCGGCGCCATGCTCTCGCTGGTGATCGCGTCGAACCTCCCCGACGCCGACCTCCTGTTCAGCCTCCAGGGCCCGGAGACGTACCTCGCGCACCATCGCGACGTGTCGCACTCCGTGGTCGGCGCGCCCCTGCTCGCCATGGGCCTCGCCGGCGCCGTGAGCCGCTTCAAGAAGGACGCGCGTGCGCTGCCCCTGTTCTTCGTGTCCCTGGCGGCCATCGCCTGTCACGTCTCCATGGACCTGTGGACGAGCTACGGCACGCGGGTCCTCGCGCCCTTCGACCGCACCTTCTACACCTGGGACCTCGTCTTCATCGTCGATCCCTGGTTACTGCTACTGCTGCTCGTCGCGCTGCTCGCGGCCCACCGCCTCGACCGGCCGGCGCCCGTCGCGCGCATCGCTCTCGGGCTCGTGCTGGCCTACGTGGGCGTGCGCGCGGTCCTGCACGACCGCGCCCTGGAGGCGGGCTTGCTCAGCGTGCCGTCCGGTCCCGCCTCGGTGGCTCGGGCGGCCGCGCTGCCCACGCCGCTCTCGCCGCTGCGCTGGCGCTACCTCGCGGACGTCGGGGACGCGTACTACCTGGGGGATGTCAGCGTCGGCGCTGGCGCCCCGCACCTCTGGCGCCGCGACAAGCAGCCCGAGACGGCTGCGGTCGCGCGGGTCCGCGAGTCCAGCGCCGTCGCGGGCATCTTCCTGGGCTTCTCGACGTTCCCGTGGCTGCGGGTGACGGAGACCGCCGAAGGGACGGAGGTCTCGTGGACGGACCTGCGCTTCGAGCGGCCCGAACGCGAGAGCTTCGTGGCGCGCGCCCTCGTGGACAAGGACGGGCGGGTGAAACGAGAATCGTTCCGCTTCTGAGCATGACGGCCGAGAGCCTGAAGGGCCGCGTCGCGATCGTGACCGGCAGCGGGCACGGGCTCGGCGCCTCGCTCGCGCGGGCCGCTGCCGCCCGCGGCGCCGCGGTCGTCGTCAACTGCCGCTCCGACGGCGTCCGCGCCCAGACGCTGGCCGACGAGCTCGGGCGCGAGGGAGGCCGGGCGCTGGCCGTGCGCGCCGACGTCGCAGACTACGAGCAGGCCGGCGCCCTGGTCGGCGAGGCCCTCCACGCCTTCGGGCGGATCGACGTCCTCTTCAACACCGTCGGAGCCTTCCTCTGGAAGCCCGTCGCCGACCTCGACCCGAGGGAATGGCGCGCCACGGTCTCGTCGAACCTGGACTCGGTGTTCAACATGTGCCGGCTCGTCCTGCCGCCGATGCGCCAGAGCCGCTATGGGCGCATCGTGAGCTTCGGTGCCGTCGGCGCCGAGCGGGCGCTCGGACAGCCCGAGGTCGCGGCGTACTCGGCAGCCAAGGCGGCGGTGATCGCGTTCTCCCGCGCCCTCGCCCTCGAGGAGGCCCGCGGCGGAATCACGGTGAACGTGGTGTGCCCCGGCGTGTTCGTCGACGGCGACGAAGCGGCGCCCTACGTCGTGCAGCGGGTCCCGGTCGGCCGCGCGGGAACCCACGAGGACATCGTCCGGGCCGCGCTCTTCTTCGCCTCGCCGGCAGCGGACTTCGTCACCGGCCAGGTGCTGTCCGTGGCCGGTGGCGAGGGGCTCTGAGCCATCGTCACTCCTCGTCCACAACCTCGGCGGTGAAGGCCAGCAGCTCCGCGCCCGGCTCCTTCCACGCGTCCCTGGGCAGGCCCGCCTTCCGGCAGGTCTGCTCCAGGAACGTCTCGCGGTCCCAGCCGAACTGAAGGGGCACGACCGGCAGCAGGAGGCCGGAGCGGCCCGCGTGGCGGATCAGGAGGCCGTGGACGCCGACCTGGATCGCTTCGGGCGCGATGGGGCGGAGCGGGCTCAGGACCGACACGTCGAGGACGAGGCCAGCAAGCTCGGCCGCAGCCACGGGATGGAAGCGGCCGTCCTCGAAGGCCGCGAGCTCCGCCGCCCGCGCCACGGCCTCGCACAGCGGCTGGCGCGCCTCGATGAAGCCGACGCAGCCGCGCAGCTCCCCGTCCTCGCGCCGGCGCAGCGTCACGAACGCACCGCGCCTCTCGCGCAGAGCAGGGCCCGAAGGCGGCGGTTCGGGCGCCTCGACTCCCAGCCGGCGGGCGATCGCCGCGCGCGCGATCGCCACGAGCGCGCGCCCGTCCTCGCGGGGCAGCCCCTCGCTCAAGCCGCGAGCAGGGCGGCCGAGACGTAGCCCACCACCCGGCTCTTGTCGCGCTCGCCGGCGTCGCCGCTGTCGGCATAGCGGAGCACCGCAGCGCAGCTCGCGCCCAAGGCCCTGGCGGCCTTCATCACCGCCACGATCGGCCCGCCCCCGCACGCGTGCTCGTGGCTCTCCTCGAGGCGCGCCATCAGACGCTCGGAGTCGAGGCGCGCGACGTCGTCCACGACCAGCGCGTCCATGCGATTGGCCACGGGGGCCGGATGGTAGTGGCTCAGGTCGCTCGAGGCGACGAGCAGCACGGGCCGGCGCGCGGTCGGGACGGCCTGCGCCAGGGCCGTGGCCAGGGCGTCCACCTCTGCGCGGCTCTGGCTGCCCATCAGGCAGGGAACGAGCTGCAGGTCCGCCACGAGGTGCTGGAGGAACGGGAGCTGCATCTCGAGCGAGTGCTCGTCCTGATGGGCGCGCGGACCCTCCACGATCCATTCGGCGTCGGCGGCCATGAGGGCCGCGGCCAGGTCCTCGTCGATCGGCGCCGTGCCGAGCGGCGTCTCGAACGCGCCCCGCGACCACAGCGCCGCGCCCTTGAACGCGTAGTGGTGCGAGGGGCCGACCAGCACCACCGTGAGGCCGCTCCTCCCGCGCAGGAGGGAGTAGCCGCAGGCCGCCACCGGGCCCGAATAGCGCAGGCCCGCGTGGGGAGAGACGAGGCCCACGAGGCGACCCTCGGGCGCAGAGGCCCCGGCGCCCCCGAGGTAGCCCTCGATCTCCGCGACGATCGCGGAAGCGCTCCCCGGGTACCAGCTTCCGGCCACGGCAGGTCGGCGGATCGTCGGCTGCACGGATCGGCTCTCCCGAATACGTTACACCCGTCCGCGTCCGAGAGCGCTATCGATAGACCCGGTAGTCCAGGTCCGGGAAGATGTTGTCCCGCTCCTCGAACTCCCGCACGATCGCCTCGGACAGGCCGCCCTCCGGAAGGTCGTGGAGCAGACCGCGGTAGAGGTAGGTGAACCGCGCGACGTGGTCCCGGGTGCGCTTGTTCGCGTACTCGACCATCGTGTTCGTCTTCATGATGAAGGCCCAGTCCGACGACTGGGCGAGCAGCAGCTCGCGGGCGGCCTGGTTCAGGGCGCGCCGGTCCAGCTCGCCCGGCCGCTCGAAGCGCCGCGCCAGCTCCACCATCCGCTCGGCGGCGATCTCGAGATGGCGGTAGATCCAGTCGTTCCCCGGATTGAGCCAGACCTCGGCATAGCCCTTCGCGCCCCAGGTGCACATCGGCGGCTGGCAAAGCTCCAGGTCGGCGTGACGCTCGAGGTATTCGAGCGGCGTGACCGGCTTCACCACGTCCTGGTCGAAGTGCATCTTGCGGAACAGGAAGTTGAGGAAGTCCGGCCCTTCGAACCACCAGTGCCCGTAGAGCTCCGCGTCGTAGGGGCTCATCACGAGGGGAGGCGTCTCCATGCGCTCCGCCGCGGCCTGCACCTGGCGCTGCCGGCGCTCCAGGAAGTCCTGGGCGTGGCGGGCGGCCTTCTCGAGCGCCCAGGCCCTGACGTACGGCTCCTTTTCCCCGAGACCGACCTTGCCGGTGATGCGGTGGTACTTGATGCCGAGGTTCTTGCGCAGGCCGTCGGCGGGCAGGAGGTCGCCGAGGTACTCGGCGGGCAGCTCCCAGCCCACGTCCTTGTAGAACTCCCGGTAGTCGTAGTCCCCCGGATAGCCCGCCTCGCTGCTCCAGACCTGCCGCGACGACTCCGTGTCCCTCCCGAAGAAGGCGACGCCGCCCGGGGACAGGATCGGCGCCAGCGTCCCATGGGCGGGGCGAGGGTGCGCGTCCTCCAGCCCGTGGGCCTCGAGGAAGCTGAAGCGCAGGCCGGCCTCGACCAGGAAGCGCTCCTGGCCCGGCAGGTAGCCGCACTCGGGGAGCCAGATCCCCGCGGGATCGGCTCCGAGCGCGCGGCGGTAGTGCTGGACCGCGACCTGGACCTGGGCCCGCACGGCCTCGGGCACCGAGTCCATCAGGGGAAGGAACCCGTGGGTGGCTCCGCACGTGATGATCTCGAGCTTCCCCAGGTCGCGGTGCCTGCGGAAGGCGCGCACCAGGTCGGAGCCGTAGACGTCCCGGAAGATACGCCGCAGGTCGCGGAAGTCGTCGTGGTAGAAGCGCGCGGTGTCGTGGAACTGCGGCGCCTCGCGGGAGGTGCGCTCGATCTCGCGGCCGGAAAGCTCCACGAGCCTGTCGATGTAGCGGTGGTAGCGCGAGACGAGCAGCTCGTCCTGAAGCATCGAGAGCACGGGCGGCGACAGCGTCATCGTCAGGCGGTAGTCGACGCCGTCGCGGACGAGGCCGTCGAGGACGCGGATCAGGGGGACATAGGTCTCGGTGATCGCCTCGAAGAGCCAGTCCTCTTCGAGGAACTCGGGATACTCGGGGTGGCGGACGTAAGGCAGGTGCGCGTGGAGGACCGGGCACCAGTACCCGACGGGCACGGCGGCTAACCCGTGCCCACGCTACCGGCGGTGGACGTCGCTGGCGCCGCCCCGCTCCGCCTGGCCGGGCAGCTCGCTGGACCCGCCCCGGTCGGGACGCCGGGTCTCGGCCCTGGCCCCTTCCGGGGAGCCGCCGCTCGACGCGCCGTCGGTCCGCGCGGGGCGCGGCCGCCACGGCGACGAGGGCGCCTCCGCGCTGGCCACGGGCGCGACCGAGGCGGCGACCGGCGCCGACGTCCCGGCGTCGGCCTTCGAAGCCGAAGCCACGCGTCCGAAGCGCTTCTTCGATCGGGCGACCTCCGGCGAGGGCCCGACGCGAGGCGGCACCACCGTGTTGCTCTCGGCGAGCGCGCGGAAGCCGCCCGAAGGCAGGGTCACGCCCAGCTCGGCGCGGTAGGCGCGCGGCGCCTTGGGGTCGGCGCGTACGTACCAGGAGCGTGAACCCGGGGGAAGCAGGATCGTCTGCCCGCCCCCGTGCTCGGCGTCCTTGACGCGGAGGGTGAGCCGCGTCAGCGCCATGGTGCGCTCTCCCAGCTCGGCCCTGAGGTCCGCGAGCGTCTTCGGGTCGACGTCCCAGTGGACGAAGATCCACTCGGGGTCCTTGACGAGCAGCCGGATCCGCGTCACGCCGTAGCTCTCGGGGAAGACGAAGCGCTCCTCCTCGAACACCCGCTTCGGCGCCGTCCGGGGCTGGTACTTGGCGTCCTCGATCCTCTCCTCGTCGGTGAGGACCGGCACGGCGGGCGCGGCAGGCGCCTTCGCGCTCTCGGCGGGCTCAGCGCGACGCGAAGCGGCCTTGGATCGGCGCGCCGCGGGCTCCTGTTTCGCCGGGCCGGCGCGGCGGGCCGGACGCGGCGCCGCGAGCGGCTTCGCCGCCGCCGCTGTCTTCCTCGCCTTGGAGCCGCGGCTCGACGCCTTCGAACTGGGCGGCGCCGGAGGCCGGGCGCCCGCGCTCTTCTTCACTCGCTTCGTCGCCATAGAAGCGGAGAGTATAGCCGTTTCTCGGGACGCGCTCCCTATCGGCCTGGACCGGTGGCGGGCTCGAGGGCCGACAGGAGGACCCTCCTCAGGAGGAACGGGGAGCCGCCCTCGAGGGCGAGCTTCACGGGCCTGACCGGCGCTTCGACGCGAAGCGTCGCCGTGAGGCGCGCACCCTCGCGGCTCATCGCGAGGCGAGCCTCGCGCGGCGCGTGGGGCGACTCCTCGCGGATCACCAGGGCAGGCGGGTCTCCGATGGGCAGCGCGGCGTCGGTTTCGATCTCGACGCGCGCCGGAGGGAGCCTCGCGCGGCCCGCGAGCGTCGCGCCGTCGGGATGGCGATGGGGCTCGTAGAGAGGCCCCCAGGCGAGGTCCTGGGCGTCCCACTCGGCGGGCGCGCTGCGTGTGAAGGCAATGCCGGGCAGGGTCAGAGCCGGGCGGCCGAGCACGCGCAGGGCGTCGCGTGCTTCGCTGCGGGCGTGGCTGAGGCCTGCCGCCCCGCTCGTCGCAAGCGCGAGCCCGGCGACCGCGGCCAGAAGCCCGCGCGCCGTGGACTTTCGCCCCGACACGAGGACCGCGAGCGCCAGGGCGCCACCCCAGAGCGCCGCGAGCCGATGGCGATCGGCGTCGGCGAGAACGTATCCGGGCAGGAGCCGCGTCCACTCCGCGGCGCCCGAGAGCTCACGGAAGAACGGCGCGGTCCCGTCGCGATCCCGATGCACGAGCTCGGGTCGCGCGACGCCGCCGAGGCCGCACCACAGGCCGAAGCCCACGAGCAGCGTCGCCGGCGCGCCAAGGCCGCGCCCCAGGGCGGCGCCGAGAGCGACGGCGAGCGCCGGCACGAGGGGCACCAGGAAGCGGGCGGGTGGGTTGAAGCCGCCGCGCCACATGGGCCAGGAGCCGGCGGTCAGGAGCGCGACGCCCGCGAGGGACGCGACGAGCGCCGCTTCACGGGGCCGATCGCGCATGAGCCGGACGAGCCCGGGCGCGGCGAAGGCGAAGACGGGCGCATAGACGAGCAGCCCGAATTCCTGGTCGAGCAGGAGACCCGGCAGCCCCTCGCCGAGAGCGGCGGGCGACAGCTCCGGCCGGCGGCCGTAGACCCGGGAGGGATCGAAGAATCCGTAGAGGGCGCGATGGTACGCAGCAAGCGCCATGGCCGAGACGGCGCAGGGCGCCGCAGCGGCAAGCATCACCCGGGCGACCGGTCGCTGCGAGAGGGCGTAGAGCAGCACGATCACCGGGAACACCGCGTAACGCACGTTGAGCCACGGCAGGAACGCGAGGGCCGCCCCCCAGGAGAGGGCCTCGCGGACGGAGCCGTCACCGACGCGGCTCGCACGCCGCAGCGCGAACGCCAGGCCCAGGGCGGCGGGCACCTCGGTGAAGACGAGGCCCGCGTAGTGCACGAGCGGCGGCGAGAGCGCGACCGCCCACGCCACCGTCTCGGAATCCCGGGCGAGGCCGCGGATCTCCCGCGCCAGGAGAGCCGCGAGCAGCGCCATGAAGTACGACGCGCCGGCGTAACCGAACAGGCCGTAGGCCGGCAGCACCAGGAGGGAGAGCCCGAGGGCGTGGAGCGAGTAGATCTCGCCGCCCGACCCACGGACCCGGAAGTGCGGCTCGAGGGGCTCGGGGTGGAACGCGCGATAGCGGCCCTCGGCGTAGTCTCGGGTCAGGTCGACGTCGCCGTCGCGGATCAGGCTCTCGGCCACCATCAGGTAGTGGGGCTCGTCTCCGTTCGGGCCGACCCGGGACTGGACGCGCGCGGCCATCGTCAGGTAGACCCCGAGCACGATCGGGAAGAAGAGCGCGCGGGCAACGGCTCGGGCCGGCGACCGCGTCAGGGCGGCGACGCCGCCGGCCAGGGCGACGGCGAAGAGCGGAGGCCCGGTCAGGGCCCGGAGGCCCGGAAGCTCCGGGGCCAGCGCCACCGCCAGCGGGAGCAGCACGAGGCCGGCGGCGACGGAAAGCTCCGCCCGCGTCAGCCACGCGAGCAGCGCGACCCCGGCCGCGACGAGGAGCGCAGCGCTGGCGCGGGGCGCGCCCAGCCAGAGGCCCCCGGGACGCGAGGCCGCGCCTCCCGCAGCCAGGAGGCCAAGGACGAGGAGCGCGAGCGCGCCCCACGCCGGGCGCGCCGCCCATCCGCGGAACATCGCTCGCGGATTCTAGCGGCGAAACGCGATTGACGCGGCGCCGCGCCCGGGTCCATAGTGCGTGGGGAGGAACCCATGCGACGCCTCGCGGTCATCGCGCTGCTCGTTCCGGTGTCGGCCTGGGCCGATCGAGTGGTCCTCAAGGGCGGCGGCAGCGTGAGCGGCGTCGTCCTCGAGAAGGACGACCGGCGCGTGCTGCTCGAAGTCGGCCCCGGCCGGATCGGCATCGCGATGGCGCGCGTGGAGCGCATCGAGAGCGGCGCGTCCCCGCTGGCGGGCTACCGCGAGCGGGCGGCGCGGATCGCTCCCGGAGACGCAGCGGCGTGGGTCGCCCTCGGGCGCTGGGCGCGCGACCAGGGCCTCGCGACGCAGGCGCGCGAGGCGTTCGAGGCGGCGCTGCAGGCGGATGCGGGTCTCGCCGAGGCGCACCTCGCCCTCGACCACGTGCGGCACGGCGACGTCTGGCTCACACAGGACGAGAGCTACCACGCGCGCGGCTTCGTGCCTTTCGAAGGCGGCTGGGTCACGCCGGCGGAGCGCGAGGCGACGCTGCGGGAGCGCGGCGAGCTCGAGGCGCGCGCGCAAGCACGCCGCGAATCAGAGGCCCGCGCGCGAGAGGCCGAAGCCAGGGCGCGCGCGGCCGAGGCCGAGGCGCGTCGCATCGAAGGCGAGCGAGCGGAGGAGTCAGGGCTCCCCTACTGGTGGGTCGTGGCCGGCGGCGGGTGCACCTGGCCCGGCTGCGGAGTGCGGCCGGCCCACCCTCCGAATCGCAGGCCCCCGGTGGAATCGAGGCCGCCAAGACCCGATCCCCACCCGCAGCCCACCACGGGAACCATGCGCTGAGGCGCAAGGCTTGACCTTCGCCTTATCTTCGCCTATGCTGCGTCCGGGAGGGTGAAGCCATGCATCTCACCCGTCGCCAGAAGGAGATCCTGGACTTCCTCGCCCGCCACATCGAGAAGAAGGGCTACGCGCCCACGATCGAGGAGATCGGCGAGCACTTCGGGCTGAGCTCGCTGGCCACGGTGCACAAGCACCTGACCAACCTCCAGCAGAAGGGCCTCATCAAGCGGCAGTGGAACCGGAGCCGCGCCCTCGAGCTGGTGCCCGCCGACGTGAAGGTTCGGGCCGTCGAGCTGCCCCTCCTGGGGCGCGTGGCGGCGGGCACGCCCATCGAGGCCGTGAGCGGCACCGAGACGATCTTCGTGCCCGAGGACATGGTGGGCCGCCGGGACACCTACGTCCTCCAGGTCAAGGGCGACTCGATGATCGACGAGCACATCCGCGACGGCGACTACGTGATCGTCGAGAGCCGCAAGAGCGCGCGGGACGGCGAGATGGTCATCGCGCTGCTCGACGACGACAAGGTCACCCTGAAGAAGCTCTACCGCGAGGGCGGTGGCCGCGTGCGCCTGCAGCCGGCCAACGCGAGGCTCAAGCCGCTCTACGTGGACGGCGATGCCCTGCGCGTCCAGGGGGTCGTGATCGGCGTGCTGCGCAAGTACTGACCCGGAGGGCCTGGGATGGACGACAAGCGCTCGGTCAACTTCACGGTCGTGCCCGAGGAGGACGCGAACGTCCCGCGGATCTACGCGAACTTCTGCTCGATCCAGCACTCCCCCTTCGACTTCACCCTCACGTTCTGCGAGATGCTGCCCCTGGGCGAGCGCGAGATCCGCGAGGCCCAGTCCACCCACACCGTGCGGGCTCCCGTGAAGGCCCGCATGGTCATCCCGGTCCAGCTGGTTCCCGGCCTGATCGGCGCGCTCCAGGAGAACTACAAGCTCTTCCAGGACGCCTACGGGCCCCCGAAGGGCACGCTGCACTGAGCCTCGAAAGGACCTCCCCCGGCCCTGCCTGCCGATAGCCTGGATCCGTGAAGGGGCGGGACGCGCGGCGCAGCATCCTCCACGTCGACCTCGACGCCTTCTTCGTCTCGGTCGAGCGGAGCCTCGATCCCGGCCTGCGCGGCCGGCCGGTCGTCGTCGGCGGCGACGGCGCCACGGGCTTCGTGGCGGCCGCGAGCGCGGAGGCCCGCGAGGCCGGCATCCGGGCGGGCATGAGCCTGGCCGCTGCACGCCGGGCCGACCCGGACGCGGTGTTCCGGCCCGGGGACCTCGAGGCCTACGCCCGCGTGAGCGAGCAGGTCACCGCGATCCTGCTGGCCGCCTCGCGCCGCGTCGAGCGGCCGTCCGCCGACGAGGCCTACGTGGACTTGACCCCGGAGCGTCCGTCGTCGGAGTCCCCGGTCCGCGCCGCCGAGCGGATCAAGGACGAGCTTCAGCGCCGCCTGGGACTCGACGCCTCCCTGGGGCTCGCCTCCTCGCGGCTGGCCGCTCGCGTGGCGTCCGCGTGGGCCCGGCCGCGCGGCTTTCTCGTCGTGCTGCCGGGATACGAGGCCTCGTTCCTGGCGCGGCAGCCTCTCTCCGCGCTGCCTGCGCTCCCCTCCCATATCCAGGCCGCTCTCGAGAAGGCGGGCCTCACGACCCTGGGCGACGTGCTCGCGGCCGATCCGGCCAGCCTCCACTCGCTGATCGGGCCGGCCGCCGACGCGGTGCGTGCCGCGGCCCTGGGCCAGGGCGAAGCCGAGGTCGCGGTCGCCACACCCCCCGCCTGGCTCCAGGAAGAGGCCGTCGTCCGGGATCCGCGGAGCGACCGCGCGGCGCTCCAGGTCGTGCTCGACGGCGTCGCGGCGCGGCTCTGCCGACGGCTGCGCCCGTTCGGGCTGCGGGCCGCGCATCTCTCGGTCGAGGTGCGCCGCGCCGAGCGCACTCTCCGGCGCAGCGAGACCTTCGCCTCCGGCCTCGACGCGGAGGAAGCGATCGGCGAGGCCGTTCGCGCGCTGGCGGCACCCCTGCTCGAGCCGGCCAGCGGCATCCGCTCGGTCGCCGTGCGCCTGGGCCGGCTCAGCACCGGCTCCGGCCAGGCGCCCCTCTTCCCGAGGCAGCCAAGCCTGGCGGGCCGCCGCTGATAGAATCCGTTGCCCCATGAAGGCCAAGGCGCCCGCGCGACGCAGGCGCGCCCCCGCCCGTCGCGGTCGCCGGTCCCGAGCGTCCCGGGCGACGACAGCGGCGCGGGCGGGGCGCATCCTCGACGTCCTCGAGCGGACCCACCCGGACGCCACCTGCGCCCTCCATTACCGGACGCCATGGGAGCTCCTGGCGGCCACGATCCTCTCGGCCCAGTGCACCGACGAGCGCGTGAACAGGGTCACGCCCGCGCTCTTCGCGCGCTACCCGGCGCCCGCCGACATGGCCGCAGCCGCGCCTGCCGAGGTCCAGGAGATCATCCGCTCCACGGGCTTCTTCAACTCGAAGACGAAGAGCCTGATCGGCTGCGCCAAGGCCCTCGTCGCAGGGCACGCCGGCGAGGTGCCGCGAAGCCTCGACGCCCTCGTCAAGCTGCCGGGCGTGGGCCGCAAGACGGCCAGCGTCGTGCTCGGCCACACCTACGGCACCGCCGAGGGCATCGCCGTCGACACCCACGTGCTGCGGGTCTCGAACCGCCTCGGCCTGGCGAAGGGCGAGGACGCAGGCGAGGTGGAGGCGCAGCTCATGAAGCTGATCCCGCGCGAGCGCTGGATCCGCACCACCGACCTCCTCATCTTCCACGGCCGCCGCATCTGCGACGCACGGCGTCCCGCCTGTGGCCGCTGTCCCCTGTTCGGGCTCTGCGGATGGGAGAGCAGGCAGGCGTGGGCGACGCAAGGCGCGCCGTGAGCCCCGTCGTCGCCGCCGCGGTCCAGATGACCTCGACGGCCGACGTCGAGGCGAACCTCGCGGCCTCCGAGCGGCTCGTCGCCGAGGCCGCCGCGCGCGGGGCCTCCTTCGTCGGCCTCCCCGAGAACTTCGGCTTCCTGCGCTCCGAGGGCATCCCCGCCCCCGAACCGCAGGCCCTCGACGGACCGTGGGTCACGCGCATGGCGGCCCTGGCACGCCGCCTGCGGGTCACGTTGCTGCTCGGGAGCCTCCCCGAGCGGATCTCCGGCGAGCGCAAGGTCCACAACACCTCGGTCCTGATCGGCCCGGATGGCGCCACGATCGCCCGCTACCGCAAGATCCACCTCTTCGACATCGACATCCCCGGCATGGAGCACCTCAAGGAGTCGAAGGCGATCGCGCCGGGCGCCGAGGTCGTGGTCGCCCAGGCCCCGTTCGGCGCCCTCGGCCTCTCGATCTGCTACGACGTGCGCTTCCCGGAGCTCTATCGGACCCTGGCCCGGCGTGGCGCCCGGATCCTCGCGGTGCCCTCGGCCTTCACCGAGCGGACCGGGCGCGTGCACTGGGAGCTGCTGCTCCGCGCTCGGGCCGTCGAGAACCTCGCGTTCGTCTTCGCCCCGGCGCAGGTCGGCGAGCACGGCCGGGGCCGCTCGTCCTGGGGTCACGCGATGATCGTCGGGCCCTGGGGGGACGTCCTGGCCGAGGTCACGGACCCCGGCGAAGGCCTCGCGATCGCCGAGCTCGACTTCGAGCGTCAGGACCGCGCCCGTCGGGAGCTGCCGGCCCTCGAGCACGTCAGGCTCCTGTAGGCACCCGATCCAAGCTGCTCTCCCGTCTCGGGATACCCTTGACACCCCCGGAGACGCCCCGTAAAATATGACGTTTGCAGCGAAGGCGCCGAGGCGCCATGGGGTACTGATGTCGACTCACATTCCGAAGGCCGGCGAGCTCGCGCGCAAGTGGTACGTCATCGACGCCAAGGACGAGGTCCTGGGCAAGCTGGCGACCACCGCGGCCCGCGTCCTCACCGGCAAGCACAAGCCCAGCTACACGCCGTTCCTGGACACGGGCGACCACGTGATCGTGGTGAACGCCGACAAGGTCCACGTCACCGGCCGCAAGGAGGCCACCAAGCTGTATCACCGCGTGACCGGCTATCTCGGAGGGATGCGTACGGCCTCGGTCGGCGAGGTGCGGGCGAAGCACCCGGAGCGCCTCGTCGAGGAGGCGGTGCGTGGGATGCTGCCCAAGACCAAGCTGGGCCGTGCCATGTTCCTGAAGCTGAAGGTCTACGTCGGCGAGAAGCACCCGCACCAGGCGCAGAAGCCCCAGCCCCTCGCGGTCGCGAAGGCCGGCCGGGCGACCAAGAGGAGTTAAGGCACCTTGAGCACGACGATGGAGTACTACGGCACCGGGCGGCGCAAGACGTCGACCGCGCGGGTGCGGCTGCGCCCCGGCTCGGGCGAGTTCCAGCTGAACGCCCGCAGCATGGAGGAGTACTTCGGCGGCCACGAGGCCCTGAAGATGATCGTGCGCCAGCCCTTCGCGGTCACCGAGACGAGCGAGAAGTTCGACGTGCTCGCGAACCTCGACGGCGGAGGCGTGGCGGCCCAGGCCGGCGCCCTGCGCCACGGCATCTCGCGCGCCCTCGTCGCGTGGAACGCCGAGCTGCGCAAGAAGCTCAAGAAGGCCGGCTTCCTCACCCGTGACGCCCGCAAGAAGGAGCGGAAGAAGTACGGCCAGAAGGGCGCCCGTCGCCGCTTCCAGTTCAGCAAGCGTTGATGTCGAGCCGCGCGCGCTCTGGCGAGGCGGGCGGCCGGAAAGCCCCGGACGCAGGTGCGCCCGGGTCTGAATGAAAGGAACGATCTGTTGTCCACTGAAGCGATGACCCCGGCGGCTCATCCGCCGGTCACCATGAAGGAGCTCCTGGAGGCCGGCGTGCACTTCGGCCACCAGACCCGCCGCTGGAACCCGAAGATGAAAGACTTCATCTTCGGCGAACGCAACGGCATCTACATCGTCGACCTGCAGAAGACCCGCAAGCTGCTCATCGACGCCCTCCAGTTCGTCCAGGAGCTGGCCGCGCAGGGCCGCACCATCCTGTTCGTGGGAACCAAGCGCCAGGCCCAGGAGGCGGTGGCCGAGGAGGCCCAGCGCTGCGGCATGCCCTACGTGACCGAGCGCTGGCTGGGTGGCCTGCTGACGAACTTCATCACGGTGCGGCGCAGCCTGGAGCGGCTGCGCGAGCTCGAGATGCTGTCGGTGGACGGCCGCGGGGAGCGGCTCACGAAGAAGGAGCTCGCTCGCTTCGAGAAGGAGCGCCAGAAGCTCGAGACGAGCCTCAAGGGCATCAAGACCATGAAGACCCTCCCCGACGCCGTGTTCGTCATCGACACGCGCAAGGAGGCGATCGCCGTCGCCGAGGCGCGCAAGCTGAAGATCGCCGTGGTGGGCATCGTCGACACGAACTGCGATCCCGACGAGGTCGACTTCGTGGTGCCGGGCAACGACGACGCCCTGCGCGCCATCAAGCTGTTCGCGGGCCGCGTGGCCGACGCGGTGATCCAGGGCCGCCTGCTCCGCGACGCCCGCATCGCCGAGACGGCCGCGGCCGAAAAGGCCGCGGCGCCCGGCGAGGAGGGTGAGCTGAAGCGCAGGCCGCGGCTGCGGGCGCCTTCGCCGGCGCCTTCCGTGTAGGGGCGCGGGCGCCAGGGCCCCGAGCATCGTCAAGGACCTCGCCCCGGGGCGCCTTCCAGGTCCCCGGGGCTTTCTTTCGAGTGGGTGAATGAGCATTTCCGCCGAGATGGTGCGCAAGCTCCGGGAGGAGACCGGGGCCGGGATGATGGAGTGCAAGTCCGCGCTCGTCGAAGCGAGCGGCGACGCGGTCAGGGCGAAGGAGATCCTTCGGAAGAAGGGCCTCGCCTCGGCCGCCAAGAAGGCCGGCCGGGTCGCCAAGGAGGGCGTCGTCGGGACCTACATCCACCATGGCAGCAAGGTGGGCGCCCTGGTCGAGGTCAACTGCGAGACGGACTTCGTGGCCAAGACCCCTGAGTTCCAGGCCCTGGTGAAGGACATCGCCATGCACGTCGCCGCCGCCTCCCCCGCCGCGGCTCTCTACGTCGCCAAGGAGGAGGTTCCCGCCGAGGTCCTCGAGAAGGAGAAGGAGATCTACAGGGCCCAGGCTGCGGCCCAGGGCAAGCCCGCGAACGTCCAGGACAAGATCGCCGAGGGCAAGCTCAAAGAGTACTACCAGACCTTCTGCCTCCTCGAGCAGCCCTTCGTGAAGGAGCCCAAGCTCAGCGTGGGGCAGCTGATCCAGGAGAAGATCGCGGTGATCAAGGAGAACATCGTGGTCCGCCGCTTCGCGCGCTTCAAGGTCGGCGAGGAGAGCCAGACGGCCCAGGGACCCGGACCGGCCGAGGCCGAGAGCGTTGGCGCGTAGGTCGGGCTACAAGCGCGTCCTGCTGAAGCTCTCCGGGGAGGCCCTCCTCGGCGAGAAGAGCTTCGGCATCGACCGCGCCTTCACCGACTACATCGCCCGCGAGGTCAGGACCGTGCACGACCTCGGCGTCCAGGTGTCGGCGGTGGTCGGCGGCGGGAACATCTTCCGGGGCGTGTCGGAGAACGCCCAGGGCATGGACCGCGTCTCCGCCGACCAGATGGGGATGCTGGCGACGGTGATCAACGGCCTCGCGCTCCAGGACGCCCTCGAGCGCGTCGGCCTCATGACCCGCGTGCTCTCCGCCATCGAGATGCGGGAGGTCGCGGAGCCGTTCATCCGGCGCCGCGCCATCCGCCACATGGAGAAGGGGCGCGTCGTGATCTTCGCGGGCGGCACCGGCAACCCCTACTTCTCCACGGACACCGCCGCGGCCCTGCGCGCCATGGAGGTCAAGGCCGAGGTCATCCTGAAGGGGACCAAGGTGGACGGCATCTACGATGCCGACCCGCTCACGCACCCGCGGGCGAAGAAGTTCGACCGGCTCACCTACCTGGAGGTCCTGCAGAAGGGGCTCAAGGTCATGGACACCACGGCGATCTCCCTCTGCATGGACAACGGGCTGCCCATCATCGTGTACAACCTCAAGGAGAAGGGGAGCATGAAGCGCATCGTTCTCGGCCAGAAGATCGGGACCAAGGTGGAGGAGGTGTAGCCGATGGCCATCAAGGACCTCGTCGCTGACGCCCAGAAGCGCATGGACGCGACCCTCGAGACCGTCCGCAAGGAGCTCATGGTGATGCGCACGGGCCGCGCGTCCCTCTCGATGCTCGACGGCATCCGCGTCGACTACTACGGCACGCCGACCCCCCTCAACCAGGTCGGCAACCTCCAGGTTCCCGACCCCACGCTCATCACCATGCAGCCCTGGGACCCGTCGCTCCTCGGGGCCATCGAGAAGGCGATCCGCTCCTCGGACCTCGACCTCAACCCCCAGAACGACGGCAAGATCATCCGCATCCCCATCCCGTCGCTGACCGAGGAGCGCCGCAGGACGCTCGTCAAGCACGCCCACAAGCACGCCGAGGACGGCCGCGTCGCGATCCGCAACGTGCGCCGGGACGTGAACGAGCACCTCAAGAAGCTGCTCAAGGACCACGCGGTCAGCGAGGACGACGAGAAGCACGCCCTCGATCAGATCCAGAAGCTCACCGACCAGCACATCGAGAGGATCAACGAGATCCTGAAGAAGAAGGAAGCCGAGATCATGGAGGTGTAGCCGCGCGGGCGTAGAATCCGCGCGGTGTTCCTCAGCCATCTCGAGTGCTCGCGCTGCGGCGCGGAGAAGGACGCCTCTCGCCCCCAGAACCTCTGCGCGTGCGGCGGGCCGCTGCTGGCCCGCTACGACCTCGAGCGCGCGGCCGAGGCCATGCGCCCGATCGCGGTCGGCGGGCGGGAGCGGACGCTCTGGCGCTATGCGCCGGTCCTGCCCCTCGCGGATCCCGAGCGACGGCTGAGCCTCGGCGAAGGCTGTACGCCCCTGCTCGCGGCGCCCCGCCTCGGCGCCGAGCTCCGACTGCCTCGCCTGCTCGTGAAGGACGAGAGCGGCAATCCCACCGGCTCCTTCAAGGCCCGGGGACTCGGGGTCGCGGTCTCGATGGCGAAGGCCTTCGACGCCCGGGACGTCTGCCTCCCCTCCGCCGGCAACGCCGGCAGCGCCCTGGCCGCCTACGCCGCGCGCGGCGGCCTGCGCGCGCACGTCTTCCTGCCCCGTGACATCCCCCGGCTGTTCGTGATGGAGACGGAGGGCTACGGCGCCGCGACCACGCTCGTGGACGGCCTGATCAGCGACGCGGGGCGCGCATGCGCCGCCGCCGCCCAGGAACACGGCTTCTACGAGTGCGCCACGCTGAAGGAGCCTTACCGCATCGAGGGCAAGAAGACGATGGGCTACGAGCTCGGGGAGCAGCTCGGCTGGACGCTTCCCGACGCGATCCTCTACCCCACCGGCGGCGGCACGGGGCTCATCGGCATGTGGAAGGCCTTCGACGAGATGGAGCGCCTCGGCCTCGTCGGCTCGAAGCGACCGCGGATGTTCGCGGTGCAGGCCGCAGGCTGCGCGCCGATCGTGAAGGCCTTCCTGGAGGGCGCCGACGAGGCTCCCGCCTGGGCGAACGCCCAGACCCTCGCGCACGGCCTGCGCGTTCCGAAGGCGCTCGGCGACTTCCTGATCCTCCGCGCCGTGCGGGACAGCAGGGGCGGCGCGGCCGCGGTGGCCGAGGCCGACATCGTGCGAGGCGTCCGGGACGCGGCAAGGCTCGAGGGCTTCTTCATGGCGCCCGAGGGCGGCGCCTGCGTGGCCGCGGCGCGGGCGCTGACCGCGTCGGGCGAGCTGCGCGAGGACGAGAGCGTCGTGCTCTTCAACACCGGCAGCGGCTTCAAGTACGCCGAGCTGCTCGCGCCGCTCTGGAGCCCCGGCGCGGTCCGGGAGCCGAGTTGACCGAAAGGCTCTACCGCGACGATCCGTACCTGCTCGAGTTCGAGGCCCGCGTCGTCGCCCGCACCGACCACGACGGACGGCCCGCCGTGATCCTCGACCGCACCGCCTTCTATCCCGAGGCAGGCGGGCAGCCCTGGGACACCGGCACGCTCTCGGGAGTCGCGGTCGTGGCGGCCCTCGAGAAGGACGGCGACGTGCTCCACGTCCTCGAGGCGCCCCTCCCGGCGGACGCTGTCGCGGGCCGCGTCGACGGCGAGCGCCGCCGCGACCACCGCCAGCAGCACCACGGCCAGCACCTCTTGTCGCGCGCGCTCGTGAAGGCGGCCGGGGCTCGCACCCTGAGCTTCCATCTGGGAGCCGACGCCTCGACCGTCGACCTCGACCGCGAGGTTGCCGAGGCGCAGCTCCGCGACGCCGAGCGGCTCGCGAACGAGATCGTGTGGGCCGGGCATCCCGTCCGCGTCGTCGAGGTGAGCCCGTCGGAAGCCCGCGACCGCGGGGTCGAGCCGCCGCGCGACGCGGGGGACCGTGTGCGTCTCGTCGAGGCGGAGGGGTTCGACATCCAGCCGTGCGGCGGCACGCATCCGCGCTCGACGTCCGAGGTCGGCGTCGTCCTCGTCCTCGGGCGCGAGCGTTACAAGAGCGGGTCGCGGGTGCGCTTCGTCTGCGGCCACCGCGCCCTCCGCGCGGCCCGCGAGCGCGTGGTCGCGACCGACCGCCTCGGGGCCCTCCTGTCGTCGCCGCTGCCCGGCCTGGTCGAGGCGGCCGAGCGCCAGGCGGCGGAGCTGGCCGCGACCCAGAAGCGCGTCGTCGAGCTGCGCAGGCAGGCCATCGAGCTGGAGGCCACCCGCCTGCTCGCCGGGACCCCGGAGCGCCCGGTCGTCGTCGCCGCCTTCGACGGCCGGCCGCCGGAAGAGCTGCGCCTGCTCGCTCAGGCGCTGGTCGCCGCCCGCCCCTGCGTCGCGCTGCTCGCCTCCCGCGCGGAGCGCGTCCATCTCGTGTTCGCCCAGTCCGACGGCCTGCCCCACGACGTCCCCTCCCTGCTCCGCGAGGCCGTGGCCCGGCTGGGCGGGAAGGGAGGCGGCAGGGGCAACCTCGCCCAGGGATCCGGCGACACGGCGGACGGACTCGATGCCGCGCTCGCCTTCGCCGCAGCACGGGTCCGGAACGCGTGAGCCCCTGGCTGACGCTCGCGCTGGCGGTGGCGTGCGTGTCGTTCGGCTCCATCCTCGTGCGCTTCGCGTCCGCGCCCGCGCTCGCCGTGGCGTTCTACCGCGTGGGCCTGGCCGCCGCCTTCATCGCCCCGCTCGCCCTGCGGCCGGCCATCGCCTCCTGGCCCCGGCTCCTCCCGCGGCAGCGCCTTGCGGTGCTCGGCTCGGGCGTCTCGCTCGCGCTCCACTTCGCCACTTGGATCGCGAGCCTCGACTACACCTCGATCGCGGCCTCGGTGCTGCTCGTGAACCTGGCCCCGCTCTTCACCGTCCTCCTGTCGTGGCTCGTCCTCGGCGAGAAGGTGGGCCGGCCGGTGGCGGGGGCGATCGCCCTGGCGCTCGTCGGCGCGTTCCTGATCGCCGCAGGCGACTGGACCGGCGGTGGAGCCGCGCCGTTGAAGGGCGACCTCCTGGCCCTGGTCGGCGCCGCCGCGCTGTCGGCGTACCACGTGACGGGCCGCGGCCTCCGGCACGCGCTGCCCCTGGGCGCCTACGTGCAGACGGTCTGGACGACCGCCGCCGCTTCCCTGGCGCTGCTCTTGCCCCTGGCTGGCGTGCCCTTCGGTCCCTATCCGCCGCGCGCCCTCGCCTTCTTCGTGCTGCTGGCGCTCGTGCCCACGATCGGAGGCCACGGGCTCGTGAACCGCGCGCTGCGCCACCTGAAGGCGCCGGTCGTCGGCCTCTTCCTCCTCGGCGAGCCCATCGGCGCGACGCTCCTGGCCTGGCTCTTCTTCGGCGAGGTGCCGGGGCGGCTCACGCTGCTGGGCGGCGCCTTCGTGCTCGTCGCACTCGTGCTGGTGGTCGCCCAGCGCGACGCTTGACGCCCCGGAGGCTGCCTTGACCCGCAAGCACGTCCACGTCCTCTTCACCGGCGGCACGATCTCGATGCGCATCGATCCCGCCACGGGAGCCGCGGTGCCTGCGCTCTCGGGCGAGGAGATCGCCGCGCGGGTGACCGGCCTGAAGCGCGAGGCCAGGCTGGGCCTCGAGGACTACGCCCGGCTTCCCGGCCCCCACGTGACGCCCCATTGGATGTGGCGCCTCCGCGGACGCGTGCAGGCCCTGGCGGACGATCCCTCCGTGGACGGGGTGGTGCTCGCCCACGGCACGGACACGCTCGAGGAGACGGCGTTCCTCCTGGACCTCACCCTCGACACCGACAAGGCGGTCGTCTTCTGCGGCGCCATGCGCACCGTATCGGAGCCAGCCTGGGACGGGCCGGCGAACCTGCTCGCGGCCGTGCGGACGGCCGTTCACGACGACGCGCGCGGCAGGGGCGTGCTCGTGGCGGTCGGGGAGGAGATCCACGCGGCCGCCGAGGCCACCAAGTGGCACACCCAGCGACTCGACGCCTTCCGCAGCCCGCGCGGTCCCCTGGGGGTGGTCGACCGTGGACACGTACGCTTCGAGCGCCCGCCGTTCCGTCCGACCCGCATACCGGCGCGGCGGCTGGTGTCCGAAGTGGATCTCCACACGATGGCCGCGGGCGTGGACGACGCGCTGATACGGGCGTCCCTCGCGCGCGGCGCCCGTGGCCTCGTCCTCGAGGCGACCGGCTGCGGGAACGTGCCGCCCTCGATCCTGCCCGGCCTCCGCGCCGCCCTCGCGGCCCGCCTGCCGGTGGTGCTGGTCTCGCGCTGCGCGGAAGGCCGCGTCTCGCCCGCCTATGGATACGAGGGGGGCGGGCGCATGCTCGAGGAGCTGGGCGTCATCCTCGGCGGCGACTTGCCGGGCCCGAAGGCGCGCATCAAGCTGATGGTCGCCCTCGGCGCTCCGGGCTCTCCCGACGGCGTGCGCGGTTACTTCGCAGACGAGAGGTCGTAGAGCCGACCCCAGCGTCCCTCGGCCACCAGCGCGCGCGAGGCTTCCCACGGCCGCCTGGACCCGGGATGCGCCTGGGCTTCGCGCGATCCCCAAAACAGGAAGCGCGCCCGCAGCTCCATCGCCGCCCGTTCCCAGTCGGGCTGGCCGTCGAGGAGCGCCTTGAGCCGCGTCTCGACGAAGCGCGGATCGATCCCGTAGGTCCACAGGTGGCCGCCGTACCCGGCCACGAGCGGGTGGCCGCAGAGTGCGACGGGGTGGTTGAAGGTGGGCTCGACGGCGACTCGGGCCGCGATCGGCACGGACCGCAGCGCACCACACACCTCGTCCACCTCCCAGCGCTGGTAGACGACGTAGCCATGCTCGCGGCCGAGGGTCGCGTTCGCCATCGTCCCGATCCCGGGGAAGAGCCACAGGGTGAGCACTCCGGCCCGCGCCGCGAACGGCAGCGACGAGAGGGCCCGCCCGATCGACGGCAGGGTCAGCAGGTAGCACCACACCATCACCTTGGTGTTGTCCCAGGCCCAGGGCGCCAGCTTCACGAAGAACAACGCGGCCCACACCGCCAGGCCCGGGAACAGCGTCAGCGCGAGGGTCCGTTCGCGGGAGCGGTGCGCCTCCCACGCAGCCCATGCGACGAGGGCCGGATAGATCGTGAAGTTCTTCAGGAAGAAGGCGACGGGGTGGTCGTCCCCCATGGTCCAGCCCGGCTTCCACCCGAGCAGGGACGAGGCCCGGAAGAAGTCCGTCACCAGGAGCACGCCGAGCGTCGCCGGGAGGACGGCGACGCGGAACGTGGGCCACGCTTCCCTGGCGCGCCGAGTCGCGGCTGCCCACAGCGCGAACATCAGCGACACCAGCAGGAACGTGTGCAGGTGCAGGAGCGGCAGCGTTCCCCACAGCAGGCCTTCGACCCAGGCCGGCATCAAGGCGGGCCCACCTTCGAGGAAGCGCCGCCGCCAGCACGCCAGGAGCAGCAGTCCGGCCGGCAGCGCGAAGAGGAAGCCCCGCTGCGTGACGAACAGCGCGAGGAACAGGTTCTTCCAGGCGAGGTCCTGCGAGTCGCCCAGCCCTCCCGACAGGACGAACGCGAGGACGGCAAGACCGCCCGCCCAGCGGAGCAGCGCGGCCGCCGTGGCCGCCGAGGCGAGGAGCCCGACGAGGGCGAGGCCCGACGCGAGCGGAAGACCGGCCTGGAGCAGCATCGCCTGGAACAGGTCGATTCCGATCGGGTACTGCAGGCGCGTGGCCGTGAAGAGCGGGTTCTCGGGCCAGAAGGGCGCGCCGTTCGCGAAGAAGCGGATGAACGTGATGTGCAGGGGAAGGTCGCCGTAGTTGAAGTAGTCCCAGGTGAGCACCTCGCCCTCGCGCTCGGCCAGCAGCCAGAGGAACTGCCTGAGGGCCACCGCGCCGAGGACGCCGGCCGCGGCCAGCTCGCCCGCCGCCGGCCGAGCGCCGACGGGCGCCACGGCCCGCCCCGCCAGCACGCCGCAGGTCAATCCAGCCAGGAGCCCGAGCGCCGAAGCCCCAGGAGTCAAAGAGCCGAGGGCGAGGGCCAGAAGGCAGGCCACGAAGGTCCCGACGCCCACGGCGACCAGCGCGCCGGCCTCTACGCGAATGCCCACAGGATTTCCACAGCCCGTTCACGCTTCAGCGCGGAATCTCCACAGGTCTTCCACTCCGTGGCCTCGGCTTATCAACAACTTTCCTACAGGCTCGAGACCGATCTTCGACAGGAAATCCGCGAGGCGTCCACAGCGCTTTCACAGGCCGTCCACGCGCCGCGCACAGGATGTCCACAAGCCGCCGACGCTGGGCGCCGGATCTTAGCAGGGTTGTGCTAACCTTGCTCTGACGTCGACCGCGAATGGGCGCGGCGGCGATCGGCCGTAGCAACGCCTGACCCGCGACCCCGGGGTGACAGGGGCAGAAGCGAGGCGCGAAGCCATGAGCACGCGACCCGGCGAGTCCACGTCCGCCATCCCCCGTCCCAAGACCACCGTCCTCACGCTGCGCGAGAAGCACCGGCGCGGCGAGCCGATCACGATGCTGACGGCCTACGACTACCCCACGGCCCGGGCCGTGGACGGCGCGGGCATCGACGCCATCCTCGTCGGCGATTCGCTGGCGATGGTGGTCCTGGGCCACCCGAACACCCTGTCGGTGACGATGGACGAGATGCTCCATCACGCGCGCGCCGTCGCGCGCGGCGCGAACGGCGCGCTCCTGGTCGGCGACCTGCCCTTCATGAGCTACCAGGCCGACGTCGCGGAGGCCGTCCGCAACGCAGGCCGCTTCCTCCAGGCGGGCATGGACGCCGTCAAGCTGGAAGGCGGGCGTCCGTTCGCGGAAACGGCTGCGGCCATCGTGCGGGCTGGCGTCCCGGTCATGGGCCACGTCGGGCTGACGCCGCAGAGCGTCCACGCCCTCGGGGGGTTCAGAGTGCAGGCGCGCACCGCCACAGCGGCGCGCGGCGTCCTCGACGACGCCGTCGCACTGCAGGACGCCGGCTGCTTCGCGATCGTGCTCGAGAGCATCCCCTATCGCGTGGCGGCCTTCGTCACCGAACGCCTCTCGATCCCGACCATCGGCATCGGCGCCGGCGCAGGCACGAGCGGCCAGGTGCTCGTGATCCACGACCTGCTCGGCCTCCACGACCGGCTCTGGCCGAAGTTCGCCAAGCGCTACGCCGAGCTGGGGAGCGCCCAATCCGCCGCCATCGCCGCCTACAAGGCCGAGGTGGAGGCGCGTGCATTTCCCGGCCGCGAGCACT
>DASSJI010000078.1:0-33574 GCA_035691285.1 Vicinamibacteria bacterium | reverse complement strand
GGCTTCGTGCTCGGCCGCTAGCGCGTCGCGTGGCGCGAAAGGCTCGAACGCAGCGCAGCAGGAATCGCCGGCAGGCGCCGCCGCGCGGCCGCGCCCAGGGCCGGGCGCAACCCGAGGAGCGCCGCCTCAAGCCGGCGGTGCTATGGTTCACGGGGCTATCGGGCTCGGGAAAGAGCACCATCTCCGAGCGCGTGTACATGCGGCTCGTCGGGCGGGGCGCCAGGGTCGAACACCTCGACGGTGACCTGATCCGGGCAGTGTTCCCCCAGACCGGCTTCACCAGGGCGGAGCGCGACGCCCACATCAAGCGAGTGGGATACCTCGCGAGCCGGCTCGAGAGCCACGGCGTGATCGTCGTCGCATCCTTCGTGTCGCCCTACGCAGAGGCACGCGACTTCGTCCGCGGGCTGTGCCGAAACTTCAAGGAGATCTACGTGGCGACGCCGCTCCACGAGTGTGAGCGACGGGACACGAAGGGGCTGTACGCGCGGGCGCGGCGCGGAGAGCTCAAGAACCTCACGGGCGTCGACGATCCTTACGAGGCCCCCGCACGTCCGGATCTGGTCCTCGACACCACCCACCTATCGGTGGAAGAGGCGTGCAACAGGGTGCTGGGCCTCCTCAGGGCCGGGGTCTGATCGAGCGCGGCCGCGCTTCGAGCCTCGCCGCCTCGGAGAGGCGCCGCAGCGCGTCAGGCCGCCCCGGCGCCGTAGAAGGACACGTACCATTCCACGAAGCGCGCCACGCCCTCGCGAATCCCGGTGCGGGGCTCGTAGCCGCAGAGCGCCCGCAGCTTGCCGACGTCGGCGTGGGTCTTGTACACGTCCCCGCTCTGGAAGGGCATGGGCTTGACGCGCGCCTTCTCACCCACGCTGGCCTCGATCGCCTCGAGGAAGTCGCGCAGCGGGCGGGGCTGCGACGCGCCGATATTGAACACGTCGTAGAGGGGCTGGCCCTCGCGCTTGCGGGCCGCGTCGAGGGCCAGGACACCGTCCACGATGTCGTCGACGTAGGTGAAGTCGCGCACCATGTCGCCGTTGTTGTACAGCTCGATCTCGCGGCCCTCGCGAATGGCCTTGACAAACCTGAACAGGGCCATGTCCGGGCGTCCCCAAGGGCCGTAGACCGTGAAGAACCGCAGCATGGTGACGCGCAGGCCGAAGAGGTGCGCATAGGCGTGGCCCATGAGCTCGTTGGCCCGCTTCGTGGCGCCGTAAAGGGCGAGCGGCCGATCGGCCGGGTCGTCCTCGCGGTAGGGATAGCGATCTGAAGCGCCGTAGACGGAGCTCGACGAGGCCATCAAGAGGTGAGGCTTGTTCGGCGCGAACCGTGCCGCCTCCAGCAGGCTCAACGTCCCATCGATGTTGCTCTTGAGGTAGGCCTCGGGGGCCTCCAGGCTGTATCGCACTCCGGCTTGTGCCGCCATGTGGAACACGGTGTCGAAGCCCTCGCGAACGAGCAGGCCGCGGACCAGATCCTTGTCCTGGAGGTCCCGCAGGTGGAACTCGTAGCGTGGGTGGGCGAGCAGCCGGGCGTTTCGCGCCTCCTTGAGGGCCACGGAGTAGTAGTCGTTGAGGTTGTCGAGGCCCACCACGCGCGCGCCGTCGCGGAGCAGGCGCTGGCAGATGTGATAGCCGATGAAGCCCGCGCTGCCCGTCACCAGCGTCGAGAGCAACAGCACCCTCCAGGGCCATCAAGCGCGAGGTAGACGCGCGTGAGCCGCGCGCGTCGGGCCTCGGCTCGAGGGCCGGTGTCGGTGTCGATCCCTAGAAATCCTGCGGAACTAGGCGGAACCCGAACGAGATCGGAACGTTGTTCCAGATGATCAGGTTCACGTACTTGTTGATGTTCGCGAGCGTCGACTTCGGGACCCAGACGACGTCGTAGGGCAACAAGGAGATGTCCTGGCTGGGATCGACTCCGCTGATCGCCGCCTTGAGGTTGATCGGGATCGCCAAGGGGGTGCGGTCGATGTTGCGCCGGATCACGACCACCTCGGTCAGCCGGGCCGAGTCCTTGAAGCCCTCGGCCATGGCGACCGCCTGGAGGGCTGTGACGCTCCCCACCAAGGGCTTCTCGCCTCCCTTCGCGACCTCGCCGCCGACGAAGATCCGCTGGGCCGAGAACGTCCGTACGATGACCGTCAGCTCCGGGTTGCTGAGCTCCCGGGAGTAGTCCTGCTTGAGCTTGTCGGTCAGCTCCCGCGCGGTGAGGCCCGCTGCCATCACCTCTGGCACGAGCTGCAGCGAGATCCTGCCGTCCGGACGGACGACGACGTGCTCGTTCAGGTCGTTGTTGAAGTAGAACTTGACGTCAAGCTGGTCGCCGATCTGGATCTTGTACTCCCAGTCCGCGGGCTTCGACAGGTCCGCTGGAGCCAGCGTCTTCAGATGCGCCGGCTTCTGGACGGTGGCGCAGGCCGGGCCGGTCAGGAGCGCGACCGCCACGGCTGCCGCGATCCCGAACGACCGGTTTCGCCGAGACGATGTCCACTCCATCTCCTCCTCCATCCTTCTCCTCAGCACTGCAGCGGCTCGGACGCGCGGGTTTCTCGCATGGCCGCTGACGCGTCCGTCAAGCCGTCATCCCAACGGCCGCTTCGGCCGGCGCCGACGCGATCCGCTCGGCGAAGACTTCGCGCATGGGTGCGAAGCGAAACTCGGTGAGAAGCGCTCGCAAGCGGCGCTCGGTCTTGTCGAGGTTCTGGTAATGGCGAAAGCGCTTGAGCAGCGACACGCCCCGCACTCGGGGCTGATCGGGGTCGAACTCCCAGGGGTGGACGTAGAAGACGGCCGGCTGGCCTTCGGCGTTGATCCGGCGCAAGGCCGCTTTCGTCACCCAAAGAGGGTACAGCCGGAAGTAGCCGCCACCCGCCACCGGCCAGTTCTGCCGCCCCATGCGCACGGTGCTCGGGGGCAACTCCAACAGCCCGCAAGGCAGCCGGTGAGCGAAGCGCTCGGCCCCCCGCATCCCATAGCGGTCGTGAGCCACGGTCGGAAAGATGCTCGAGTCGTAGCGCAGCCCGTGCCCGAGCAGGATGTCTGGAGCCCACAACGAACGCGCCGTGATCGAAAACCCTGGCGCGCGGTAGCCGATCGGGCGGGGCAACCCGGCCGCCTCGATGGATGCCACCGCCCGCCGGATGTCCTCGTCGAACTCCGTCGGGGTCTGGTCGTAGATGAGCGCGTGGCCGTAGCCATGGGTCGCCACCTCGTGACCCGCGGCCGCCAGCTCCTTGACGAGGGCGGGATGGCGCTCGGCAACCCAACCCAGGACGAAGAACGTCGCGCGCACGTCGTATTCGGCCAGGATGCGGAGCAAGAGCCGCGTGTTGCGGACGACACGGCTCGGCTGGAGGTCCCACGTTTCGCGGTCGAAGTGACGCGCGAGGTTGTGGACCTGGAAGTGCTCCTCGACATCGATCGTCAAGGCATTGGCGATCGATTTCGCGCCGCCGACGTTGCCGCGCGTGTATGCGCCCACCGGATCCATGGCCCTTCCTTTCGCCCGCACAGGTCGCGCCCGGCGGGTGTCCATACTGCGGCACCCACGGTCGCACACACCCGGTAGGAGGGCCCCGACGTGGAACCGTGCCGGCTCGAACTGGGAGGAGTGTAGCGAATGGCGCGGCTGCCGGTCAACCGGGCGGTCACAGGAGCAACTCCGCAGGCGCTGCGAGGAACTGAAAGCGCGCCTCGCCGAGGTGGGATTTCCGCCGAGGCGCCGCGTCGTGCCCGGGGATGGCGCCCCCTGGATCTGGAAGACGGCGACCGGGACACCCTGCAAGCGCCCGGGCATGCACTGGACCGTGGCCGGCGCCAATGCTATAGTCCGCCGCTCATCCTCGACCATCTCGTGTCAGTGCATTCCGCGGGCAGCTGGCCGACCCGCAACCGCCCACGCGACTGATGTCCGATCACGACTTCGCATACTTCCTGGTGGCTGTTGGCCATTTGCTGCTCGCGGCGCATGCAGGCGGTCGCCTCTTCCAGGCGCTGCGCCAGCCGCGCGTGGTCGGCGAGATCAGCGGCGGGCTAGTGCTCGGTCCGACACTTCTCGCGTCGCTCAGCCCCGATTGGCACGCGACCGTCTTTGGCCGCGAGGGAACCCAGGTCGCACTCGGCGCGGTGAACAAGATCGGGCTGATGCTCCTGATGTTCTGCTCGGGGCTCGAACTGCCGGCGGGGTTCCCCAGGGCGGAGCGGCGCACCGCCGCCTTCGTCATCGGCGCGGGAACGCTGCTGCCCGTCGCGGTCGCGCTGGCGTGCGGGCGCGTCGTCGACTTCACGGCTCATTACGGCCCGGCCGCGACGCCGCTCGCGTTCGATCTGGTCGTCGCGATCGCGGTCGCGGTGACGAGCATCCCCGTGCTCTCGAAGATCATGATGGAGCTCAAGCTACTCGACACACCCTTCGCCAGGGTCGTGCTGACCGCAGCGGTGGTCGAGGACGTGATGCTCTACGTCCTGTTGTCGATCGCCGTGGCCATGGCGCTGCCCCTGCCCAGGGCGGCGACCCTCGGCCTCGCTCACTGGCTCGGCGTGCCTGACGGGACATGGTCCGTCGTCTACCACGTCGTCGTTACGCTCGTATTCTTCGCGCTGGCTCTCAGCCTGGGGCCAACTTGTTACAGGCGGATCACGCAGGCGCGCTTCAAGCTGGTCGGTTCGACGAGCCACCTCGGCTACCTCCTGACATTCCTGGTCGTGGCTTCGGGCCTCGCGATGTTCCTCGATGTGCAGCTGATGTTCGGCGCGTTCCTGGCCGGTGTGGTCGCGAGCACGTCCACCGATCCACCCGAGCCCCAGCGGCGTGCTGCGAAGGCTTTCGCGAACGCCTTCTTCGTGCCGCTCTTCTTCGCGATGGTGGGCCTGCGCCTCAACCTCCGACTCGGCGTCCCCTGGATCTTCTTCGCCGCCTTCTTCGTGCTCGCGTGCGTGATCAAGGCCGGAAGCGTCTACATCGGCGCGCGCTGGGCCGGTGTGGCGCGAAAGAGCGCGCTCAACCTCGCCGCCGCCATGAATGCCCGCGGGGGGCCCGGCATCGTGCTCGCGAGCGTGGCGATCGAGGCCGGCATCATCAACGACGGCTTCTATGCCTGCCTGGTGCTGCTGGCGATGCTGACGTCCTTGATGGCTGGATCGTGGCTCGGGCGCGCAGTGCGGGCCGGGCCCTTGCTCTGACACCTGTCAGTACTCGACGTGCAGCAGCGGCGCCTTGGTGGAGCCTCCCTCGAAGGACTCGGCCGTGCGATGGCCGGTGCCGGTGATGATGAAGACCATGGCGTTTCCGTTGGCCCACGCGGGCTGGTTCACGAGCTCCTGCACGATGCCCGTCAGGCTGGGCGTGCGTTGCGACAGGCCGAGGTCGCCCACGGTGTTCCAGGCGGGAACGTTAGCCCAGGAGACGGAGCTGCTCGTGCGCGGCCGCGACGAGACGTTCAACTTGGCCGTCGAGAAGGCCGCTGGGTTGGCAGCCAGCTGGCCCCGGATCGTCAGCGACGTGGCTTCCGACTGGGTTTCGTCCGCCTGGAACTGGACGTAGGCCGCGCGGATGGTCGCTCCGCGTGGGATCGTCAGCCCGACGAACCTGACTCCCACCGTCTGCAGCGAGCTGTCGGTCACCAGCTCCAGGTCGTTGCTGGTCACCGAGACACTCCCGGACCCCTTCTCCTCCGCATCGTCGGCGCCGGCGACCACGCGCTTGTCGAGCCTCACCAGCGGCCGCTGGACGATGGTGATCGAGATCGCGCTCGTCGCGAGCTTGCCCCTGCTGTCGGTTGCCGAAGCGGTGATCGTGTGGGTCCCGAGACTCAGGTCGGAACGCGTGAACGCGCCCCCCGTACCGATGTCCCCGTCGAGGTTCGATGTCCAGGCGAGTCCTGCCGAGAGGGAGCCGTCCTCGACGTCGCTGGCGCTGCCCGCGAAGGAGACCACGGCGCCCAGCGTGAAGGTCGCGCCGTTCGCGGGCGCGGTGATCGTCACGACGGGCGGCCCGTCGATCGTGATCGATATCTGGGCGGAGGCGGTCTGGCCCGCGTCGTCGGTGGCGCGGGCTGTGATCAGGTGCAGGCCGCGTCTCAACGCGCTCGTCGCGAAGGCCCCGCCAGTCCCGAACGCGCCATCGAGGCTCGAGGTCCAGGACAGGGTGGCGGAGATGTCGCCGGCTTCGGCGTCGGCGCCGGATCCCGTGAAGCTGACCGGGTCACCCAGGTCGAAGCTCGAGCCGCTCGCGGGCCCCAGGATCGACACGGAGGGAGGCGCGTCGATCCTCACCGAAACCTGGGCGCTGCCGATGAGGCCGCGGCTGTCGGTGGCCTGAGCGGTGACGACGTGCGTTCCTCGGGAGAGCATGTTCGTGGAGAAGGAGCCGCCGCTCCCGATCGAGCCGTCCAGGCTCGAGATCCACACCATGACGGCGGTCAGGCTTCCATCCTCCGGGTCGGACGCGCTGCCCGCAAACGAGACGACCTGGCCCGGCGCGAAGACCGCGCCGCTCAAAGGCTGCGCGATGCTCACGACCGGCGCGCGGTTCACCACGAGCGTGATGCTGCTGGTGCCGACGCTGCCGGCAGTGTCCGCGACGGAGGCCGTGATCGTGTGGCTGCCCGGCACGAGGTTCGAGAAGGTGAACGCCCCGCCCGAGCCGATGTTGCCGTTCAGGCTCGAGGACCAGGCGAGAGCGCTGGTCAGGTCGCCGTCCTCCGGATCGCTCGCCGAGCCCGCGAACGCGACCGCGACGCCGGGGTCGACCGTGGCTCCGTTCGACGGCGCCGTGATCGTGACGAGGGGCGGCCGGGTGATCGTCACCGAGACCTGCGCCGAGCCGCTGAGGCCGCTGCCGTCCGCGACGCCAGCCGTGATCACGTGCGTGCCGCCGCTCAGCGCGGCGGTGGAGAACGTGCCGCCAGTCCCGATCAGGCCGTCCCGGCTCGAGGTCCACGAGAGGCCGGCCGACAGGTTGCCTTCCTCCAGGTCGCTCGCCAGGCCCGTGAAGCTCACCGGCGTGCCGACGTCGAAGGTCGCGCCGTTCTGAGGCGCGGTGATCGTCACCGTCGGCGGGCCGTCGATGACCAGGGAGATCTGGGCGGAGCCCGTCAGGCCCCCGCTGTCGGTCACGCGGACGATCACGACGTGCGTTCCCCTCGAGAGCGTGCTCGTCGAGAAGGAGCCGCCGCTGCCGATCACGCCGTCCAGGTTCGAGGTCCACGTGAGGCCGGCGGTGACATCCCCGTCCTCCGCGTCGTCGCCTGTCCCTGCGAAGCTCACCAGCTCACCCCGGTTGAAGGTCGCGCCGTTGGCAGGCGCTGTGATCGCGGCCGTCGGGGGCTCGTTGGTCGTGAAGCACGTGTCGCTTCCGAAGTCGGAGAAGGTGCCCCCGGCGACGGGGACGAACTCCCACTCGTAGCCGCGGGCGTCCAGCGTCAGCTTCAGGACACCGTGGGTGGTGTCGTTCCGGACCTCGCTGTTCGCCACGGGCGGCCCGAACGCGTAGAGGCCCGCTCCTCCTGTACCGACGACGAACTCGCGGATGCCCGCTGGATCGGCGGCGGCAGCCGGATTCTGCTTGCCGAACCGCTCGTAGCTGTGCTCGTGCCCGTTCAAGACGACGTCGGCGCCGGCCTCGTAGAGCAGTTGCCAGAAGTCGTGCACCGCGGTCGTGCCGCCGTGGTTTCCGCCCGAGCTGAAGCGAGGCTTGTGCCAGTAGGCCAGGGTGCAGGCGGCCGGATGAGCGGCGAGATCGGCCTGCAGCCACTGGCCCTGCGGGGACGTGCGCGTGCAGCCGCCCACCTGCGCGCACTCGCTGTTGAGGACGACGATGTGCCAGCCCGCGAGTTCGTAGCTGTAGTAGCCCTTGGTCGGTTCGCCGGCCGCCGGGCCGAAGTAGTTGAAGTAACCCGCCGCGCCAGGTACGTGGTAGTCGTGATTGCCGGTGGCGGGGCGGGTGCGGGCCTTGTGGCGGCCCCAGGTGGGATCGTAGCAGTCGCGGAACTCGGCGTCGGTGCCGTCGGGATAGACGTTGTCGCCGGTGGTGAGCACTGTTCCATCGATGCCATCGAGCAGGGCGGCCGTGGCATCGTCCTTGACTCCGCTGCAGCTCGCGATGTCGCCCGCTCCGACCAGGACCGGTGTGTCCGTGGCCACGGTGACAGTGACCTCGGCTTGGTGGCTCAAGCCGCTGCTATCGGTCACGGCGGCACTGATGCGTTGCACGCCCACCGAGAGATCGGAACGGGTGAAGCTGCCGCCGCTGCCGATCGGGCCATCCAGCTGCGAAGCCCATGTCAGGCTGGCAGTGAGGTCGCCATCCTGGACGTCCGTCGCACTCCCCGCGAAGCTGATCGCGTGGCCGGGCTGGAACCCGCCTCCATCAGGCGGGGCAATGATCGTGACCGTTGGCGCCCCCACAGTGATCGCGACCTGGCCTGTTCCTGTCAGGCCTCCGCTGTCGGTGGCGGAGGCGGTGACGACGTGAACGCCCTCCGACAGAGCCCGGCTCACGCTGCCGCCGCTGCCGATCGAGCCGTCGAGGCTGGAGGTCCAGGCCAGTGTGCCGGTCAGGTTCCCGTCCTCCAGGTCCATCGCGGTTCCACTGAACACGATCAGTTCGCCGGGCTCGGCGCGCGCGCCGCCCGCCGGCGCGTCGATCGTCACCGCCGGCGGCAGGTTCACGGCATTCGGCCCATACTCCACGTGCAGCAGTGGCGCGGCTGCAGCGACCCCATCGAACGCCTCGGCGGTTCGCTTACCGCTGCCGGTGACGATGAGCACGAGCGAGTTTCCGGCGGACCAGCCCGTCCGGTCCACGATCTCCTGAATCACGGCAGCCAGGTCCGGGGTCCGCTGGTCGGGCCCCGCTATGCCCACCGTCGGCCAGGCCGGCGGCGGCCACGCCATGGCGGCGGCGGTTCGCGCACGCGACGAGATGTTTCGCGCAGAGCCGGTGAAGGCCGGGGCGTTGTCCGAGGCTTCGCCCTGCAGGATCAGATCGGTCTGAGCCGAACCGACCTCGTCGACCTGGAACTGGACGTAGGCGCTCAGGACGCGCGCGCCTCGAGGAACGCTCACTCCGTTGAAGCGCACGCCCACCGTCTGGACCGTCGACTCGGTCACGAGCTCGAGGTCGGTGCTCGTCAGGCTCATCCCGCCCGAGGCGCTCTCTTCGGCGTCATCCGAGCTGGCCGACACGCGGACGTCCAGCTGCGTCGCGCTTTCGAGCGCGGCCTGGACGGCGGCTGGTTCGAGCGATTCGCCGCGCAGGCTGCCGGATGCATTGCCCGCGTGCAGGGCAAGAACAACGGCGAGGAGCATGCCACTGGCAAGACGCGCCTTCGCGGCCCGTGTCAGTTCATTGGGCGGACAGGTGGCCGAGCCCGGGACTGGCGGGAGGGAGTTCGCCATCGGGTGCCTTTGCCAAGCCAGCCGCTGGCCCGCCTCTCAGGCCTCGAACCGGCGCAGTTAGGTCGGCATGGAGGTGTGAGCCTACCTTGGCGCGTCCTCGACAGCGAGGCTGTCCGGAAGTCGGAACGCGCACAAGAAGGCTGGAAAGCTGGCTCAGACGGCGCCCGCCTCAGCAACGCGAAGGAACCCGACTGGGAGAGGCGGCCGTCAGGGGGTCGCCCCTCCAAGATCGCGTGTGCGGCCCAAACCAATCACTTCCTGCGGGAGTCCGCAAGCAGTCTACGCCTCGAGCCTTCGATAGCACAACACAAAGCGTGCTGGTTGGGCTCGGGACTGCGGCGGCCGCTTCAGCGTCCCCCCGGCGCAGGCCGGGTCACGTCCCTGAACCGAGGCGGTCACCGGTCGTGCCGGCGTGCTCCCCGTCGAGCCGCGACCGCCCGGGGCGTCCGACCGAGTAGTAATTGAACCCCAGCCGGTAGAGGGGCTCGGGGTCGAACAGATTCCGCCCGTCGAAGATGAAGGCGGGCTTCTCCATGGAGTCGAAGATGCGGGCGTAGTCCAGCGTCCGGTACTCCTCCCAATCGGTGAGAAGCGCGATGGCATGCGCGCCGCATGCAGCCGCGTAAGGGTCGGTCTCGAAGCTCAGCGCCGGCCCCGCGTCCGCCAGCTCGTGACGGGCCGATTCGAGCGCCCGCGGATCGGTGATGCAGACTCGAGCCTGCTCGGCGAGGAGCTCGCGACACACCGGAATGGCCGGGGAGTTGCGCGTATCACCGGTATCGGCCTTGAAAGCGAACCCGAACACGGCGATGCGCTTCTCCGCCAGCGTGTTGAACATCGCCCGGATCATCCGCTCGACGAAGCGCCGCTGCTGGTAGTCGTTCATGGCGACGACCGCCTCCCAATAGCGAGCGACCTCCCCGAGGCCGTGGTGTTCGCAGAGGTAGACCAGGTTGAGGATGTCCTTCTGGAAGCAGGAGCCGCCGAAGCCGATCCCCGCCCGCAGGAACTGGGAGCCGATGCGGCGATCCGATCCGATCGCGTGGGCTACCTCCAGCACGTTCGCACCGGTGCGCTCGCACAGCGCCGAGATGGCGTTGATCGAGCTGACCCGCTGCGCAAGGAAGGCGTTGGCGGCCAGCTTCGAAAGCTCGGCGGACCACACGTTGGACGTCAGGATCCGCTCGGCAGGCACCCATCTGGCGTAGATGTCGGCCAGGGCCCGGATGGCCGTCCTGCCCTCGGGGGTTTCGGGTCCTCCGATCAAGACGCGGTCCGGGTGCTCGAGGTCGCGGATGGCGGTGCCCTCGGCCAGGAACTCAGGGTTCGACAGCACCACGAAGCGGGCCTGGCTGGCGCCGGTCCTCAGGATGCGCTCCATCGCCTCGGCCGTGCGCACAGGCAGGGTGCTCTTCTCGACCACGATCGTGTCGCCCCGCGCATGCTTGAGGATGCTGCGCGCCGTCTGCTCCCAGTACCTGAGATCGGCGGCCTTGCCGGCGCCGCGGCCGTAGGTCTTCGTCGGCGTGTTCACGCTCACGAAGATCATCCGCGCCTCGGCGATCGCCCCTTCCACGTCGGCGGTGAAGCGCAGGTTGCGCCCCAGCCCTATGCTCAAGGCCGCCGCCAGTCCGGGTTCGTAGAGTGGGGGCGATCCAGACTGCCAGGCTGCAATGCGCTCGGCGTTGATGTCCGCCACCACGACCTGGATGTCGGGGCAGTGCTTGGCCATGACGGCCATGGTGGGGCCACCCACGTATCCCGCCCCGATGCAGAGGATGTTCTCGAACCTTGCGATTGGGGGTGCCGGCTCTACCAGGGACACGCGCAAGACTTTCCCGCACGCGCCGCTCAAGTGCAAGCGCAGCACCTGCCTTCCGTCTCCGTCCACGGTCGGTGGGATTGCGTGTTACAGTGTGCCCTACCTCGGTACATCCCTCCCGGAGCGCGAAGTGGAGAGACGCCCGCGCAAGGCGGCTCGGGCTCAGGGTTGCATTACGCATTCCAGGGAGTCCCCACATGTCTGAGATGTCGATTTTCGAGGTGTCCGTGGATGTGGCCCTGCTGGCGCTCGCCGCGAGCGGCGTGGCCGGCTTGGTGATGGGCACACTCCTCAGGTTCAAGTCGACCGAGGCGCGCGAGGCTGCGCTCGCGGACGAGGTGCGGAAAGCCACGGAGCTGGTCTCCAAATCTGGGGCGGCCGCCGGAGCGGCGGAAGCCGAACTCGCCGTCGTTCGAGGCCGCCTGGCGTCCGCCCAAGCCGAGGCGAAACGGCTACATGCGGAAGCCAGCCGCATTCCCTCGCTGGAGGGCAAGCTGTCTGAGCTTGGCGAAGAGCTCACCTGCACCCTCGCGACGTTGGCCTCCGAACAGGCGCGCGCGGGGCAGCTTCCGCCCGTCGAGGCCGCGCTCAGGCGCATGCAGCTCCAACAGCAGGAAGCCGCGGCGGAAATCGACAGCCTTCGACTTCGGGCCGGCCAGATCCCAGAGCTGGAGGCCGCCATTTCCCGACAGCAGTCCCGGCTCGACGAGCTCCAAGCCGCCCTCGGCGAAGCGGAGCAGGAGAAGGCATGCCTGGCGATCCGGGTCGAGGAGGCAGGGTTGCGCAACCGGGACCTGCAGACCCTGCTTGAGCGAGCGCAAACGAGCTCCCGCGAGGCCGCTGCCGCCTTGTCGTCGGAGGCCCTCGCGACTGGCCAACGGGCGGTCCGGGAGGCCGTCAGGACCGCTCTCGGCGAGTTCGAAGAGCGAAGCGGCGCCCGGCTGGCGGCGAGCCAGGCAGCGATCGAGCTGCTGGTCACGCCACTGCGAGATTCCCTAGCGGGCCTCCACGCGTCCCTGCACAACCTCGAGCGCAGCCGCCTCGACCGCGCCGCTGCGTTGGAGAGGGAGCTGACCGCGCTGGAGAGCGCCCAGGTGGAGTTGCGCGCGACGACCGAGAAGCTGGGCAAGGGTCTTGTTCCGCGAAATCGCCTTGACGGCTGGTGCATCCCGCTTCGGCGGCTCATCGACATGGCCGGTGTCTACGAGCACTGCCAGTTCAATGGCTCGTCGGAATTCGCGGCAACTGAGGAGCCCGCCCGTCCTGAGGTCATCGTCGACCTCCCGGGGGTGAGGACAGCCGCGATCGACGCGGGGGCGCCGATCACCGCCTACCTCGAGAGTCTCGAGGCCGAAGACGAGGCCAAGCGGCGGAGTCTGTTGAGACAGCACGTTGGCCGGATGCGGGACCACATCTCTCAGCTCGGAGACCCGGCATATCGAGCCCAGCTCGCTTCGAGCTCCGCCCTGGTGATCATGTACGTCCCGCTGGAGGGAGCCCTTGCTGCCGCCTTGTGGGAGGATCCCAGCTTGATTGACCACGCGTTAGAGCACTCGGTTCTCCCAGCCACTCCGCTGACGCTGCTCACTCACTTCAAGGCGGTGGCTTGGATGTGGCCTTGAAGCCAGGATCCGTGCGTCAAGACCCTGTCGCCAGTCGGCCCGCGACCACCTCTGGCGCCTGTCCGCAAATCGAAGTAGAATGCGCGGTCCGCGCAGCCTCTATCCGACGCGAGGAGAACAAGCGATCTTGCGACGACCGGCCCCGCACCTGCTCCTAGCGCTGCTCGTTTGCACCGCCCCCCAGGCGAAGGCCGCTGATGTGCCCGCGGGCGGAGCTGCGCTTGCGAGTCTCGCTGACGCCGATGCCGTCACGCTGGGCGACCGCCCGCCGATCGACTCGGCAAAGCGCCTTGACCGGAGCCTCGACGATGGCCGCCGGACGCTGTCGCAGTTCGCGCCCAACCTCGGGCGCAACGTCGTCGGGGTGTTCGCGAGGGAGAACCTGCGTCCCCTCCTGGCAGGGGCCGCCTTCACCGGCATCGCCACGCGCCTCGACGGCGGTACAGCGCGGGCGCTGCGGGGACGGGCCGAGGATCTCGGCGAACTCGGGCGGCAAGCCGGCACGGCGTCGACCATCGGGCCTCTGGCCCTCGGCCTGTTCGTCACGGGACGTGCCGCGAGCGATCCGCGCTTTCGAGGCCTGACCTACGACATCGCCCAGGCCACGATCGTGACCGGCCTCTACACCGAGATCTTCAAGCGCGCGGCGTCTCGCGAGCGGCCCGACGGCTCGGACACCCGCTCCTTTCCCTCGGGCCACACCTCGAACGCCTTCGCCTGGGCGGCGCTTGCGCAGCATCACTACGGGACGAGGATCGGCGTTCCGGCGTATGCCGTGGCCGGCCTCGTCGGCCTCTCGCGCATCGAGCGCGACAAGCATCACCTGTCCGACGTGGTGGGCGGGGCCGCGCTGGGCTTCATCGTCGGCAGGACCGTGGCTCGCGAGGACGGCGAGCCCGTGCGCCGTGAGAGGCGGGTCTCTTTCGTGCCGATGACGGACGCGAACGGCGCCGGTCTCGGCGCCGGCGTGCACGTGGCGTTCTAGAACGCCGCGGCGGGGTAGAATAGAAGGTTCCCGCCCATGGGGCGGGGCCTCATGAGCCGCCGCCTTCGCGAACGCCATCGCCAGCTCCTCGACGCCGAGGTGCGCCTCGAGCCGGCGAAGCGCGCGGGCCGCTTCCGGGTGGCGCTGTGCTGGCCCAACCTCTACTTCGTCGGGATGTCCAACCTGGGCTTCCAGGGCGTCGTCCAGCTCTTCAACGCCAAGGACGACGTGCTGTGCGAGCGGGTGTTCCTGCCCGACGACACGGACGCCGCAGAGCTCCACACGAGCGGCGCGCCCCTTCGCAGCTTCGAGACCGGCACGCCGCTCCGCGACTTCGACGTCGTGGCCTTCTCGATCTCCTTCGAGAACGACTACGTGCACGTCCTCCGGATGCTGGGCCTCGCCGGCATCCCGCTCCGTGCGTGCGACCGGGGTCCGCGGGATCCGATCGTCCTGTTCGGCGGCGCGGCCGTGTTCCTGAACCCCGAGCCTCTCGCGCCGTTCGCGGACGTGATGGGCGTGGGCGAGGGCGAGGCGCTCGTCGGGCGTTTCGTGGACGCGCTGCTCGGGGCCGAGACGCCACGCAAGGGGCTCGACGCGCTCCGCGCGAAGGACGGCTTCTACGTGCCCTCGCGCTACGAGGTGCACCTTCACGCCGACGGCACCATCGCCCGCGTGGACGGCGAGGGCCCCGTGGTCCGGCAGCGCGCCTGGCCCGGCCGCATGCCGATGCCGCAGTCGGCCATCCTGACCCCCCACACCGAGATGTCCATGAAGTTCATGGTGGAGATCTCGCGGGGCTGCCCATGCATGTGCCGCTTCTGCTGGGCCGGCTACAACTACCTGCCCGTGCGGGGCTTCTCCCGGCGCGAGATCGTGGAGCGAGCCCGCGAGGTGCGCGGCCTCACGAACCGGATCGGTCTCGTCTCCACCGCGGTCTGCGACCATCCCGAGATCGACGGGATCGTGGACGACCTCGCGGCGCTCGGCTACGAGGTCTCGGTGGCCTCGCTCCGGCTCGACGACCTGACGCCGCAGTTCGTCTTCAAGCTCGCCGACACGGGCGTCCAGGGCCTGACACTCGCGCCCGAGTGCGGCTCGGACCGGATGCGCCATATCCTGAACAAGCAGTTCTCCAACGAGGAGATCCTCGACAAGGCCTCCTGGATCTTCGAGAACGGCATCCAGAACCTGAAGCTCTACTACATGGTCGGCCTGCCCTTCGAGGAGCACGGCGACGTCGAGTCGATCGTCGACCTCACGGAGAGGATCCGCGGCCGCATGCTCGACGCCGGGCGCAAGCGCGGGCGCCTGGGACGCATCCACCCGTCCGTGAACCCGTTCGTGCCCAAGCCGGGCACGCCGTTCCAGTGGCTCCCCATGGAGAACCCCAAGGAGACCGACCGGAAGCTCCAGTTCCTGCGCAAGGCCTTCGGCAGAATCCCGAACGTGGACGCGATCCTGAAGAGCGCGCGGACCGGCGTGACGCAGTCGATCCTGGCCCTGGGCGACCGGCGTGTGGCTGACGCGCTGGAGGTCGCCGCACGGGAGCGCGTCGAGCTGAAGCGGGCCATGAAGACCAAAGGCCTCGACCCGGCCTTCTACCTCTTCCGCGAGCGCGGGCGCGACGAGATCCTGCCCTGGGACGTCGTCGACAACGGCGTGAGCAAGGCGTACTACGCGAAGGAGCTGGAGCGCAGCCGCCGCGAGGCGCTCTCCCCGCACTGTCCCGAGGTGCAGGGCTGCATCCGCTGCGGCGTGTGCGTCGACACGCCGAACCCGCAGCACCGTCTACCGGAGAAGTGGAAGGAACTGGGCACGTCGCCGCACTACCTGCGGATGGCGAGCCGGAGCGCATGAGATCCCTGGCTGCGGCACTGCTCACTCTCGCCGTCGCCTGCGGCGGCTCCGACATGACGGGCCCCACGAGGCGGGTCGCCCTCGGCCAGAGCTTCGAGCTGCGCGTGGGAGAAACCGCCACGATCGGCGGGGAGCTGCTGGTGGTCGGCTTCGCCGGCGTGTCGAGCGACTCGCGCTGCCCGATCGACGTGATCTGCGTCTGGGCGGGAGAGGCCACGGTGGAGCTGACGCTCCGGCGGCTCCCGCGGCCGGAAGACATCGTCGAGCTCAAGACGCCCGGCGCACCTCAAGCCCGCTACGACGGCTACACCGTCGAGGTCCGGGCGCTGCTTCCCGCTCCACGGGCGTCCCAGCCCACCGACCCTTCGTCCTACGTCGTGACGCTCGTCGTCGAGCGCTCCTGACGCCGGAGGGCCCGGTTGTCCGAGGCCGCTCCCCGGGACCGCGCCCAGGCGCGCCTCGGCCTGCTTCTCTGTCTCGGGCTGGTCGCCGCAGCCGCGCATTTCTCCGGGCCTCCTCGCTTTCTGCCAAGGTTGCGCGAGCTGCAGAGCGGCGCGGCGCTCCGGGCCTGGCTCTTCGAGGCCGGGCTCCGCGGCCTCGGCGAGGCCGTGGCCTTCGGCGCGCTCGGCTTTCTGGCGGTGCGCGCCCTGGCTCCCGGCGGCTCCAGCCGCAGTGCGCCGCTGGCGCTCGCCCTGACGACCATCGTCCCGATCGGGCTGCTGTGGAGCCAGCGAGGGGCGCTGAGCGCGCTCGACTGCCTGCCGGGCCTCGTCGGCGGGCTCCTGGGCTTTGGCCTCGGCGTGCGCCCCAGGGCCGTCCTGTGGCTCCTGGGGACCGCGGGTGCGCTGGCCGTCGCCAGCCTGGCCATCGGCCTTTCGATGGGCCTGGAGGGCGCCCCGCTCGCCATCGAAACCTCACCCCTCGTGTCGAGCGAGAAGCGAGACCTCTATCGGCGCCTCACGGCCCGCAGCCCGCGCTCCCTCGGGCCGCACGAGACCCACGCCGTTCGGCTCACCGAGCACGACCTCAACGTACTGCTGGCGTGGGCCATATCGATGGAGTCGGGCGTGCGGCGGGGGCGGGTGCAGCTCGGCGCGGACGGCATGCTGGTCGAGGTTTCGGTTCGGCTGCCGCTGCTCGAGGAGCGGCCCTACCTCAATGTCCGCGCGCGCGGCCGCGTCGCGGCGACGGACAGAGATCTGTCCGTCGACGTCGCCCTGCTGCGCATCGGGCGCCTCCAGGTCCCGCAATTCCTGCTGAAGCCGGTGGCGTGGACCGCGGTCCTCGCGTTGCAGCTGGACTCTCGCGTGCGCGCCGCTCGACAAGCCATCCGAAAGGTCGAGTCCGGCGGCGAGGGCGTCGAGGTGGCGTACGGCCACGCGGACCTGGGCGATCTCACCGGAAGCGCGGAACGGGACGAGCTCACCGACTCGGTGCGAGCCCAGGCTGCGCTCTTCACACAGGGCGGCGAGCCCTGGCCGCCGGGCGACGAGCGCACGGCGCGCGCGGTCGAGGCGGCCTTTCGGCTCGCCCGCGAACGCTCCCAGGAAGGCTCCGCCATGAGGGAGAACGAGGCGGCGATCATCGTGCTCGGCACGTTCCTGGGCCACCGGCGCATCGAGAACCTCTACGGCACGTTCCTGGAGGAAGGCGCCGGCGAGCGAGCGGAGTCGAGGCTGCAGGGCGCGACCCTGCGAGGTCGCAACGACTGGACGCGTCACTTCTTCGTGAGCGCGGCCTTGACCGTGCTGGCGACCCGAGGCGTGAGCGACGCCAGCGGGCTGTTCAAGGAGGAGCTCGACGCCGACGGCGGCAGCGGCTTTTCGTTCGCCGACCTGCTCGCCAACCGTTCCGGGACCACCTTCGCCCAGAAGGCGACCGCGAGCGAGGACACGGCGCGGCGCCTGCAGGAACACGTCGCTCGGGGGTTCCGTGTCGGGGACTTATTCCCGGCGGCCGAGGACCTGCCGGAGGGCATCTCCGACGAGGTGCTTGGCCGGCGCTACGGCGGCGTGGGAGGGCCGCTCTACCGGAAGCTCGCCGAAGAGATCGAGCGCCGCGTTGCGGCGTGCGCGGCCTACCGCGCGTCTTGACCCTACAGAACGCCGCCGCCTAGAATCGCCCCACCTTGCCCCGGTCCGAATCGGGCGGCTCGAAGGGGCCGCTGCTGCTCGCGGCACTGCTCTTCGTCGGCGGCCTGTCGATGCTGGCTTTCACGTTCCTGCGCCCGTCCGGCCCACGCTTGACCGGCATCGACCCGGCCCGCGCGCGACCCGGGGACACCGTGATCCTGCGGGGCGCCGGTTTCGGCGCGGAGCCCGGGTCCAACACCGTGCTGTTCGGCGATCGGACCGCCCGCGTCGTCAGCGCCAGCGAGGCGCAGCTCACCGTGGAAGTGCCCGACCTGTCGGTCGGGGACGGCGCGACCGCGGCCGCATCCGTGCGCGTGGTCGTCGGCCAGAGCGCCACGTCGGCCGTCGAGGTCCAGGTGTTCCGGGACGCGACGGCGAGCCCGCAGGCGGAGCCCGACACGGCCAGCCCGCCCGTGGAGACCGCCGAGGCCACCGTTCCCGTCGAGATCGCTCCGCCTCCCGCCGCCGCCCCGGGCGCGGCCGCGAAGGCGCCCCGCCCCCGTACTTCACGCGCGACCCCCGCGCCCGACGTCGCCGCCGCGCCGCCTCCGGCCGAGGTCGCGCCGGTCGGACCTCCTCCGGTGCCGCCGGCGCAGCGGCGCTTCGTGCTCGAGCGCACCGAGGTCGAGAGCACGAAGCGCGTGAGCGCCGACCTCGAGGGCTTCGACACGGACGGCGTCGCGGTGAAGCGGGCGCCCGACGTCGTCGGCCGCGTCGACTTCGAGGTGATGCCGGCCCAGGTGAAGCCCGGCGACCGCTTCACGGTCAACGTCTACCTGATCAACGATGGCCGCAAGGACATCAAGCTCAAGGACATGTTCGTGGCGACGAACGTCAACGGCCGTCTCGTGAGCGGGCCTGCGACCCCCAGGGCGCGCGAGGTCGGGCCCAAGAAGAAGGCCGTGATCGGCAGCTTCAGCGACACCTGGCGGGACACCATCGCCACCTGGGCGATGGACGTCACGGTCACCTCGGACCGGGGGGACGTCTACAAGAACCAGGTCATCTGGAAGTAGGACCCTCCTCCTAATTATCTGAACCAAACCGGGATTCCGCGCGTCTCATAGGGCGGCAGGGGAGGGGTGTCGGATGCGAAGAGGGGCCGTGGCGCTCACCGCCGTCGTGCTCGTCGGAGGGGTGGCCGCCGTCCTCTACAGCCGCTCTCTCAACAGCAAGGAGGGCGCGTTCAAGATCGTGAACGTGACCCGGGGCGGCGTCACCGAGAAGGCCCTGGCGGTGGGCGCGATCCGGCCCAAGCGCGAGATCGCCGTCAAGAGCAAGATCTCGGGGATCGTCAAGAAGTCCTACCGGGAGGTCGGCGACCGCGTCCGCGCCGGCGAACTGCTGTTCGACCTGATCCCCGACCCGACGCCCCTGGAGCTGACCGAGGCGCGCCGGGAGGCCGAGATCGCGCAGAACGTCTACGAGCAGGCCAAGAAGAGCTGGGATCGCGTGAGCTCCCTCCGGGAGCAGGGGATCCTTGCGACGCAGGAGTGGGAGAAGGCCGACAAGGACGTCCAGGACGCCCAGATCCGCCTGAACCTGGCCCGCGAGAAGCTCGCCCTCGTCGAGAAGGGCCGCGTGCGCAGCGAGAAGGTCGACGTCGAGTCGGTGATCCGCGCGCCGATCGATGGCACCGTGCTGGAGCTGCTCGTCAACGAGGGGGACCCCGTGGTCCCCCTCACGTCGTTCCAGGCGGGCACGCCCCTCGCGAACCTGGCCGACATGACCACCCTCGTCTTCAAGGGGACGGTCGACGAGATCGACGTGGGCAAGCTCAAGGAGGGCATGCCGGCCCGCATCAAGGTCGGCGCGCTTCCCGACGCGAAGGTGGGCGGGACCGTCTACAAGATCTCGCCGAAGTCGAAGACCGCCGAAGGCGCGACGCTCTTCGACGTCGAGATCGAGCTTCACCCCGGGGAGGGCGTCATGCTCCGGGCCGGCTACTCCGCCAACGCCGACGTCGTGGTGCGCGAGAAGGCCGACGTGCTGCTCCTGCCCGAGCGTCTCGTGACCTTCGCCGAGGGCAAGGCCACCGTCGAGATCCCGGGCCCCGAGGGCAAGGAGCCGGTCAAGAAGGAGATCAAGGCCGGCCTCTCTGATGGACTCAGCGTGGAGGTCGTCGAGGGGCTGAAGCAGGGCGACGGCGTCGTCGAGCGGCCCCCGAAGAAGATCGAGTAACGTGACGTCCCTCGCGTTCCTGAGGCAGATGCTCCAGGACGTCCGGCATCAGAAGATGCGGACGGTCCTGACCCTCCTGGGCATCACCTGGGGCACCGTCTCGGTGTCGCTGCTCGTGGCCTTCGGCGAGGGCCTCGAGGAGCGCATCCGCAAGAACCAGAAGGGCCTCGGCGAGAGCATCGTGATCGCGTGGCCGGCCCGCACCTCGCTGCCCTGGAACGGGCTCGGCAAAGGCCGGCCGATCAAGATCAGCGAGGAGGACATCGCGACCCTGCGCAAGGAGATCCCCGAAGCCACCTTCTCCGGCGAGTTCAGCCGGGAGAAGAGCGCGTTCCGCCGCGAGCGGGCTCGTCTCACCCCCCAGATGTCGGCCAACAGCCCGATCTTCGCGGCGATGCGCAACATCATCCCGGCCGAGGGCGGACGCTACGTGAACGACCTGGACATGGACCGGCGCCGGAGAGTCGTGTTCCTGGGGGACGCGCTCAAGAAGGACCTGTTCGGCGAGGGCGAGGCCCTCGGCCAGACCGTGATGATCGACAACATCCCGTTCCTCGTCGTCGGGGTGCTGCAGCAGAAGGCCCAGGACTCGAGCTACTCCGGGCGGGACAAGGACAAGGCCTTCATTCCGTCCACGACCTACGAGGGGCTCTTCGGCGAGCGCTACGTCGAGAACTTCGTGTTCCAGGCGACGAGCCCGGAGCTGGTGCCGAACGTCACGAAGCGCGTCTACGAGATCCTGGCGCGACGCAAGAACTTCGACCCCGCCGACAAGGAAGCCATCGGGATGTGGGACACGACCGAGGGCGAGAAGTTCTTCCGGGTCTTCTTCGGCGTCTTCCGTGCCTTCCTGGGCGTCGTGGGCTCCTTCACGCTGATCGTCGGAGGCATCGGGGTCTCGAACATCATGTACGTCGTGATCGAGGAGCGCACCCGCGAGATCGGCATCAAGCTCGCCGTCGGAGCGCGGCCGCGCTTCATCCAGAGCCAGTTCGTCCTCGAGACGCTCACCCTCACGGCCAGCGGCGGGCTCCTGGGCTTCCTCATCACATTGAGCGTGATGGCCGTCTTCCCCGCCTCCCTCGACGAGTACGTCGGCACGCCCAAGGCCTCGGCGCTCGTGATCCTGACGACCACGGCGCTCCTCGGCGTGATCGGCTTCGTGGCCGGCTATTTCCCGGCCCGCCGGGCCTCGCTCATGGACCCGGTGCAGGCCCTGAAGCTCGCGTGAGGCGACCGTGAAGGCACGCTACGAGTTCCTGAAGACCGAGGCCGCCCTCGTCTGGCGGCTGTTCCGGGCCGACGCCGAGCACCAGACGAAGCGGATCGCGCTGACGATCCTCGCGATCGCGTGGGGGACGCTCTCGATCGTGATGCTGCTCAGCTTCGGCGAGGGGCTGAAGCGCGCCTTCCACAAGAGCAAGCGCGGGCTGGGCGAGAACATCGCGATCCTGTGGCCGGGCGCGACCACCAAGGCCTTCGCCGGCCTGCCCTCGGGCCGCACGATCGCGTTCCGCGACGAGGACGCCGATCTGCTCCGCGAGCGGATCCCGGAGATCGAATCGCTGTCCCGGGAGTACGCGAAGTGGATCGGCGTGACGAACGGCCGCAAGACGGTCAACGGCCGCGTGCGGGGCATCGACCCCTGCTTCGGCGAGATCCGCCACATCCTGCCGCAGCGCGGCGGTCGCTTCGTGGACGAGCCCGATCTGGCGCAGAAGCGCCGCGTGATCGTGCTGGGCGACCAGCTCGCGATCGACCTCTTCGGCGACGAGGACCCGGTCGGCCGCACGGTGCAGATCAACCAGTCGAGCTTCCTGGTGATCGGCGTGATGCAGCCCAAGACCATGATGGGGATGTACAGCGGACCCGACAAGGGCCAGGCCTCGATCCCGGCGACGACCTTCAAGGCCATGTTCACCGACGCCAAGGTCCAGAACCTGGTCTACCGCCCCGTCAGCGCCGCGGCCGCCGACCAGGCAAAGGCCGAGGTCTACCGCATCCTGGGCGCGAAGTACCGCTTCGACCCCGAGGACACGCGGGCGCTCTCCATCTGGGACACCCGTGAGGACCAGCGCATCGTCGACAACATCGGGATCGGGATCCAGATGTTCCTGGGAGTGATCGGCGCGCTGACGCTGTTCGTGGGCGGCATGGGTGTCGCGAACATCATGTACGCCGTGGTCAAGGAGAGGACACGCGAGATCGGCGTGAAGATGGCCCTCGGCGCCAAGATGCGCCAGGTGATGACGCCGTTCGTGCTCGAGGCGCTGCTCATGACCGTGATCGGCGGCTTCCTCGGAACGACCGTGTCGCTGGGCCTCATGGCCATCATCGCCTCGCTGCCGCTGGAGGGCGAGGCCTTCGACTTCCTCGGCCGCCCCACCTTCTCGCCGGGCGTCGCGGTCGCCACCGCCGCCGTGCTCGGCACGATCGGCATGCTGGCGGGTTACTTCCCGGCACGGCGGGCCGCGAGCGTCAATCCCGCCGAGTCGCTGCGCTACGAGTGAGGACACGATGATCGAGATGAAGCAGATCCGGAAGGTCTACAGCACCGGCAAGGTGGAGGTCGAAGCCCTCCGGGGCGTCGACCTCGAGATCGGTTCGAACGAGTACGTCGCGATCGTGGGCCCCTCCGGCTCGGGCAAGTCGACGCTCATGAACATCGTCGGCTGCCTCGACACGCCGACGTCGGGCGAGTACGTGCTGTCGGGCGAGCGCGTGGGCGGCCTCGACCGCAACCGACTGGCCGAGATCCGCAACAAGCGCATCGGCTTCGTCTTCCAGAACTTCAACCTGCTGCCCTACGCCACCGCCCTCGAGAACGTGGAGCTGCCGCTGCTCTTCGCTGGCGCGCCGGCGCGCCAGCGCCGGGAGAGGGCCGCGGCCATGCTCGACCGGGTGGGCCTCGGCGACCGCCTCGAGCACAAGCCCACCGAGCTGTCGGGCGGGCAGATGCAGCGGGTGGCCATCGCCCGCGCCCTCGTCAACACGCCCGCGATCCTGCTGGCCGACGAGCCCACCGGCAACCTCGACTCGGCCGCCGGCAAGGCGATCGTCTCGCTCTTCGCCGAGCTCTACGCCGCCGGCCAGACGATCGTGCTGATCACCCACGACGCTTCGATCGCGAAGCTGGCCTCGCGGGTGGTGCAGGTGCGGGACGGCCAGATCGTGGAGGACCGCCGCGCGGCGTAGACGTTGCCACTCCGGTCAAGACGACCACAGAGGACACCGAGAGGCCCGGAGAGAGCACAGAGATTCAATGGAGGCGCATCTGTGCTCTCTGTTGTCGTCCGGGCCGTGGTTGGTTGACGTGCCTTCACCGGCCGCGCCAGAGTCGCTCGTAGGCCGACCACTCGGCCGCGTCGGTCGTCCACTCGGCGTAGAGCGCCACCCCCTCGAAGGTGCCGCCCGTTCCCAGGCCGCGCAGGCCCGCCACGATCCCCGGGATCGCGTTGTCGGGCGTCTCGACGCCGCCCCGGTGCATGAGGCCGGTCTCGTCGTAGGTCGGCACGCCGAGCAGGACGCGGACGCGCGGGCTCGCCTCGTCCAGCGTCCGGGTCACCGCACCTGCGGACCACGCGACGTAACGCCGGTAGAGCGGCGCCGTGGGCAGGGCGGTGTCGTACGCCATCACCACGAGCTGGTCGACGATGCCGCCGACCCGGGCGTAGTACTCGGGCGTCCAGAAGAAGTTCGGCGCGAACGGCAGCGCGACCGGGCCGGGCCGGATGGCCGACACCGAGAGCGTCTTCTCGCCGACGGCCGTGCGCAGGACGCGCAGCAGCGCGAGGAAATCGTGGTCGCCGTCGGCCACGGGCTCCACGTTGACGTGGATCCCGTCGAAGCCCTCGTCGATGAGGCCGCGGCACTCGGCGACGATGCGCTGGCGCTGTCCCAGGTCCGCGAGGTCCACGGTTCCGGGCCGCTGGCGCCTGTAGCCCACGCGAAGGCCGCCCACCCAGGGCAGCACCTGCATCTCGGGCGCGACGCGCCGCGCGGCCTCCAGGAACGCGCGCATCTGCTCGCGGCTGTGGACGGGCAGCCGGCCTGCGACGTCGAACGGGATCAGGTGCGGAAACAGGTAGCGGACGCCGTGGGAGCGCAGGTCGTGCACGAGCGCCTCCACCTCGTCGGTCGGATGGCTGCGCTCGAGCCAGCGGTGCTCGAGCCAGACCGCGTTCCGGTCCTGGTTGAAGGGATGCGGCTGCACGTCTCCCGACGGCGCCCAGGCGATCCAGAGGACGGCGGCTGCGCCGGCGAGGAACGCGGCGACCAGGAGCCGCGCCAGCAGCCGGAATGCCCTCATCGCAGCAGGAGCACCGCGGCCGCGGCGTGGGTGCGGCCGTGGGTCAGGCTCAGCAGGGTTCGGCGCGCGCCGAGCTCCGCGAGGTTCCGCTCCGCGCGCGGCGAGAGTCGCAGCCGCGGAGGGCCGCCGCGGGCCGGGAGCACCTCGACCTCGGCCGGGTCGACGGCCAGGAGATGGGCGGCAGCGCGCTTCGCCGCGAGGCGGGCGGCCAGTCGCCGCACCGGATCGCTCTTGGAGGCGGCGTAGGCCTGCTCCGCGGCGCTGAAGCTCTCCGGGGAGACTCCGGCGGCCTCCTCGATCGCCACGATCTCGAGCGCGCTCGCCACGACGCCGTCGCCCTCGGCGAGGCTCGACACGCGTCGAGTGTAGCGTGGATGATGAAGGGGCATGGCGCTACGAAGCGTGAGGCTCCCCGCGCTGCTGGAGGTCCGGGGCCTCGTCCACGGCTTCGAGCAGCGCTCCGCACGGGCCAGGGCCGAGACGCGAGGGGACACGCGGACACGCGTGCTCGAGGCGCTGCGCCCCCACGGCCGCCTTCACCTGCTGCGACAGGTCCATGGGGCGGGGGTCGCGGCGGCGCCGTTCAGCGGCCGCCCCGAGGCCGACGCGGCCACCGCGTCCGCGCCGGGACTCCTGCTGGGCATCGAGACGGCCGACTGCCTGCCGATCCTGCTCGTCGACCCGGAGCTCCGCCTCGTCGCCGCAGCGCACGCCGGCTGGCGCGGGACGGCCCGGGGCGTGGCCCGCGCGGCCGTGCTCGCGCTCCTGGACCTGGGATCGCGCCCCGAGGCGCTGATCGCGGCGCTTGGCCCCGGCATCGGTCCGTGCTGCTATGAGGTCGGCGATGAGCTGCGCGGGGCGTTCGGGCCGCTGGCCGATTCGGTCTTCCGTCCCGGCCCGCGCGGCCGGCCCCACCTCGACGTCCGCGAGGCGAACGTGCGGCAGCTCCGCGAGGCGGGCCTGCGTCCGGAGCGCCTGCACCACGTCCGCGACTGCACCTGCTGTACGCCGGAGCTGTACCACTCCTATCGGCGGGACGGCCCCGACGCGGGCCGGATGATCAGCTACGTCGGCTTCGCGGGCTGAGCGCCGTCATTCGAGCCTGGACGCCTTCTCGTCCAGGGCTTGATTCGCCAGTCGATCGGCCTCGCGGTTCCGCTCGCGCGGCACGTGGGCGATCCCGGCCTTCTCGAAGCGGCGCAGGAGGCCCTGGGCCTCGCGGCAGCGGGCCTGCATGTCGGGATGCTTGACCTTGTAGGCGCCGTTCATCTGCTTCACGACCAGCTCGGAATCGGAGTAGACCGCCACCCGGCGGATGCCGTGCTCGAGAGCCCAGCGCAGGGCATGCAGCAGCGCCTCGTACTCGGCGACGTTGTTGGTGGCGCGTCCCAGATAGCCGTAGAGGGAGGCCACGGGAGCGCCCGCCTCGTCGGTCACGTGCACGCCGAACCCGGCCTCGCCGGGATTGCCGCGGGACGCGCCGTCGATGAAGAGGCGGAGGGATGTGCCCTCGCCGGTCACGGCTGCGAGGGGACCGCCGCAGGCGCCGGGTCGAAGAACAGGATGCGGTTGCAGGCCGGGCACTGCACGATGGCCTCGTTCTTCTTGAGGTCCACGTACATCTGCGGGCGCAGCTTGACGTGGCATACCTGGCAGGCGCCGTCCCGCGCCTCGGCCACGGCCACCCCGCGCAGCTTGGCGACGCGCCCATACAGGTCGAGGACAGTCGACGGCAGGGTCGCAGCCATGGCGTCGCGGTCCACGCGCAGGCGCTCGGCCTCGGAGCGAAGGTCCTCGGCCCGGGCGTCGAGGGAGCGACCCTCGGCCCGGAACCTCTCCTCGACGGCCTTGAAGACCTGCTCCTCGCGCCTCACCTCGTCCTGAAGGGACTCGGCCTTCTCCATCTCCCCGAGGACGAGGTCCTCCCGCGAGCGGATCTCACGCTCGACGGCCTCGATCTCGTGGAGCATCGCGGTGTATTCCTTGTTGGTCTTCACGTCCATGAGCTGGCCCTTGTACTTGGAGCGCTTCTGCTCGAGGTCCTGGAGCTCGGTCTCGTGCTGCTTGCGGGCCTTCTGGGATGCCTGAAGGCCCGCCCGCACTTCGTCGAGACGCGTGCGCTCCTCGTTCAGGCGGGCTTCCAGCTCGGCCTTGTCCTTGGGCACCTGGGCCAGATCGCTTTCGACCTTCTGGAGCTGGGAGGCGGTCTTTTGAAGCTGGATGAGCTTCTCGAGGTCGACGTTCACTGCCGCGCATTCTACCCTTCGCGAAGCCTGCCCGAAATGGGGCAAGACCCCTTCACGGTGCCACACCCGGGCCGCTCGCCTGTTGTCTCGCCTGTTCAACGACTTGGCCGAACCCCCGACCGGCATCTCGCTTGCTGGAATAGGAGCCGAGCGCGGGGCGTTGAGCCATTCGAGACAGAATCCGACAGGCCCGCGCTTCCCGTGGGAAAGGTGTTGACTCTGGCCTGACCGAGGGAGATAAAGGCCGTCTGTCTCAAGAGCGAAGGGACGTACGGCCGCGGGGCTCTCAGGCACCCGGCCGAGGCTTCACGCGAAGGAGAAACGAATGGATCGGAGAGAGTTCACGAAGATCATGGGCGCGGTCGTTGCCGGCATGGTCGCCGGCACGAAGGCGCTCACCGCCGAAGAGAAGAAGGCCGCCGGCGACAAGCATGCCTGCAAGGGCATGAACGAGTGTAAGGGCAAGGGCGGCTGCAAGTCCGGCGACGCCGGCTGCGCCGGAAAGAACTCGTGCAAGGGCAAGGGTGGCTGCGCCACCGCCGCCAAGCACGACTGCAAGGGCAAGAACGAGTGCAAGGGCCAGGGCGGCTGCAAGTCCGGCGACGCCGGCTGCGCCGGGAAGAACTCCTGCAAGGGCAAGGGCGGCTGCGCCGTGCCCGTGAAGGAGACTAAGAAGTAGACCCTCCGTCCGCGCTTTTCGTGGGCCACGGGGGCGACCCCGTGGCCCACCCTCTCCGGAGACACATGGGTAATCGCTGGGGCTTCCCGGATCTCGGGATTGGCATCGGGCTCAGGACGGTCCACTACGGCGAGATCCTCGGCCGCAAGCCGGAGATCGACTGGTTCGAGGTCCTGTCCGAGAACTACATGGACACCGGCGGACGGCCGGTCTTCGTCCTCGACCAGGTCGCCGAGCGCTACCCGGTGGCGCTGCACGGCGTCTCCCTGGGGATCGGAAACACCGATCCGATCAATCTGGAGCACCTCACGAAACTGAAGGCCCTGGCCGAACGGACGCGGGCCCGCTGGGTCTCGGACCACCTGTGCTGGACGGGCATCCTCGGCCGCAACAGCCACGACCTGCTGCCGATGCCATACACCGACGACGCGCTCCGTCACACCATCCGGCGCGTGAAGCAGGTCCAGGAGTTCCTGGAACGGCCCCTCGTCCTCGAGAACCCGTCCTCGTACGTCGAGTTCGCGGCCTCGACCCTGAGCGAGTGGGATTTCCTGAAGACGCTCGCCGAGGAGGCCGATTGCGGCCTGCTCCTCGACGTGAACAACGTCTACGTGTCGAGCTTCAACCACGGCTTCGACCCGAACGTGTACATCGACGCGATCCCCGCCGACCGTGTGGTCCAGGTCCACCTGGCCGGCCACACGAACAAGGGCACCCACATCGTCGACACGCACAGCGACCACGCCATCGAGGCGGTCTGGGACCTCTATCGCCGCGCGCTGCGCCGCACGGGCCTGGTGTCGACCCTCTACGAGTGGGACGAGAGCGTGCCGGAGCTCGACGTCGTATGGACCGAGGCGCTGAAGGCCAGGCCGATCCGGGACGCGGTGGAGCGGGAGCTGGAACCCCAGGAGGCCGTCGCGCGATGAGCGCGCTCCCCCTCCCCCTCGACCGCATGCAGCGCTGGATGCAGGCGGTGGTCGTGAACCCCGGCAGCGCGGAAGCGGGCGTTCGCTCGCCGGAGGCGCAGCGCGAGGTCCCGGCCGAGCGCATCGGCGACGTGATCCTGCCGTCGGCCACGCTGACGCCCGTCGAGCGCGTCGGCATCTACCACGGCATGTACCTGCTGCGGATGCGCGACGCCCTGGCCGGCGACTACCCGGGCCTGGAGCACTTCCTCGGCGACGGCGGGTTCCTGCGCCTCGTGAACGAGTACGTCCAGGCGCATCCCTCGCGGAGCCACACCCTGAACCGCCTCGGCGACCACCTGCCCGGGTTCGTCGCGGGGCACGCCACGCTCCCGCGGCGCGAGTTCTGCGCGGAGCTCGCCCGCCTCGAGCTGGCCGTCACGGACGTCTTCGACGCTCCCGAAGCGCCGCCGCTCGGCCAGGACGCGATCGCCGCGGTTCCCGCCGAAGCGTGGGAACGCGCGCGGCTGCGGCCGATCGCCGCGTTCCGCCTGCTGGCCTTCCGCTACCCGGTGAACGCCTACCTCCAGAGCGTGCGGGACGAGGACCACGACCATCACCCGAAGCCGCGCCTGCGGAGCGAATGGGTGGCGGTCTTCCGCCGCGACTACGCGGTCTACCGCCTCGAGCTGTCGAAGCCGGCCCACGACCTGCTCGCTGACCTCGTGCGGGGAGAGCGGCTGGGCGACGCGATCGCCGCGGCCCTCGAGCGCCCGGGACGCCAGCGGCCGTCCGCGGAGGACCTCTTCCGCTGGTTCCGCGAGTGGGTCTCCGGCGGGATCTTCGCCGAGGTGCGTCTGGAGTAGCCGAAATGGGCCTGGAAGGACTCGAACCTTCGACTGTCCGGTTATGAGCCGGCTGTTCTGACCATCTGAACTACAGGCCCGGCCTAGGGTAGCACGTCGCCCAGCAGGCACGTGCTCGCGAGGGCGAAGCGCTTCTGGCGCTCGTCGCACTCGTCGAAGGACAGCGTGTGTGCGCTGTAGCGGAGCTGGGCGATCCGGTACTCGCGCACGGGTCCGGCGAGGAACCCGGCCTCGCGCAGGAGCCGCGCGCCGAAACCTCGAAGCGTCCGGATCGCCGCGTGCGCCTTGGCGATGCCAGGGTCGGCGAAGAGCTCGGCGGTGAGCGGCGGAACCGGCTCGAGCAGGTCGCCGTGCGACAACAGCAGGCGCTCGAAGGCCAGAGCGCGCTTCAAGGCGGCGTCGTCTTGAAGCGGCGTGAGGATGAACTTCACGTCGTTCTCGAGCTTCGCGATGTCCTGGAGCGCGTGCCCCACGCGCGTCCAGAAGTAGTCGATGAGCCAGACGTTCCCCGCAGCATCGATCAGGACGTTGGCCAGGTTCAGGTCGCCGTGGATCCACGCGCACGCGACCTCGGCGGGCTCCTCGGCGCCCAGCCCCGGAGCGAGGCGCTCGTAGAAGCGCCGCGGGTGCGGGAGCGGCTCGGTCAGCCCGGCGACGCGCAGGGTCTGACCCTCTTCGCTCTCGGCCAGCGCCGACACGCGCCGAAGCGTCGAGGCCGCGTATTCGGGCCGGTAGCCGTAGTAGCGAAAGAGCGGCAGCCGGTCGAGCTGCGGCGCCTGGCTCAGGCGCGACAGCACGCGCTCGATGACGCCGGCGAACAGGGCTTCGACTTCCGGCGGCGTGGCCGCGGTCGCGAAGGCCTTCTGCAGCGTGCGCACGCCGCCGGCGTGCATGGTGGCGAAGTGGTACTTGATGGCCCCTCTCGTCTCGAGGTCGACGTACTCCTGGAGCCGCGGAGAGGCGGCGCCCAGCAGGTTCTCGACGCTCTCGACGGCCACGCGCTCCTGGGCGATGCGCGCGTGGGTGTCGATCTTCACGACGAAGGGCACCTCGCGCTTGCCGCCCCGGTCCAGCGACTCGGAGGCGAAGACGCGGGAGCCCGAGAAGCCGCCCGAGAGCGGCTTGAGCGCCACCTCGCGGCAGTCGCGGAAGAGATAGAGGACGAGCCGGCGCTCCTCCGCGTCGAGGGAGACGCCTTCGGGAAGGCGGAGCTCGGCGAGGCTCTTTCCCCGCGCGAGCACGACCGGTGAGGCCTCGAGACCCAGCCACCTCTCGAACTCCGGCAGGCTGTCGATCACCGTCACGTCCAGGCTGGACGCCATGTGCTCGAGAGCCTGCCGATGCTGGGAGCGGCTCCGCGAGGCCGTGAGGGCACTCGCCACCGCCACGTCCTCGAAGCCGAAGCGCGCGATCAGCTCGTAGGCCAGGTACTGGACCTTGAAGTCGGTCCAGACGCCGATGATGGCCGCGCGCGCCGGCTCGGAGGCGGCGAGCCTGCGTAGCGTGTCTTCGAGGTCGGTCCCGGCGAAGTCCGAGAGGATCGCCGAGTCCACGACGTGGCCCGCCTCCGCGAGCGGCCGGAGCGGCGCGACGAACGCGGCGCCAGGAGTTCCACGCAGGCAGTGGTCGCCGAAGTGGCGGAGGTGGCCACGCGTCGCCGGGTCCTCGGGGTCGTGCCAGTCGCGGATGTGAAGCGAATGATGCGCGGTTGTGGCTCCACGCCGCCAGGCTGCGACGAAGCGCGCGAGCGGCCCTTCCTCGGCCCAGGAGCCGTCGGGATCACCCAGGAGCCGTCGGCTCTCGGCCCGGCCGATGTGGAGGGCGTTCGGCAGCGGCGCCCCGGCCGGGATCGGCCCCACGAAGTCGTGCTGCAGGCACTCGGTGAAGAGCAGCGTGCGCATCGCCTAGGGCGGAGGCTCGAGGAAGCGTGAGCGCCTCCCGAGCGCCTCGAGCTCCGGGGCGTCCCTCTCGGGCAGCGCGACCATGCTGCGGATCGAGAACGTGCGCAGGGCGTCGTAGACCGAGAGGGTCGCCACGGCGGAGTCCTTGCGGCCCGTGAACGGGTAGACGTCGGGACCGCGCCGGCACTGCGTGTTCAGGTTGACCCGGCAGACCAGGTTGGCGAGGTGGTCCACGAGCCGGCTGACCGTCTCCTGGTCGCGTCCGAAGATCGAGGCCTGCTGCCCGACCTCCGAGCGGTCGACGACGTCCAGCGCCTCGTCGGAATGCTCGAAGACGCTGACGGGCACGATGGGGCCGAACTGCTCGACCCGGAAGGCCTTGGCCGCGGCCGGCACCGGGTAGAGCAGGGCGGGCCGGAAGAGGTTCCCGGCTTGCTCGCCGCCGCCGCGGTTCACGACGCGCGCGCCCTGGGCGACCGCATCGTCGACGAGGCCCGTCAGGAAGGCGGCGTGCTCGGGGTCGGGCATCGGCGTGATCGTGACGCCCTCGTCCCAGGGCATGCCCACCCTGAGCGCTTCGATGCGGTCGGCCAGACGCGCCACGAGCGCGTCGGCCACAGGCCGCGCCACGAGGACGTGCTTCAGCGCGGTGCAGCGCTGGCCGTTGAAGGTCAGCGCCCCCGAGACGATCTCCTTGGCGGCCGTCTCGAGGTCAGCGTCCTCGAGCACGATGGCCGGGTTCTTGGCGCCCATGCCGAGGATCGTCCGCAGCCGGTACGGCTTCGGGTGCTGGCGCAGCAGCACGGCCGCGGTCTTCGCCGAGCCGATGAGGGCCAGCACGTCCACCTTGCCGCTCTCCAGCATCGGGCCGATCACCGTGGGCCCGTGGCCGGTGATCATCGAGACGACGCCTTTCGGGTAGCTCGCGTGGAGCGCCGGCGCCAGGAGCGCGTTGGCCAGGATCCCGTAGCGCGGCGTCTTGATCACGACGGGGTTGCCCATGACGAGCGCCGGGATGACGGTGGTGTAGACCTCGTTGACCGCGTAGTTGTAGGGGCCCATGCAGAGCGCGACGCCGAGGGGCGCGCGCCGGATGCGGGCCGCGAAGCCGCACGCACGCACGGCCGGACCATTGTCACGCTCGAGCTCTAGCAGCGTCTCGACCGTGTCCTCGACGTACTGCAGCGTGCGGTCGAACTCCACGAGACAGTCGGCCCAGGGCTTGCCGACCTCCCACATCAACGCCCGGGCCACGGCCTCGCGCAGCGGCCGGGCCCGCTTCACGAAATCGAGGGTGCAGGCGATGCGGTGGGAGACGCTGGAGCGCGGCCACTCGCCGCGGCCGCCCTGCCAGGCCCGGACGGCCGTCTCGACGGCACGCATCCCCTCGGCGGACGTCGGCGCCGCTGCCGGGCCCAGCTCGACGGCGCTCAAGGTGCCCGCCGCGTCGCGCGTCTGGACCGCCGAGCGGATCGGCTGCGAGGCACCGCCCCAGCGCTCGAGCCGGCCGTCGAGGAACAGGGTCAGGCCGGTGTCGTCGGATTCGTAACGGAACGCCTCGGGGATCGCGTCAGGCGTCGGGAAGAGCCGGACCAGGTCGGACATGGCGGCGTCGTGGGCCCGTCAGCCACTCGCTCGTGCGAGAGCAGCGCAGAACGCCTCGATGTCGGCGAGGTTCCTATGTCGGGCGGCGGCCAGCTTTACGGCCAGGAGCGCCCTATCGACCACGCGCGGCCGCCCTCAGGGCCCCTTCGGCCAGAAGCCGCTCCGTCGGCTGGAAATCGAGATACTCCAGAATCGCCCGCGCCTTGCGCGCCACCAGTCTGGCGTGGTCGCGCTCGAAGACCGCGCGGCCGTCCCGGAACGCACGGAAGGCCAGCCCGGGGGGAGCTGTATCGAGAAGCACGAGATCGACGGTCCTGCCAACCGCGGTTTCGAGCCGCGCCGTCAGGTCGCCAATGTCGTGGTGAGACAGGCTCGCGCCAGCCACGAGGCCGACGCCGACATCGAGATCGCTTCCGGCATGGGCCGCCTCCCGCGCCACGGAGCCGAACACGAGCGCGTAGGCGATCCGAGGATCGCGCTCCAGCGCGCGGGCGATCCCTGCCTCCACGGCGGGCAGTGTAGCACCCAAGAAAAACGGGGCGCCCATTCGGGCGCCCAACGAAAGAAGCTGGCTGGCAGTTGCACTGCCAGCCAGCCAGTTCGCGTTGGTGAAGGCGCTGCTACGGGGTGACGTTCTGGACGATCACGTCGCCGGAGCCGATCAGAACGTTGGTGTCGGTGCGCACCTGGACCGCTCCGAGCAGGACGCGTCCAGCGGCGGGGGCCGCGTTCACGGTCACGGCGCCGGGCACGATCCAGGACGCGCCGGCAGGGCGCAAAGCGTTGGCGTCCGTTATGGACACAGATCCGAAAGCGGCGTTGCTGAACACGTCTACGTAGTTGTAGGTCGTCGTGCCCGCCGGCACAGCGAAGCCGTCGACAAGGACCCTCCACTGGCCAGCGGCCGGGTTGTTGATCGTGACGGACTCCTCGGAATCGCCGTCCGCGTTCTGCCCGGCGAGGACGCATGTTCCGGTGGTGCAGTTGTAGACGAACAGGTCAAGGTCCGCGGCCGGGTCCGACGGGCTGCCGATCGTCGCGCGCAGGGAAGTGGAGC
>DASSJI010000077.1:0-11407 GCA_035691285.1 Vicinamibacteria bacterium | reverse complement strand
CCCGTGAGCTTGACGATGGCCTCGGCCAGCTCGCGGATCGTCATCTCCCGGGGGTTGCCGATGTTCACCGGGTCCGCCGCGTCCGACATCATGAGCCGGTAGATTCCGTCGACCAGGTCCGAGACGTAGCAGAGGCTGCGGGTCTGGCTGCCGTCGCCGAAGACCGTCACGTCCTCGTTGCGGAGCGCCTGCGAGAGGAACGCGGGGATCGCGCGTCCGTCCTCGACACGCATGCGAGGGCCGTAGGTGTTGAAGATGCGCACGATGCGGGTCTCGACCCCGTGATAGCGGTGGTAGGCCATCGTCAGGGCCTCGGCGAAGCGCTTGGCCTCGTCGTAGACGCCCCGTGGGCCCACCGGGTTGACGTTGCCCCAGTAGTCCTCCCGCTGAGGGTGGACCTGGGGGTCGCCGTAGACCTCGGAGGTCGAGGCCAGCAGGAAGCGCGCCCTCTTCGCCTTCGCGAGGCCGAGGCCGTTCAGGGTCCCGAGGCTGCCGACCTTCAGCGTCTGGATCGGGAGCTTCAGGTAGTCGATGGGGGAGGCGGGGCTCGCGAAGTGGAACACGTAATCGAGGGGGCCCTCGAAGTGAATGTAGTTCGTGACGTTGTGCTTCACGAACACGAAATCGCGCCCCATCAGGTGCTCCACGTTGGCGACGTCGCCCGTGAGCAGGTTGTCCAGGCCCACCACGCTCATGCCGCGGTCGAGCAGGTACTCCGACAGGTGGGATCCGAGGAAACCGGCGGCTCCCGTGACGAGCGCCCTGGGCATGGGACCTCAGTACGCGTGCTTCTGGCCGAAGCCGCGGAACAGGGTGAGGATGAGGATCTTGACGTCGAGGAGCAGCGACCAGTTCTCGATGTAGTAGAGGTCGTACTCGATGCGCTTCTCGATGGAGGTGTTGCCGCGCCACCCGTTGATCTGCGCCCAGCCCGTCATGCCGCTCTTCACGCGGTGGCGGAGCATGTACTGCGGGATGCGCTGCTTGAACTGCTGCACGAAGGGCGGCCGCTCGGGCCGGGGGCCGACGAGGCTCATGTCGCCCATCAGGACGTTCAGGAGCTGGGGCAGCTCGTCGAGGTTGTGGCGGCGGAGGAACGCCCCGACGGGGGTGCGCCGGGGGTCGTCGGAGGTCGCGAAGACCGGCCCGGTATCCCTCTCGGCGTCGATGACCATGGAGCGGAACTTGTAGATCTGGAAGGTCCTCCCATCGAGCGTCATGCGCTCCTGGTGGATGAGGACCGGTCCGGGGCCGCCCCGCAGCTTGATGAAGACGGCGATCACGGCGTAGGCGACGGCGAAGGGCGCGAGGAGCACCAGGCCCAGGCCCAGGTCCATCAGGCGCTTGAGCATGCTGTTCCAGCCGCGCAGCGGCACGTCGTTGAGGCTGATGATCGGGATGCCGTCGAGATCCTCGAGGGCGGACTGCAGGGTCGCGTACTGCACGAGGTCGGGCACGACCTTCAGGTCGAGACACTCGTTGCCCGCGCAGCGGATCAGCTCCAGCACCCGGCCGTGCTCCTCGAGGGGCAGCGCGATGTAGAGCTGCTCCACGGCGTGGGCCTTGGCGACGTCCAGCACCTGGTCGAAGCGCCCGAGGACTGGCAGGCCGTTCTGCGCCTGCGCCGCCGGCGCGTCGTCGATGAAGCCGACCACGCGATAGCCCAGCTCGCGGTGCGTGGCCAGCGTCTCGGCCACCATGCGCCCCAGCTCGCCGGTGCCCGCGACCAGCACGTTCTTGACGCCGTAGCCCGAGGCCCAGAGCCGCTCCAGCCAGGCGCGGATGGCCCAGCGCCCCGCGGCCAGGCCGAGGACGTCGAGCACGAAGAAGATCCCCCAGACCGCCTGGCTGAACTCCCATTGGGCCGACTCGGGGCCGTAGAAGTAGTAGACGCGCACGTACAGGGTGAAGCCCAGGATCACGAGCAGCGCGTTCAGGACGCTGAAGAGGATCGAGAAGAACTCGTCGATCCGGCTGCGGCCGCGCCGGACCTGGTACAGGCCGTGGAAGTACAGGACCCCTGGCCACACGAGGACGATCAGCGGCATCAGCAACAGGTACTGGTCGAACGGCGGGACGCCCTTCGGGGCCGGGAGCAGGCCGAGTTCGAAACGGAGGACGAACGCCAGCAGCCAGGCGAGCCCCGTCACCACGAGGTCGGTGAGGACGTAGATCGCGGGCAGCCGGTTGGCCTGGACTCTCAGCATGGGTTGGGAGACTCGGCCAAAGCCTTCTCCACGAAGGCCTTGAAGCGGCTCTCGAAAACCGCTCGGCTGAAGGCTTCGGCCCTGTCGCGCAGCGCCCGCGTATTAAAGCGCAGGGTCTTCAGCGAGTCAACGACGCGCCTCAGGGCGGCGGGCGACGCCTCGCGGAAGTAGAGGCCCGTCTCGCCCTCCACGACCGTCTCGGTCCCGCCGCCCTCGGCATACACGACGACAGGCCGCCCGCAGGCCATGGCCTCGACCGGAACGATCCCGAAGTCCTCGATGCCCGGCATGAGTACCGCCCTGGCGCCACGGTACAGCTCGCGCAGGGCCTCGTCGCCGACGTGGCCGAGGAAGACAGCCTCAGGCGGGGCCATCGCCCTCAGGCGTGGCTCCTCCGGGCCTGAGCCCGCGACCCGCAGGGGCCAGCCGCAGCCACGATAGGCATCGAGCACGAGGTCGATGCGCTTGTAGGGGGCGAGGGCCGAGACGACCAGGTCGTACGTCCCGGGCGCCTCGGGGCCCGGCGTGAAGAACTCCGTGTCGACGGGCGGGTAGATCACCTCCGAGTCGCGATCGTAGTGGCGGCGGATCCGCGCAGCGACGTAGGCGCTGTCGGCGGCGAAGCGGTCGACGCGCGCCGAGCTGGCGCGGTCCCAGCGGCGCAGGCGAGGGGCCACGGCGCCCATGACGAGGCGCGTCACCAGGCCGGCGCGGCCGGGGCCGAAGTAGTCGGCGTAGCGGTCCCAGACGTAGCGCATGGGGGTGAAGCAGTAGCAGAGGTGGCGCGCGCCGGGCCGCGCCCTCACGCCCTTCACGACGCAGTGGGACGTCGAGATCAAGAGGTCGTACCCGGCCAGGTCCATGGACTCGGCGGCGGTGGGGAAGAGCGGCAGGTAGTGGCGGTAGCGGCGGGCCACGCCCGGCAAGCGCTGGACGAAGGTCGTGTGGATGGGCCGGGCCTCGATCTCGGGCGCCACGGAGCCCTTCACGTGGAGCAGCGTGTGGATCGGCGCGTCGGGGTAGAGCCGCAGCAGGCTGAGCAGCACCTTCTCGCCACCGCGCATGCCGGTGAGCCAGTCGTGGACGAGCGCGACCCTGGGCACGCCGAAGGATAAGGGGGAGGGGCGCGCGGGCGGAAACGGAGAAGGACGATAGACTCGCGAAGAGGCATGAGGCGTCACGTCGCGAAGCTGCCGTGGATCCTGGGCGCGCTCGTCGTCCTGTACGCCGCAGCGCTGCGGACCGAGGCGCTGATCGTCCGCTACGGCGGCGACGCCCTGCCCCGCTGGGCAAGAGGCCTGGAGGCCCCGCTGCGAGCGCTGCACCCCGGCCGGCTGCGCTTCAAGCCCATGGAGCGCCGCTACGTCGGCGATCCCGGCGCCTACCTGCGCCACGCCCGGGAGATGGAGGGCTTCTACGACGCTCGCTTCCGGGAACCGTTCTTCGTTTTCGCGGCGAAGCTCGGGGTTCGTCTCTGCGGCGGACGGGACCTCGGCATCAGCCTCGCGTCGAGCGTGTTCTCGACGCTGGCAGTGGCGGCGACGTTCGCGCTGGGCGCGGCCGCCTTCTCCCCGTGGGTGGGGCTGATCGCGTCCCTGGGCCTCGCCGTCGACCAGCAGGCGCTCGCGCTCGCCCCGGAGGGCTGGCGCGACGACGCGTTCGCGTTCCTGTGCGTGGCGGCCGCCTGGTCGACCCTGCGCCTCTACGACCGCGGGCGCTTCGCGGACGCCCTCGGCCTGGGGCTCCTGGCCGGCCTCTCCTGCCTGACCCGGATCACATCGCTCTCCTTCGTCCTTCCGTTGCTCGTTGCCCTGGCCTTCCTGCCGCGGGGCCGCGAGCCGCGCCTCCGGCTGGAACGCGTCGGCGTCGCGGCCCTCGTCTGCGCCGCGCTGGTCGCGCCCTTCCTGCTGAGCTGCTGGATCGCCTACGACGACCCGCTGGTGTCGATCAACGGCGTGGCTCCGGCCTACCAGGCCGCGTCGGGCATGGAGATGGAGCGCAGCCTGGGCGCCGTCGAGTATCTCGCAAGCCGCTTCAGGTTCTGGGATCTGGTGGACACGTTGCTCGTCGGCGCAACGTCCTACCCCTTCGTCACGAAGTGGAACTACGGCTACCTGTCGCCGCTTCTCCCGGGCCTGAGCGCCGGCGTCGCCGCCGCCGGGACGCTGCTCCTGTTCCTCGACCCGCGGGGGCGCCTCCTGCTCCTGACGCTCGCGGCGGCCCTCGTCCCGTTCACGCTGACCTGGAACGTGCGCGGGGGCGACGCCTGGCGCCTGACGCTGTTCGCGTATCCCTTCTATCTCGTGGCCGGAGCGTTCGTGTGCTGGTCGCTCGCGCGCACCGCGGCGAGTTCCGAGGCGCGCACGGGGCTGCGGGCGGCGCTGGCGGAGCGCGGGACGTGGCTGCGCCTCGGCGCCCTGGGGGCCTTCGTGGCCTTCGCCTGCGTGGCCGCCTACGGCGTGCCGTACCTGCGGCTCGCGGAGTCCCTTCGTCATGGAGAGGCGGCGCGGGTCGTCGCGGGATCGCGCGATGCGCTGTTCTTCGACCGGGGCTGGCAGGCGGCGGCCTGCGCGAAGAACGTGTGCGCCCGCTACTCGAAGGGGCGCGAGGGTCGACTCCGCCTGCCCCTCGCCGCGGGCAGGAACTACACGGTCCGGCTGCGCGCGTACCCTCTGGCTTTCGCCGGCATGCAGCCGCAGCGCCTGACGCTGCTCGGCAACGGCACGGCTCTCGGGGAGGTGACGCTCGCGAGCTCGGAGCTGGCCGGCGTCTACGAGTGCGAGTGGCCCGCCGGTACGGTCCGAAAGGGGACGAACCTGCTCGAGCTCCGCGGCGCGTATGCGACCTCCGTCGGCGCGGCGCGCGCACGCGATCCCCTGGCGCGGCCGGAGTGGCGGACTGCGTTCGCCGTGCTGCACCTGGACGTCGTTCCGGAAGGAGCGAAGGCGACGTCTATCGGGCCTGAGGCGCCGCGACGGCGGGAACCGGCACGCCCAGCGCCTTCAGGTAGGCGGCGTGGATCTTCTCGACGGACTGCTCCCAGCTGAAGGCCTGGGCGCGCTGCCGGCCGCGCGCCACGAGGTCGGCGCGCAGCGTCGCGTCCGAGAGGATGCGGAAGAGGCCGCGCGCGATGTCGTCGATGCTGTACGGGTCCACCAGGAGCGCGGCGTCGTCGACGACCTCGGGCAGAGACGAGAGCCGCGACGTCACGACCGGCGTGCCGCACGCCATCGCCTCGAGTGGCGGCAGGCCAAAGCCCTCGTAGAGGGACGGGAATGCGAACACCGAGGCCATCCGGTACAGGCAGGCCAGCGTGCGGTCGGGCACGAAGCCGAAGAAGCGCACCTCCTGGCGCAGGCCTTCGGCCTCCATCGTGCGGCGCAGCGAGCCGTGCCGCGACGCGTCGTCTCCGATGATGATCAGCTTCAAGTCGCTCTCGCCCCGGCGGCGCAGCAACGCGAAGGCCGAGATGAGCCGGTCGAGGTTCTTGTGGGGCTTGATGTTGCCCGCGTACAGAACGAACCGGCCGCGGATCTGGTAGCGCTCGCAGACGCGCTCCTTCTCCTCCTCGCCCGGGTCGTCGAGGATGGCCGGGTCGATGGCATTCGGGACCACCAGCACGCGCTCGGCGTCGGCTTCGGGGAAGAAGCGGAGGATGTCGCCCCGCGACGCCTCGGACACCGTCAACACGACCGCGCTGCGACGGACCGCGCTGCGCATCATGAACTGCGCGTACCGGAGCGCCGCCCGGTTGGGCAGGTACTGCGGGAAGAGCAGGTGGATGCAGTCGTGGATGGTCACGACGGCGCGGGTCGGGCACAGGAGCGGCAGCACGTAGTGCGGCGTGTGGAACAGGTCGGCGCCCAGGCGCCGCAGCTTCAAGGGGATGGAGACGTGCTCCTTGAGGCTGTAGCCCGGCGAGTCGTCGACGACGGGCACGAAGTTCGCCGCCAGGTCGCGCAGCACCGAGGCGTCCTGGCGGTCGCAGAAGAGGAAGTAGGTCGTCTCGTGGTCGAGGCGCGCCAGGTGGCGGACCAGGTTGCGCACGTAGGTCCCGATGCCGTAATCGCGCCACTTGCGGGCGTCGATCGCGATGCGCGCCATGGGAGAAAGTAACACGCAGGCGCGCGTTGGACCAAGAGCAAAGAGCCGGCCTCAGCGACCCCGCAGCGCCAAGCTCAACCGCAGGAGCAGCGTGGCCAGCCTCCCGTTGAACTTCCGGTAGTAGCGCAGGTGGCTCCTGTCGTACTCGCGGCGGGCCAGAGCGCCGGCGCGATCCGCGCTCGTGCCCTTTCGGTGCACGACTTCGGCGTCGGGCGTGAAGGCCAGCTCCCAGCCGGCGGCGCGCAGGCGGCGGCAGAGGTCTGCGTCTTCCTCGTACAGGAAGTAGCCCTCGTCGAAGAGGCCGACCGTCTCGAGGGCTGCCCGACGCGCCAGCCAGCAGGAGCCCGAGATCCAGTCGGGGGTGCGTGGGCGCGAGGCCATGTCCTCGACCTCGCGCAGGATGGCGGGGTCGCGGCGCTCCACTCCGAGGACGAGGCGCCGCTGCCGGCGCTCGCTGGCCGGCGTGAGGTCCCTGCCGAAGGAGACCTGGATGGTGCCGTCGGGGTTGCGGGTTCTCGGGCCGACCACGGCGGCCCGCGGGATCGAGTCGAGGGTGCGCCGCAGGGCGTCGAGGGCGCCCGGCCGCAGCTCCGCGTCCGGGTTCAGGAGCAGCACGAGGGGCGTATGCGTTTCTCGGAGCCCCTGGTTGGCCGCGGAGGCGAAGCCCCGGTTGTCGCGGTTGGCGATGACCCGGGCGCCGTGGCGCCGCGCCACCTCCGCGGAGCCGTCGTCGCTCGCGTTGTCCACGACGATCGCCTCGGCGACGCCCTCCACCGAGGCCAGGGCTGCGGGCAGGTCGTGGGCGGCGTTCCACGACACGAGGAGCGCCGTGAGGTCCGGATGTCTCATCCTGCTGCCTCGCGCAGGACGGCGAGCGTGCGCTCCGCCGTTTCGGCCCAGGAGAATCGGCGGGCGTGGCGGCCGGCCCGGGCGATCAGCTCTTCCCTCTCGCCCGAGTCGGAGAGCAGGCGGCCCAGGGCCGCGGCCACCGCTGCGGCGTCCGCGGGGTCGACGAGAGCCGCCGCGCCGGCGAACAGCTCGCCGAGCGATGGCCGCGTGCTGGTCACCACGGGAAGGCCGCGCCTCATGGCCTCGAGGACGGGCAGGCCGAAGCCCTCGTACTCCGAAAGGAACACGAACGCGTCAGCCGCGGCGTAGCGGAGGGCGAGCTCCTCGTCGGTGACGAAGCCGTGCAGCGTGACCGACCTGACGAGGCCCATCTCGCGGAGGACGCGCGCGAGATCCAATCGCGGCGATGTGCGGTTGTCGCCGACCACGTCGAGGGTGACCGGCGCGCCGGCGCGGCGAAGCCGAGCGACGGCGTCGAGGAGGACCGGGAGCCGGCGCCGGTTGAAGATCGAGCCGACCGTCAGCACGCGAGGGCTGTCGACGGCGAGGAGGCGCCGCGCCTGCTCCCGGGACGGCGGCGAGGGCAGGTCGTCGTCGGGCCCCAGGGGGATGGCGTGGACCCGGTCGGCGGCGTCGGGGAAATGGGACACGAGCTCGCGCCGTCCGAAATCGGAGACCACGAGGAGGCGCGCGGAGGCGCGAACGCTGGCGCTCACGAGCAGCCTGCGGCGGAGGCCCTCCCGCAGGCTCGTGTCTTCGGGCCAGGAGAAGAACGAGAGGTCGTGGACGGTGGTGACGCGCGGGACGCCGAGGCGCGCCGGGCAGGCGTAGGCCGGCGCGAAGAAGACGTCGAGGCGGTCCTGGGCCGCGGCTCGGGGCAGGCGCAGCTCCTGCCAGACGAGGCCCCGCGCGGGCCTCTCGCCCAGGATGCGCCGCGTCACGCGGGGATGATCGACGACGGGGTCGGGGGCGGCGCTCCCGTTGAAGTAGGCGACGAGCTCGAGGTCATCGCGCTCGCGCCAGCGCCGCAGCAGGTTGCGGAGGTAGCGCCCGGTGCCGGTCGGGCGACTCCCCTGCAGCTCGCGGGCGTCGATGCCGATGCGCAGCGTCAGGAGCCGATGACCGTCCGGTAGAAGGCCAGCGTCATGCGCGCCGAGAGGTCCCAGTCGAACTGCCGGCTGCGCTCCAGCCCCTGCTGGCGCTGCTCCTCGGCGCGCTTCGGATCGTCGAGGACCCTCTCGATGCCCGCGGCGATGGAGCGCGTGTCGAGGGGGTTCACGAGGGTCGCCGCGCCGCCCGCCACCTCCTCGAGGGCGGAGCCCTGGGAGCACACCACCGGAAGCCCGGCGGCCATCGCCTCGGCGACGGGAAGCCCGAAGCCCTCCTCCAGGGAGGGCAGCACGAGGGCCTTGGAAGCCGCCATCAAGGCGCGGATCTCGCGCGTCTCAAGGTAGCCGGTGGCGTGGATCTGGATGCCGCCAGCGATGGAACCGCCCTGACCCCAGTGGGAGCCGGGCCCGACGAGGACCAGGGGCGGCAGGTTGCGGCGGCGCTGCCCGAGGCCCATGTACGCTCGCGCGAGGCTCACCAGGTTCTTGCGTTTTTCCTCGCTGCCGATGTAGAGCAGCGCGCCGCGGGGCAGGCGGCGCCGCTTCAACGTCGCCTCCACCTCGTCGGCCGTGACCGAGTCGCGATACGCGGGGTCGACGCCGTTCGGGATGACGGCGATCTTCTCGGGCGGGATGTCGAGGAGCAGGCGCGCCTCGTGGGCGGTGTGCTGAGAGACGCAGATGACGCCGTCGGCGCGACGCACGTGGTCCTTCACCAGGGGCGCGTAGTCGCGACGGATCTCCGCGTCGGTCATCTCGGGATGCTTGAGGAAGAAGAGGTCGTGGATCGTCACCACGTGCTTCGCGCGCTTGCCCGGCACGATCAGCGGGTGCGGCGAATGCACGAGGTCCAGGGGCGCCCCCACGAGCCGGTCGAGAGCGGGGAAGCCGAGCCGGTTCCAGGAGTAGTTCAGGGCCCGGCCCGGGATCGGCCGGTCGACGAGGGTCACGTTCGGCGGCCACTCGGTGGGCGGGTAGCGGTCCTTGAGCGATGCCGAGAAGAGGTAGAAACGATCGTCCGGAGCCAGCCCCGGGAGGCGCCGTGCGAGGGCCAGCACGTAAGCCCCGACGCCGGTGGGCCGCCTGAGGGCGGGTCGGAGGTCGAGGCCGTAGCTCCGGGGGCTCACGGGCGGCAAATCATAGCAGATGTGCTACATTCACCGGTCGCTTTGCACGGCAGGGGAACGACTTAGATGAAGATCGGCGTGATCGGGACCGGGTATGTCGGGCTCGTCGTGGGCGCGTGTCTGGCCGAGAACGGCAACACCGTGGTGTGCGTGGACAACGTCCCCGACAAGGTGGACGCCCTGAAGCGCGGTGAGATCCCGATCTACGAGCCCGGGCTCGAGGAGATGGTGCCGCGCAACGTCCGCGAGGAGCGGCTCTACTTCACCACGGACCTGGCCGATGCCGTCCGCAGGAGCGACATCCTGTTCATCGCCGTGGGCACGCCCCAGGACGAGGACGGCTCCGCGGACTTGACCCACGTGCTGGCCGTGGCCCGGGCCATCGCCGACGCGGCCAACGGCGCCAAGATCGTGGTCCTCAAGTCCACGGTGCCGGTCGGCACGGCCGCCAAGGTCAAGGCCGTCCTGAAAGAGCGCTCGAACAACTCCTTCGCTGTGGTCTCGAACCCCGAGTTCCTGAAGGAGGGCGCCGCGGTGGACGACTTCATGCGGCCCGACCGGGTCGTCGTCGGCACCGACGACGCGAAAGTCGAGGCGGTCATGCGAGAGCTGTACGAGCCGTTCGTCCGGCAGGGACATCCGATCCTGGTCATGGACCACGCCTCGGCCGAGCTCACGAAGTACGCCGCCAACGCCATGCTCGCCACGCGCATCTCGTTCATGAACGAGATCGCGAACCTGTGCGACCGGGTCGGAGCCGACGTGCGCCAGGTGCGCATGGGCATCGGGACCGACGCCCGCATCGGCCCGTCGTTCCTCTACGCGGGCATCGGCTACGGCGGCTCGTGCTTCCCCAAGGACGTGAAGGCGCTCGTCCGCACCGCCCAGGACCATGGCGTCCGCCTCGAGGTGGTGGACGCCGTCGAGCGGGCGAACGCCACGCAGAAGGGCATCCTGCTCCCCCGGATCGAGAGGAAGCTCGGCGACCTGCGGGGCAAGCGGATCGCCGTGTGGGGCCTCGCCTTCAAGCCGAAGACCGACGACATGCGCGAGGCGCCGGCGCTGACGATCATCGAGGGGCTGCTGGCCAAGGGCGCGCAGGTCCGGGTGTACGACCCGAAGGCGATGGGCCACGCGAAGGCCATGCTCGGCGAGCGCGTGACTTGGTGCGCTCGAGGCTACGAGGCCGTGGAGGGCGCGGACGCCCTGGTGCTCGTCACCGAGTGGAACGAGTTCCGGGAGCCGGACTTCGAGCGGATCAGGTCGCTGATGCGGGTGCCGGCGATCTTCGACGGCCGCAACATCTTCTCGCCGGAGCCGCTCAAGGCCCTGGGCTTCCACTACGAGGGGATCGGCCGGCGTTGAAGGGGCGAGGGCCGCTCCGCGACCCGCTGCTCACGGTCGTGATGCCCGTCTTCAACGAGCGGGCCACGGTGGAGGAGATCGTCGAGCGCGTGCTCGCGGTTCCGGTCCGCAAGGAGCTCGTCGCCGTCGACGACTGCTCGACGGACGGAAGCCGGGAGATCCTCGAGCGGCTCGCCGCAGAGAAGGGCTTCCGGCTCCTGAAGCAGGAGCGGAACCGGGGCAAGGGCGCGGCGGTGCGGAGCGGCATCGCCGAGGCGCGCGGCGACGTGATCGTCGTGCAGGACGCGGACCTCGAGTACAGCCCCGAGGAGTATCCGGACCTCCTGGACCTCATCGTCCGGGGCAAGGCCGACGCCGTCTTCGGAAGCCGCTTCATCGGGCGCCACCGCTGCTTCCTCTTCAGCCACTACCTCGCCAACCTGTTCCTGAACCTCGTCACGAACGTGCTCTACAACACGACCATGACCGACATGGAGACCTGCTTCAAGGCCGTTCGGGCGGACCTGCTCAAGGCCATCCCGCTGCGGAGCGACCGCTTCGGGATCGAGCCCGAGATCACGGCCAAGCTCTTCAAGCGCGGAGCCCGGGTCTACGAGGTGCCGATCACGTACGAGGGCCGCGACTACTTCGAGGGGAAGAAGATCAG
>DASSJI010000076.1:0-6302 GCA_035691285.1 Vicinamibacteria bacterium | reverse complement strand
CGTCTCGAGGAGAGGATCGAGATCGAAGAACGGCATGGAGGCCTCCGCTTTCGCGGCCGGATGATACTCCAAAAGCCTGCTATGCTTCGCCCGCTCCTGCCATGCTCGAGACGGTGGATCTCGGGGCGTCGTGCCCGCGCTCGCGCCTGAAGCGCGAGCTGCCGGAGCTGCAGGAGCGGCTGCGGCGCCTTCAATACGAGCTGCGGGACGCCGAGGTGCCCGCGGTGGTGCTCTTCGAGGGCTGGGACGCGGCGGGGAAGAGCACGGTGATCCAGCGCCTCACCCAGTGCCTCGACCCGCGCGGCTTCCGCCAGTACCCCGGCGCGCCGCCCTCGGAGCTCGAGCGGCGCTACCACTTCCTGTGGAAGTACCAGGTGCGGCTGCCCGAGGATGGCCAGATGGCCTTCTTCGACCACTCCTGGTACAGCCGGATCCTGGTGGAGCGCCTGGAGAAGCTGGCGCGCAAGAAGGAATGGAAGCTCGCCTTCGGGCAGATCAACGAGCTCGAGCGCTGGCTCGCCGAGGACGGGCAGGTGCTGGTCAAGTTCTTCCTGCACATCTCCAAGAAGGAGCAGCGCCGCCGCCTGCGCGGCATGGAGAAGGACCCCCTCGAGCGCTGGAAGGTCCTGAGGGAGGACTGGCGCCGCAACGAGCGCTACGACGAGTGGGTGGTCGCGATCGAGGAGATGCTCGCGAAGACCGACACGCCCCACGCGCCGTGGACCGTGGTCGCCGCCACCGACTTCCGCCACCTCCGGCTGACGGTGTTCCGGACGCTGGTCGAGCGCATGGAGGAGGCGCTGCGGCATCGGCGGGAGGCGCCCGCCGAGGTCAGCCGCACCAGCCTGGCGAAGGCCGCGACACGGGACGAGCGCGAGCGCCGCATCCGCGAGGAGGCGACCCTCGTGCGCGCCGCGGCGCGGGAGGCGGGCCTGCCGATCGACGAGGAGGACCGGCCGAACTGCTGCTCGAGCAGGTGGACCTCGGCTCGCGTCTCGCGGAGAAGCGGTACTGGAAGCGCGCCGGCGAGCTGCAGGTGCGCCTGCGCGAGCTGCACTTCGAGATGTACGAGAAGCAGGTGCCCGCCCTCGCGGTCTTCGAGGGCTGGGACGCGGCGGGAAAAGGCGGCGCCATCAAGCGCATCACCGAGACCCTGGAGCCGCGCGGCTACACCGTGTCGTCCTTCTCGGCCCCGCGTGGCGAGGAGAAGACCCATCATTACCTGTGGCGCTTCTGGCGCGCGCTGCCCCGCGCGGGCCACCTGGGCATCTTCGACCGCTCGTACTACGGACGCGTGCTCGTCGAGCGCGTCGAGGGCTTCTGCTCCGAGGCCGAGTGGCGGCGGGCCTATCGCGAGATCAACGAGTTCGAGGCGCACCAGGAAAGCGCCGGGATGGTGATCTGCAAGTTCTGGCTCCACATCTCGAAGGAGGAGCAGATCCGGCGCTTCAAGGACCGCGAGCGCGACCCGTTCCGCTCGTACAAGCTCACCCCCGAGGACTGGCGGAACCGGGCGCGCTGGGAAGAGTATGCGGCGGCCGTCGAGGACATGCTCGCGAAGACCTCGACGGCCGAGGCGCCCTGGACCGTGGTGCCCGCGAACGACAAGTACTTCGCCCGCGTGATGGTCCTCGAGACGCTCGCGGCTGCGGTGGCGCGCGCCCTGGACTGAAGGGACCGGCTATGGCGACGAAATCCCTGGCCCTCTGCCTCGTGGACCCCTCGAACGACTTCCAGCAGCTCCTCCAGAAGGACGCCGAGGAGGCGGCCCGCCGCGCGTCCGCCTCGCTCGTGGTCCGCTTCAGTGGCCACGACCTCGCGTCGCAGCTCAAGGAGCTGGACGCGGTGGTCGCCGGCTCGCCGCGGCCCGACGCGATTCTCGTCCTGGCGGTGCGCGACCGCGGCCTCGACCGCGTGGCGCGGAGCGCCCTCAAGGCCGGTGTCTCGTGGGCCTTCCTGAACCGCACCGAGGACGACGTCGAAGCGCTCCGCGCCGCCGCCCCTCCGGGAGCGATCGCGTGCACCGTCTGCGCCGACGAGCTCGAGACGGGGCGCATCCAAGGCCGGCAGTTCCGGGCGCTGCTCGCACGGCGCCCGGGGGCCAAGGTGCTCTACGTCCAGGGCAGCCGGCGTAGCCTCGCCGCCCGCGACCGCACGGCGGGCATGGAGGAGGCCATCAAGGGCTCGGGCCTCGAGGTCGTTCTTCTCGAGGGCGGCTGGACCGCCGCCGAGGCCAGGGACGCGGTGCGCCGCTGGCTCGGCATCGCCGCCCGCGGCGGCGGCCGCATCGACCTGGTCGGCTGCCAGAACGACCAGATCGCCCAAGGCACGCTGGAGGCCTTCGCGGAGATGGCTCGAGAGCTCGCCCGGCCCGAGCTCGCCCAGGTGGTCGTCACGGGTTGTGACGGGACGCCGCAGCTCGGCCAGCGCCTCGTGAAGGAGGGAAGGCTCCGCGCGACGGTGGCGCTGGCACGCTCCTCCGGGCCGGCGGTGGAGCTCCTGGTCCGCGCGCTCACCGGCGGCACTCCTCCTCCGCCGGTCACGCTCCTGAAGGGCGTCTCGTTCCCGGCCGAGGCGGCCCTCGCGGCGCTTCCGCCGGCGTAGTCTCCATATTCTGCATATACTTGTCCATATGAAGCAGATCATAGTCGAGCTGCCTGAGGCGACCCTGGCAGAGCTGGAGCGCGTCGCGCCGGGCCGCGCGCGCCAGCGGTCCGCCTTCATCCGCGCCGCCCTGCGCCGGGCGCTCGACGCCGAGGAGGAGCGCCGGATGGCCGAGGCGTACCGAAGGCAGCCGGACGGCATGGAGCCGGCGTACTTCGAGGCCGCCGCCTGGGAGGCGCCGCGAGGGCGCCGACGACCCACGAGGAAGCGGGCGTGAGGCAATACGAGATCTGGTGGGCGGATCTTCCCGGCCCGATCGGACGTCGCCCCGTCCTGCTGCTGTCCCGTGATGCGGCGTTTGGCTACCTCACGCGAGTGATCGTCGTGGAGGTCACGACCGTCGTCAGGAACATCCCCGTCGAGGTGCCCCTGGGACGAGCCGAGGGCCTGCCGCGCCGCTCCGTCGCCAACTTCGACAACCTTCACGTCGTGCCCAGGGCGCGGCTCTCGGCGCGGATCGGCTTCGTGGGCGCGAGCCGCGTGGGCGAGCTGAAACGCGCGCTGGGCAGCGCCCTCGGCTGGCAGGAGCTCAAGGAGATCCAGCCTGAATAGCGTTGTTGACGGAACGGATGTCCGAGCCGTCGTGCTGTCCGGTCCGAGGCGAGCCCCGGAGCTGTGGTCGTTGCGCGAGCCACGTCCCTCGCCGGGCGGCGCCGTGCTCGAGACGGTCGCCAGCGAGGTCTGCGGCACCGACGTCCACCTCTTCCACGGCCGTCTGGCCGGCGTGCCCTGGCCGATCATCCCGGGCCACGTCAGCGTCGGACGCGTCCTCGAGACGAACGGGCCGCTGCGCGACGTGGACGGCGAGGCGATCGAGCCGGGGCGCCTCGTCACCTTCTACGACGTCTTCGGCGCGTGCGGGTCGTGCTGGCAGTGCCTCGTGGCCAGGGCCGCCACGCGCTGCCCGCACCGGCGCGTCTACGGGATCACGACCAGCGCCGCGGACGGCCTGCTCGGCGGATGGGCCGAGCGGATCGAGCTCTTGCCCGGCGTCCGCGTTCTGCCGCTGCCGAACGGGCTCGAGGCCGAAGACTTCATGGGCGGCGGCTGCGGCCTGCCGACGGGCTTCCACGCTGTCGAGCGCGCGGGCATTGCGCTGGGCGACACCGTCGTCGTGCAGGGGACGGGGCCTGTAGGGCTCAACGCCGTTGTCTTCGCCTCGCTCGCGGGCGCGTTGCGCGTGCTGGCCGTCGGAGCCCCTGCCGCACGACTCGACGCCGCGCGGCGTCTCGGCGCCGAGGATGTCCTCGACGTGACGGCCGTGACGGAACCCGCCTCACGCATCCGTTGGGTGCTCGAGCGCACCCGCGGCCGGGGCGCCGACGTCGTCATCGAGGCGTCGGGCCATCCGGCCGCCGTGCCTGAGGGGCTCGAGATGGTGCGCGACGCCGGCCGCTACGTCGTGGTCGGCCAGTACACGGATGCCGGCGACACGACGCTGAACCCGCACCGCCACCTGAACCGCCGCCACGTCACCCTGCTCGGCTGCTGGGGGTACGAATACACGCACCTGCACCGGGCCGTGGCGCTGATGGCGCGCCACAACGCCCGCTACCGCTGGCGGGAGCTGATCACGCGGGAGTACACCCTTGCGGAAGCAGGTCGGGCCCTCGAGGACATGAAAGGCCTGCGCGTCGTGAAGGCGCTGATCCGGGCGCAAGAGGGTCGGGGCCTGCCGCGCCAATGGTAAGCTCCCCCATATGGCGCGCCGCAGCATGCTCGAACGAATCGTCGAGGAGCGGGTGGGGCACGCCCTCGTGGGCACCGTCAGCGTCGCCGTCGACCGCCTCGCCGAGGAGATCGCCCGCGAGGCCCTCGCTGACTCCACCTTCCGCCGCACGATTCGCGAGCTGGTGCGCGTTCGCTCCGAGGCGCTTCTCGACCGGCTGCTGAGCAACGGGAGGGCAACGAAGCGGCGCCTCGCGCCGGCGCGGCGGGCCAGCGCAGTGGCCCGCATACGCTCCCGGACTCACTCGCGCCGAGTGCGCTGAAGGCGCTGATCCGGCCGTAGCGCGGCTATACTCCGCCTGAGCCTTTCCAGGGCGCATGGGTCTCGAGCCGGGCGTTCGGCTGGGTCCGTACGAGGTCGTCTCGCCGCTCGGCGCAGGCGGGATGGGAGAGGTGTACCGCGCGCGCGACACGCGCATCGGCCGCGACGTAGCCGTCAAGATTCTCCCGCCCGGGCTCTCACAGGATGCGGATCGCCTGCGTCGGTTCGAGCAGGAGGCGCGTGCCGCCGGCCAGCTCAACCATCCCAACATCCTCGTGCTTTACGATGTGGGCAACCACGGTCACGCGCCGTACGTGGTCACGGAGCTGCTCGAGGGCCAAACGCTCCGGGAAAGGCTCGGCGCCGCCGCCCTCCACGTCCGGAAGTCCATCGAGTTCGGCGTGCAGATCGCCCGCGGCCTCGCCGCAGCCCACGAGAAGGGCATCGTTCACCGCGACCTGAAGCCCGAGAACGTCTTCGTCACGAAGGACGGCCAGGCCAAGATTCTCGACTTCGGCCTGGCCAAGCTCACGTATCCGGAGCTGGGGCCGCTGGGGCCGCGACAGGACAGCGAGGTCCAGACGGCCACGCGCGGGACCGACCCCGGGACCGTCCTCGGCACCGTCGGCTACATGTCGCCTGAGCAGGTCCGCGGGCGGAGCGTGGACCACCGCTCCGATATCTTCGCTCTCGGCGCGATCCTCTACGAGATGCTGTCGGGCCGGCGCGCCTTCGCCCGGGACACGTCGGTCGAGACGCTGAACGCGATCCTGAAGGAGGAGCCGCCTGACCTCACGGCTACCAACACGCTGCTGCCGCCGGCAGTCGAACGGATCGTGCGCCACTGCCTGGAGAAGAACCCGGACGAGCGGTTCGCCTCGGCGCGCGACCTGGCTTTCGACCTCCAGGCGGTTTCGGAGACGAGCAGCGAGCTGCGGCCCGTCGCGCCGGAGCGGCGACGCCGCGTGCTCACGGCCGGGCTCGCACTCGTTGTCGCGTGGCTCGCGACGGGCGGGGGCGCCTTCGTCCTCGGTCGCCGCACGGCGACGCCGCCCTTGCCGAGCTTCCGACCCCTGACGTTCCGGCGAGGAGCGGTCTGGAACGCCCGGTTCGCTCCCGACGGCCAGAGCTTCTACTACAACGCGCAGGGGGGGGATAACTGGATGGCCTACGCGGCCTCGCTCGACAGCCCCGAGCCACGTGTCCTCGAGCCAGGCGGAGACGTGGTCGGCACCGCGGCCGGTGAGGTGGCGCTCATCGCGAGGGACACCGCCAGCTCGACACTCGTCCGCGTTCCCGTGGGCGGCGGCGCGCCGCGCGAGGTGGCCCGCGACGTCCTGGCCGCCGATTGGGCGCGAAATGGGGAGTTCGCGCTCGTCCGCGAGAGGGGCGGGCGCCAGCGCCTCGAGTTTCCGCCGGGGCGGGTCCTTTACGAGACCCCGAGTCGGATCAGCCAGGTGCGCGTCTCGTACGACGCGGCCTACGTTGCCCTCGTGGAACAGTTGAGGGGCTACTCGGACGCCCTCCTGCGCGTCGTTGACGCCTCGGGGGCCCACGTACTGACGTCGAGCCCCTGGGGTCGCATCGACAGCGTTGCCTGGTCATCCGATGGGCGCGAGGTCTGGCTCTCGGCGGACAGGCAGGCGGA
>DASSJI010000075.1:0-25151 GCA_035691285.1 Vicinamibacteria bacterium | reverse complement strand
CGTCCGCCGAGGTGCCGGGCAGCAGCCCCGCCGCCACCGAGTGGTCGTCGAGCTCGATCGCGATGTCGATCGTGCGGGTCTGCTCGAGGCGGTCCGTCACGTAGGGCGCGACCTCGACGACCCGGGCCGCGAAATGCTTGCCGGGCTGCGAGTCGACGCTCACCCGCGCGCTCTGGCCCTGCCGGATCCGCCCCGAGTCCACCTCGTCCATCGGCGCGCTCACGTAGATCGAGCGCGTGTCGATGAGATCGAGGACGGGCGGGATCGGCAGCGCCGGGGGCGAGGGCGAGGTCCATTCGCCGACCTCGATGAAAGTGTCGGCCACGACGCCGTCGAAGGGCGCGCGCAGCACGGTCTTGGCGAGCTGCGCCCGGGCAAGAGCCACCGCGGAGTCGGCCCGCTCCGCCGTCGCGCGCGCCGCGCGGCACGAGGCCTCGGCCGTTCGCGCCTGGCTGTCGACGTCGTCGATCAGGTCCGTCGAGACGATGCCCTGGTTGGCGAGCGAGCGCATGCGGTCCCGCTCGCGCGCGGCGCGGTCCGCGGCCAGGCACGCCTGATCGCGCTGGGCCAGCGCGGCCTGCGCCTCGTCCGCGGTCAAGCGGAGCTGCGCCTGCTGGAGGGCGTCGTCCACCCGCAGCAGCAGGTCGCCCCTGTGCACGCGGGCGCCCCGGCGTCGCGGCAGCTCGAGCACGCGGCCTCCGGTCTCGGGCGCGAGCTTGGCCCGGCGGCGAGCCTTGACGGTCCCCGCGCGGGAGTTGGTGACGGTCTCCTCGACGCGGCCCATCTCGGCGGTCACGACGCGCACCGGCACCGGTTGCGGGGCGAAGACGGTAAGGCGCAGCAGCGCCAGGACCGCGGCGGCGCCGAGGACGATCAGGATCCGGGACAGGGCACGCCTGGACATGATTGCCGGACCATTCTTTCCCACGTGCCTGCTCGACGACTCGAGCCCGCGGGAATCCGCTACTTCCCGGCGGCCGCCACGAGCTCGGCGGCGGTGGTTGGTCCGGCGGCGAGCGTGTCCGTGTGGGACGAGAGGAGCTGGCGGAACTCCAGGGAGGCCGGGAAGCCCGTCTTGAGCCCCTTGGCACGCGCGATCTCGTCCATCTTCTTGTCTTGCTCCTGCGTCGTCACCGGGAAGATCACGAGGTAGTCCCAGTCGTCTCCCTCGACGTGGACGTAGACCTGGGGCGGCGCGACCCCGGCGCCCTTGGCGACCTCGTCCTGGGCCGCCTGCCAGCGCAAGTAGTCGAGCTGCTTGCCGGGCGCCATCCGGTAGACGGAGATCCGGGCGCGCCCGGGCTCCTTGTCGGACTTCTCCGGCGTCCAGCGCGGCGGCGCGGCCAGGGCGAAGCCGCAGAGGCCTGCGAGCGATGCGAACAGCAGGGTCTTCATGGTCACGCTCCTCGAGAGGCGTCGCGAGAATGGCGCAGGCGTCATGCTAGAGGCCGATCTCGTCGGCGATCGGCTTCAGCGCCTCGATCAGGAAGCCGACGTGCTCGTCCAGGGGCCGGCCCACCGCCTGGGCGCCGCCGTAGACGCACGCGCGGTCCACCGAGCGCGCGAAGGCCTTGTCCTTGAGCTTCTTCACCACGGATTCCACCGGCAGGTCGGCGATCTGCTTCGAGGGCCGGACCTTGACGCACGCGCCGATGAACCCCACCAGCTCGTCGCAGGCGTAGATCGCCTTGCGCAGCGGTGTATCCCGCGGGATGCCCATGTAGTCGGCGTGGGAGCAGATCGCCAGCACGATTTCCTCCGGATACCCCCGCTCGCGGAGGATGCGGCCGCCGACGTGCAGGTGGGTGTCCTCGGTCGGGTTCTGCTCGTAGTCGAAGTCGTGGAGCAGGCCCACGATGCCCCAGGCCTCGATCTGGGCCGGGTCCGTGACGCCGTACCAGCGCGCATAGGCGCGCATGGCCTCCTCCACGGCGCGCCCGTGCTTCCGGAGCGCGTCCGACTGCGTGAACTCGTGGAGGAGGGCCTCCGCTTCGCTGCGCGTCACCCGCCTCTCGCTCATCAACCAAGAGGATACCGCGCCGCGCGGGCGAAGAGCGCGACGGGCACTCCCAGGAACATCAGCGGGTCCTGCAGCTCACGGAGATTCCCGCCCTGCTGGCGCGCTCGATCGTGGTCGCAAAATCGGGTCGACTCCGAACGTAGGCAAGGAAGGCCTCCACGCCCGCGAATGCGTCGAGCACGTTGTGGGCGGTGAAGCAGCCGCCCACGGCCATCTTCGTCTCGAGGTCCTTGAAGTACTGGGTGTACCAGTCCTTGTCAGCGTCGGAGAACACGAAGTCGAACGGCCCCTCGAGCTCCTTCACGAGCCGGTGGGCGTCGGCGAGGCGGGCGTCCACGTACGCCGCCACGCCGGCCTCCTGGAAATTCCTCAGCGCGCTGCCATGGCGGCGCTCGTCGATCTCGATCGTCACGAGCTTGCCGCCCGTCTTGGCCATTGCCCGAGCGATCCAGATCGCCGAGTGCCCGGTGGACGTGCCGATCTCGAGGCCGCGCGTGAAGCGCCTGGCAACGATGAGGTCGTGGAGCGCCTGTCCGTCCTCGTAGGGGACGTTCAGGTCCCGCCACTCGCCCCGAGCGCGCTCGAGGAACGCTCGCACCCTCGCGTCGAGCGCATCGGCTTGCGCCGCGCTCTGAGCGAGGACGAGCGGCGAGGCGAGGAGGCCGACGAGGGCCACGAGACGCATCGTTCGGTGAGTGTACGTCCAGATCCGCGGATCCATGACGACCCGGTCTCCGATTCAGAGGCGTCGGCAGTCGAAGCAGACGAAGGGGATGCCGAGCCGGAGCTCGCCGCGCTCGGCGGCGAGGCGGTCGAGGCGAGCACCGAGCAGGGCGAAGGCGCCCGCGCGGTCCTGCTCGGGAACCACCGCCTGCCAGGGCTCCAGGAAGCCGAGCCGGATGAACGAGTGGGCGAAGAGCGCGCGAGCGTCCAGGAACCGCCAGTCGAACGCGTCGAACGTCTCGCTCTCGACGGCGAATCCGGCTGCGGCGAGGCTCGCCCGCGTCAACGCGACGGGTTTACGCTTCTCGTGGACGTGGCGGCGCAGCGTCTCGATCCGCTCCGGCTGGCCCAGCTCGACCAGCGTGGCCTCGAACGCGGCGTAGAAGGCCGCCATCGTCTCCGGCAGGTTCATCGTGGCGACGAGCTGCGCCCCGGGCCGGGTGACGCGACGGACCTCGGCGAGCGTTACGGACACGTCGCGCACGTTGTTGAGGCCGTTGTTCGACACCACCAGGTCCACCGACGCGTCGGCCAGGGGCAGCGCCTCCCCGACGCCGCATACGAGGTGTGCCTGGGCAACCTCGCGCCACACCGCCTTCCCACGGGCCCGGCGCAGGCCGGAAAGCCAGGGATCCACGCCGACCGCGCAGCAGGTGGGGCCCAGGCGTTCGGCCAGCTCCACCAACGGGAAGCCAGCCCCGCACCCGAGGTCGAGAACGCACATCCGCGGCCGCAGTCGCACCCGCTCCAGGAGCCGCAGGGCGAACGGCGCCGACCAGAGCGGCAGATCGTCGAAGACGGAGACGATGCGTGGATCGTCCAGGTCCACCCGCGCATCCTGCGGTGAAACGGGGGCGCGCACAAGGTGCTCGGCCTCGCGCAGCAGCGCCTCGAGCGAGGGGAGGTCGGCGGGCGGGGCCGGCCCCATCGTCACGCCGCGTCCCGAGCTTCGGCCCCCGGCGGGCTCCGGGACGTGCAAAGATCCCGGGGATGAGAGGCCGCAAGAAGGCGACGTCGCGGGCTGGCGGGAAGGGTTCGCTGGCGACGAAGCGGGGCGGGCCGCCGCCCTCCTCCGACCTCGTGTCCGCCGTGGCGATGTTGACCGAGCAGATCGCCGCGCTCCGGCGTGACGTAGCTTCACAGTCGGAGAGCATCGCGCGTGCGCGGCTCGACGAGATCCCGCGGGCCGAGGACTTCCAGCCGCTGGCCGATCACCTCTACGCGTTCGCCGAGACGGCGCCGGGTCTGCTCGCGAGCCTCGAGTCGGTCCGTCTGGCCGTGGAGCGCGTGGACTCGATCGCCCTAAGCCTCTCGGAGGCCGCCGACACGCTGGTGGCGACACATCAGAGCTGGACCGACTCGCTGATGAAGCTGCCGCGTCCCGAGGACTACGAGCCGCTCGTCGGGCCGCTCCGTGAGTTCGCGCGGGTCTCCCCGGCCTTGGCGGAGACACTCGCCTCCGTGGTCCGGGAGGTCACGCCCTTGCCCGCGGTGGCGCATCGCCTGCTGGAGGCGCTGCAAGCCCGTGGCGACGGTCGCAGCGAGCAGGGGACGGTGGACGAGGGCATGCGCACCAGCCTCGAGGATGCGGTCGAGCGCATGGCCGCCGTGCGAAGCGTGCTGCGCGAGGCCCTGGCGGCCCTGCCTCGGGACAGGTCCTACGCTGCCGCGGCGACGCAATTGCGGGAGCTGGCCACGGTGTCGCCCTCGCTCATGGCGTGGATGAAGCATCTGCCACCGCTCACCATGCCGCTCGCCGAGGCCGTGGCCGGGCTGGAGCAGGCTGTGCGAGAGCTGGAGGACGCCGAGCAGGCATCTCGAAGAGCCCTCGACGCGGCGCGACCCAGCCGGGGCGCCCCTCCGCTCGCGGATCAGGGCCGATAGGCGGGCGGGTAGCGCATGAACGAACGACATGCTCGGCCGTCACGGATGCCCCGCGGGCTCCTCGTCACGCTGCTGCACCTGCTCGCGGCACCACCCGCGATCGCGGCCTTGGCGATGACCGCGGCGCCTCCGTGCGCCGCCGACAGCTTCGGATACGGCGCGCTGATCGGCCTCCAGCACGACAGCCCCGCCGTCGACGACGAAGGACAGGACTTCGGCTCCGATGGCTCGTGGAAGCCCCTCGCAGGCGCGCTCGTTTCGTGGCATGGGGCCGCCTGGGGCGCGGAAACCCGCGCGTACTACGGCCAGCGGGCGTTTGCCTCGAGCGCTTTCCCGACGGATACGCCTGTGCGTGTCGACTTCCTCGAGCTGGGTCTCGTCGCCATGCGCGGCCTTGGCTCCGCCACGGGGCGGTGGACCCGCGAGCTCTTCACCGGCCCGCAGACGGGGCTGCGGCTGCGTGCACGCCGCAGCTTTCGCGACGTGGATCAGGACGTGACGGATCAATTCCGCGAAGCGGACCTGAAATGGGTGGCCGGCTTCAGAGTCGGAAGGCGCGCCGGGACGTCGCAGCTCTTCCTCGACGGGAGCCTTGCGTGGGGGTTGACCAACCTCGACTCGACCAACCAACAGGAGATCCACTCGCGGCTGCTGTCGTTCTCGATCGGATGGCGACGCTGAGAGGTGGCGCGATGGGAACGACCAGCGAATTGGCTTCGCTGGCTGCCGTGGTCATCCTCGTCGCGATCCCGTCGCCGCTGCGCGGCCAGGCGGACTACACGAACCTGGGCGATCGGAACGCCAGCGCACATCCGGGAAGCCAGGGCGAAGTCTCCATCGCGGTCGACAGGATGGACCCGAGGCGACTGGCCGCGGCGGCGATGAACGTCGAAGCCGGCCCGCTGTTGACGATGGCTTCCGAGGACGGCGGCGACACCTGGAGGCGCGCGCTTCTGCCGATGGCCCCTGGCGCGACGCTGCACGCAGACCCCATGGTGGCGTTCGACTCCCGCGGCGTCGCGTTCCTCGCCAACATCCCGGTCGGCCCTGCCAACACACCCCTCGGAATCGAGGTGGCTCGCTCGGCTGACGGAGGCTTCACCTGGGAGCCGGCGCTGCGGATCAGCAAGGCGACGGACCGCGACGACAAGGTCGCGTTGGCCGTGGACGACGAGCCCGCGAGCGCCTTCCGGGACCGCGTCTACGTCGCCTGGAAATGGCCAGGAGGCGGGAGCTTCCTCTCGTACTCGCCCGACGGGGGCCGGAGCTTCACGCGGCCCAGGCTCGCGGACGTGGCGACGGTGAGCGGCCTCGACCTGGCCGTTTCCGCGGACGGTACCCTGTACTTGGCGGCGAACGATGGGCCGGGGCATGCCCTGAAGGTGCTTCGTTCGACGGACGGCGGCGCCAGCTTCGCGCCGCCGGTTGCGGTCGCCCGGGTCCGAGCGCAGTGGTACACGTCCCAGCCCTCCCACTGCCGCCGGACCTCGCTCGTGCACGCGTCGATCGCCGTCGACCGATCACCGGGGCCCGCGCGGGGAGCGGTGTTCGTCACCTGGGCCGACTACGACGAGGGATCCGACATCGGCCGCTGCGGGAACGGCTGCGACCCGCAGGCGCCGTGCCACACGGACGTGTTCTTTTCGCGATCCGTCGACGGCGGCCGGACCTGGTCGGCGCCAGAGGCACTTCCCGATCGCCATCCCGGCAGCGACCGGTACTTCCAGTGGGCGCGGGTCGATCCCTCAGACGGCGTCCTGTACATCGCCTACAAGGACACCCGTCTCGATCCGAGCCGGGCCACCACTGAGGTGTTCGTCAGTCGATCCGCCGACGGCGGCCTCGCATGGGACGCCCCGATCCGGGCATCGAGTGCTCCGAGCGACGCTCGCAGCTCGACGTTTCAATTCGGAGACTACCAGGGCCTGGCGGTCGCCTCGGGGTGGGTCTACCCGGCGTGGTCCGACCACCGCCTGCCCGGCGACCCCGAGATCTACGTCGGGCGGCTGCGGTTCGATGAGTCGGCCGCACCACCACGCTAAGCTCCAACCTGCTGCGGCTTGGTGCCGGCGCTGGGATTCGGACCCAGACTTTGCCGATTTTAAGTCGGCTGCCTCTGCCAGTTGGGCTACGCCGGCACGCTCATGCTCGGACTAGAGTCTCGCGATCCGCCCGGAACACGGCGAGCATCGCGTCGTGGAGCGGTCCGTTCGAAGCGAGCGTCTCGTCGGCCCGCAGGCGCAGGGGAGAGCCGTCGAAGCGCGTCGCGCGCCCGCCCGCCTCCTCGACCATCAAGGCGCCCGCCATGACGTCCCAGGGCTTGAGCCGCTCCTCCCAGAAACCGTCGACGCGCCCCGCCGCTATGTAGGCGAGGTCGAGGGCTGCGGCGCCGTCGCGGCGGATCGCGCGAGCGTGGGCCATGAAGCGGTTGAAGAGACGCAGGCTCTGCTGGAGGTCCAGGCGAAAGTCGTAGGGGAACCCGGTCACGAGCAGGCTCTCGAGCAGGCGGTCGGCGGAGGAGGTCCTCAAGCGCCGTCCGTTGAGGTGGGCGCCGCCGCCCCGCTCGGCCGTGAACAGCTCCTGCTTGATGGGGTCGAAGACGGCGCCCGCCACGAGCTCGCCGTCCACGGCCAGCGCGACGGACGCGCAGAAGAAGGGGTAGCCGTGGGCGAAGTTGGTGGTGCCGTCCAAGGGGTCGACGAACCATACGAAGCGCGACCCGGTGCGCTCGATCGCCGTCTCCTCGGTCACGATGTCGTGGTCGGCGAAGCGCTCCCGGATCGCGGCGAGGATGGCCGCCTCCGAGACGCGGTCCACCTCGGTGACGAGGTCGATCTCGCCCTTCTTGGCGATCTCGATCTCCTGCCCGTACTTCGCGCGTTGCAGCGCGCCGGCCCGCAGCACGGCCTCGGCGGCGGTCGCCACATAGCGCCAGCTCACCGCGCGATTGTAGGATGCGGGCCAACGTGCCGGAAACGGGAGGCCGCGTGGCCGACACCGACAGGAGCCACCTGCGCCGGGCGATCGAGCTGGCGCGCCTCGCCCGCGCCGTCCGCGCCGGCTTCTGGCGCTGATGGAGCGGCCGGCTGGCGAGGCGCTCCCGGCGCGCGGCGCGCTCCTGCTGCTCGTCCTGGCCGCCGCGCTCCTCCTGTTCCGCCTCGGCGACGTGCCGCTCCTGGGCCCCGACGAGCCGCGTTACGTCCGCGTCGCGGTCGAGATGCAGCGCGCCGGCGAGTGGGTCACGCCGACCCTGCAGGGTCGGCCCTGGCTCGAGAAGCCCGCCCTCTACTACTGGCTCGCCGGCGCCGCATTCCGCTGGCTCGGCGAGACCGAGGCCGCGGCGCGGCTGCCAGCGGTGCTCGCGGCGCTGCTCATGGTCCTGACCACCGCCCTGATCGGCGCGCGGCTCCTGGGTACTTCGGCCGGATTGCATGCCGGCTTCGTCCTGGCCACGGCGCCGCTCGTCTTCGCTTACGGCAGGGCGGCAACCATGGACATGCTCGTCGCCGCCTTCGCGACTGCCGCGATCGGCCTCCTGGCCCTCGGGCTGCTCGGCGTGGCGGGTCGCTTCGCCGTCCCGGGGGCCTACGTCTTCATGGGCCTCGCGACCCTCGCGAAGGGTCCCCTGGGCTTTCTCCTTCCCGCCCTCGTCGTGGTCGGCTTCGCGCTCTTCACGCGCGACGTCCGCCTCGTCGCGCGAGCGCTCTCGCCCGTCGGCATCGTCCTGTTCCTGCTGGTGGCGGCTCCCTGGTACCTGGCCGTCTACGCCAGCCAGGGCCAGGCGTTCGTGGACGTGTTCCTGCTGGACCACAACCTCCAGCGCTTCACGTCGACGGTCCACCGCCACCCCGGCGGCATCCACTACTACGTGCCGGTGTTGTTCGGGCTCATCTTCCCGTGGTCGGGCCTCGTGCTGCCCGCGGCCGCGTGCGCGGCTCCCCGGCGTTCGAGGGTCGAGATGTTCGTCGTCCTCTGGCTGCTCCTGCCGTTCCTGTTCTTCTCGGCCGCCGGCTCGAAGCTTCCCGGCTACATCCTTCCCTGCCTGCCCCCGCTGGCCTTGCTGATCGGCCGTGCGCTCGCGACGATCACCGCTGGAGGCGCCGGCGCGCTGCCCTTCTGGGCCGGTCCGAGGGCCGTCGCCCTCGTGGGCCTCGGCCTCGGCGCGCTGGTCGCGGCCGCGCCCGCGCTGCTGCGCGAGCGCGAGCCGCTCTGGACCCACCTGCTGCCCGTCGCCGCATGGGTTCTCGTGAGCGTCCTCCTCGCGTCCCGTGCCTGGGACCAAAGCCCGGCGACGGCGCCGAATCTCCTGCGCGTCGGAGCCGTGGGACTGCTGCTGCTTGCGAGCCTCGTGGCACCGACACTCCTCGAGCGCCACGAGTCCGGCCGCCGGTTCTTCCTGCCGGCGCGCGGCCGCGAGGTGCTGGCGTGGGGGGCGTGGAGGACCGCCTGGATGGCCGGCTACTTCTACAACGACGGCCGCGTCCGCGAGATCGCTGGGCTCGAGGACGTGACCGGCGCGGTCGCGCACGGGCCGGCGCTCGTCCTGTGCGGACCGTCCGAGCGGCGCGCGATCGAGGGCGCCCCGGGTCTGCAGAGCGTCCCTCTCACTGAAGGAGCGCGCCAGAATGCGCTGCTCCGGGTGAGCAGGCGATGAGCGAGCCGCGAGAGATTCCCAACCACACCACGCGCTCGGTCGTCGCCGCGAGCGGCTGCGGGGCGATGGTGTTCGGATCGCTCTTCCTGGCCGTCGGCCTCGGCATGCTCGCCCTCGTGTCGAACCGCTACGCCGAGATGCCCCAGGAGAAGGGCCTGCTGGCCGCCGCCGGGCTGTGCCTCGTCTTCGCCGGCGCCGGAGGGCTGTTCGTCACGCAGGGAGCTCGCGGGATCGCGGCGCGGCGGCGGCGAAAGCGTCTTCTCGCCGAGAACCCGGGGGAGCCCTGGCTCGCCGACCACGCCTGGTCCGGGCCGAGCCTCGACGCCGACCGCCGGGGCGGGATCCTCCACGGGTTGGGCTGCATCGCGGTGTCGTGCCTCTTCCTCGCTCCGTTCAACTGGTGGGCGTTCGCCTCCGGGGACGCGTCTCTGCCGCTCCAGGCCGTGGTCGGGCTCGTCGACCTGGGGCCGATCGTGCTCCTTGCCGGTCTCGCGTACGAGCAGGCCAGGCGGGCCCGCTGGGGCCGGGCCCGGCTGGAGCTCGACGCCTTTCCGCTCTTCGTCGGCGAGCGCCTGACCGCCCGCCTCGTGCCCGCGCGCTCTCTGGTGAAGGGTACGCTTGAGCTGACCCTGCGATGCGTCGAGGAACGCCACGAGGCGCGCCGCAGCGGCAACCGCACGTCGAACGTCGTCGTCGCATACGCCCACCACGAGGCGCGGCATGCCGTCGACCTCGCGACGGCGCCCGGCGAGACACGGGTGAGCTTCGATCTCCCACGGGACGGGCCGGCGACGCGGCTCTCGAGCGATCCGCCGACCTACTGGGAGCTCCTGGCGAAGGCCGAGACGCCGGGCATCGACTTCGAGGAGACGTTCCTGCTGCCGGTCTACAAGCGGGGCGAGACCCTGGCCTAGCCGAGCCGTTTCACCATCCGGACGACGGTGCCACCCCCGCGGGGGAAGGCGTACGACACCTCGTCCATGAACGACCGCATGAAGAAGATGCCGCGGCCGTCGGCCTTGAGCAGGTTTTCCGGGGCGACCGGGTTGGCCACGACCGACGGATCGAAGCCGTTGCCCTCGTCGCGCACCTCCACCTCGAGCGCCTTCGGGTGGAGCTTGAACTCCACGCCCACGCGCTTCGACTCGTCGCGGTGGTTGCCGTGCTTGATCGCGTTCACCACCGACTCGCGCACTGCCACGCTCATGTAATGGACGGCGTCGTCGTCGAAGCCCTGCATGCCCGCCACCTGGGCCAGGACCGTCTGCACCATGTCCAGCATCTCGAAGCGGCTCGCGATCTCCAGTCTTACGACGCGCGAGTCCTTCGTTTTCATGGGGGAAGGTCCGGGCAAGCTAGCACGGCCTCCAGGACGGGTCAAGCCGCGGCCCCTCTGTGACTTGCGGGCGTGCTACGATCCGGCGCCGTCGTGAAAGTCCGCCCCGCCCGAAGCTTCCGCGGCCGCTTCACCCTCCCCGGGGACAAGTCGATCTCGCACAGGCTCGCGATCCTCGGGGCGCTCGCAGTCGGCGACACCCGGATCGCCAACTTCTCCTCGGCCGCCGATTGTGCCTCGACGCTGCGCTGCCTCGAGGGCCTGGACGTGGGGATCGAGCGCTCCGGGCACACGGTGGTCGTGAAGGGCGCCGGCCCGGAACGGCTGCGTGCTCCGAACCGCCGCCTCGACGCCGGCAACTCGGGCTCGACGCTGCGCATGCTGGCCGGGGCCCTGGCCGGCCGGCCCTTCACGACCACCCTGACGGGCGACGCCTCCCTGCGGCGACGGCCGGTCGAACGCGTCGCGGCCCCGCTGCGGGCCATGGGAGCCGAGATCGAGACCACGGACGGCCGTCCGCCCCTCACGCTTCGCGGACGGCCCCTGCGCGGCGTGAGCTGGGAGCTCGAGGTCGCCAGCGCGCAGGTCAAGACGGCCATCCTCCTGGCCGGCCTCCAGGCGGAGGGGGTGACGACGGTGCGCGAGCCCGAGCCGAGCCGGGACCACACCGAGCGTCTTCTGCCCCTGTTCGGGGCGGCCCTTGAAAGGGACGGCCTACGGACCTCCCTACGGGGCGGCGCGCGTCTGCGTTCCGTGCAAACGACCGTACCCGGCGACGTCTCGAGCGCGGCCTTCCTGATCGTGGCCGCGCTGACTCTCCCGGGCTCGGAAGTGGAGCTGGACGGCGTGCTGCTCAACCCCGGCCGCACGGCCTTCCTCGAGGTGCTGCGCCAGATGGGCGGCGAGATCGATGCCGTCGTCCAAGCGCGCGAACCCGAGCCGGTGGGGCGGATCGTGGCTCGCAGCTCGCGACTGCGCGGCGTCGAGGTTCCGCCGGCGCTCGTTCCGTCCCTGATCGACGAGGTTCCGGCCCTCGCGGTCGCCGCGGCCCGAGCCGAGGGGCGCTTCGCCGTCTCGGGCGCGCGCGAGCTGCGCGTGAAGGAGAGCGACCGCATCGCCGCGCTCGTCGAGGGCCTCGGCCACATGGGGGCGCGGATCGAAGAGCGGGAGGACGGCCTGGAGATCGAGGGCGGCCCTCCCCTTCGGGGCGCGCGCGTGCGCTCCTTCGACGACCATCGCATCGCGATGGCTCTCGCCGTGGCGGCGCTGGGCGCGGACGGCGACTGCGAGATCGAGGACGCGGAATGCGCGTCCGTTTCCTTCCCGGAGTTCTGGCAGCTCCTCGAGGCCGGCCGTGGCTGAGGCTTATGCGCCGCCGCAGCGGCTGGTCCTCGTCGGCTTCATGGGCGCCGGCAAGACCACGGTGGGCCGGCTCCTGGCCCGGGAGCTGGGCTTCAGCTTCCTCGACATGGACCGCCGCGTCGAGCAGCGCTGCGGGAAGAGAATCCCCGAGATCTTCGCAGACGAAGGCGAGGAGTTCTTCCGGGAGCAGGAACGGCAGGTGGCGGAGGAGGCTCGCCTGCTCGAGCGCTGCGTGATCGCCGCGGGCGGCGGCGCGTTCGCCTTCGAGGCCACGCGGGAGGCCCTCCGCCGCGGCTCGGTCTCCGTGTGGTTGTGGGCTCCGCTGCCCGTGCTCATGGGACGCGTGCGCCTCGACGGCAGTCGCCCCCTCGCGGCGAATCGTGAGACAATCGCGCGTCTCTTCGCCGCACGCGAGCCCTCGTACCGCCTGGCTGATTGCCACGTGGACGCGACGGCCGGGCCGGAAGAGGTGGCACGACGGGTGAGACTGACCGTCTTCCCACCCTCCGGGGCGCGGGAGACCGAGGGCCGATGAAGTACCTGATCCTTTCGGACATCCATTCGAACAAGGAGGCCTTCCGGGCGGTCCTCTCGCACGTGCGGCGCAAGCCCTGGGACAAGGCGGTGTTCCTGGGCGACCTGGTCGGCTACGGCGCGAACCCGAACCAGACCGTCGACCTGCTGCGCCAGCTTCGGCCCCTGCACGCGATCCGCGGCAACCACGACAAGGTGTGCTCCGGCATCGAGAACGGCGAGCTCTTCAATCGCATCGCCCTCGAGGCGGCGATGTGGACCCGGCGCAAGCTGACGCGCGGGAACCTCGCCTGGCTGCGCGGGCTGCCCCGCGGCCCCGTCGTCGTGGACGACGCGTTCGCGATCGCCCACGGCACTCCCATCGACGAGGACGCCTACATCTTCGGGGAGATCGAGGCCCTCAACATCTTCCGGCAGACGGAGTACGACGTCTGCTTCTTCGGGCACTCGCACTTCCCCGTCATCTTCGGGCTCACGCCCGACGCGATCACCACGGTGTTGACCGTGGCGCCCTCCTTCCGCTTCAAGCTCGAGCGGGGCGTCCGCTACCTCATCAACCCCGGCTCCATCGGCCAGCCCCGGGACGGCAACCCGCTCGCCTCGTTCGCGATCTACGACACCGACTCGCAGGTCGTGCAGATCCACCGCGTCCCGTACCGCGTCGAGCAGGCCCAGGACAAGATCCTGAAGGCGGGCCTGCCGCGCCCGCTGGCGGACCGGCTGGCGATCGGCCGGTAGGCCGCTCACCCCGCGCGCCGCGCCAGCTCGACGAGCGCCTCCATCCGCGCGGCGTGGCTGCCCCGCCAGTAGATCCGGCGGCAGGCGGCGCACTCGTGGAAATCGTGGAAATGGCGGCGGGTCTCGGGCTCCAGCCGATCGACGATAGAGGCCTTCTCGACCCGGCGCAGATCGCCGTTGCAGCGGATGCAGCGCTTGAAGGGCTGGACGAGGCCGCCGAGCTCCAGGCGGGCGCACACCTCGGCGAGCTGCTCGCGCGGCCTCCGGGAGCGCACGAAGTAGCCGTGCGTGACGATGCGGCGCTTGAGCAGCTCGCGGTCTCGCGTCAGCAGCACGCGGCGCTCCGAGGCCGAGAGCGCCGCGAGCTCGTCGTCCCCGGCGGCGTTCGAGTACCAGGAGTCGAAGCCGCAGAGCCTCAGATAGCGCGCCAGCCTCCCGAGGGACACGTCGAGGGCGAAGCGCGGCTCCCGGAGCGGGCGCTCTCGCAGCCGCAGGAGCGGCGTCACGTCGAGGCTCTCGAACATCGGATAGACGCTGACGCGGTCGCCGTCTCGGACGAAGTGATCGAAGCCGACCGAGACGCCGTTGACGAGGATCACCTCGATCTCGGTGTGCGGCACGCCCAGCGATTCGATCAGGTCCTTGACGGAGCGGCGGCCCTCGACGTCACAGGCGAACTCCACCTTCCGGCGCTCCTCGGGCAGGAAGTCGTTCAGCTCCTCGTAGAAGCGAAAGCGCGCCTGCCCCACGACCGCTAGCGCCGCACGAGGGCGAGCTGGAAGGCGATGTCGGTGGTGGACTGCTGGTCGGCGATGTTCTCCACGAAGCCGCCCTCCAGCGAGAGCCCGGAGTCCAGGTCCAGGCGCGCTCCGAGACCCAGGTACCACACGAGGCCGGGAAAGCGCTGGACGTTCGTCACCAGGCGGCTCGCCACCGTCGTCTCGCCGAGGAGGGCGAAGCGGCGGACGAGGCGCCACTCGGCCGAGGCGAAGCCGTGGGCGCGCGTCCGCGCGTAGCGGAAGCCGCTCACCTCGTCGTCGGTCTCGTGGCTGGCGCCGAGCCCGGCGCCCAGGTCCCACTCCCCCGCGCGGAGCGCGCCCGCGAGCTGCAGGCCCAGGCCCACGCCCTCGGCGTCGAAAGGCCCCGTGCCGGTCGGCAGCATCAGGCGCGCGGCGAGCCCGGCCCGACGCGACCCCCTTTGCCCGGCGAGTGTCCATCGGCCGTCGAGCTCGACGTTCCCCAGGCCGGCGCCGGCGCCGCTGAGCATCAGCGGTGTACCGGTCGGGTCGCGCGCCTCGACGCGAAACAGGTGCCGGCGGAAGAGCGAGCGGTCGTTGTCGGGCAGGCCCAGCTTCTTCGTGAAGTCGTGGAAGGCGTCGATCAGCCCGTCGAGCTCGCCGCCGCCCCTCCATCGAAAGGGCACCCGGAGTCCGACGTCGCCGCTGGAACCGACGCCTCGCCTCGCTTCGAGATCGAGGACCGCGTGCTCGCCGTCCACCAGGAACCGTCGGTCGATCGGAAGCTCCCCGGGCGGCTCCTGATCCCGCGCGAAGTCGTTGCCCCAGTCGACGCGCGCCCGGAACAGCCAGCGCCCCGGGGGCAGCGCGTCCGGCAGCATGGCGGGCATGCTCAGCCGCGTCCCTGCCAGGAGGAACTCGTCGCGCACGCCGCGCGGCCCGTGAAGCGGCGGAGCCTGCGCGTGGAGGCGCCCGGCCGCCGCCAGCAGGAGGAGCAGCGCGAGAGCCGGCCTCACTCGGAAACGGCCGGCCAGCTCACGGGAAGAGCCGCACGCCGGCTTCGGCGCACAGGCGTGCCAAAAGCCGCACCGGGAGCCCCGCGACGTTCGAGGGCGAGCCGGTCACCGATTCGACGAAGAGCGCGCCGCGGCCGTCGATGTGGTAGGCGCCCGCCTTGTCCATGGGCTCTCCGCTCTCGACGTAGGCCTCGATGTCCGCGTCGCTCAGCGCGGCGAAGCGGACGAGCGAACGCTCGACGCCGCTCCGCGCACGGCCGTCCTTCACGACGCACACGCCCGTCACCACCTCGTGATCGCGGCCCGCCAGCCGTCGCAGCATGCGCGCCGCGCCTTCGCTGGAGGCGGGCTTGCCCAGGGGCTCCTCGTCGCAGACGACGAGCGTGTCCGCCGCCAGGACGGGCAGCGTCTCGAGGCCGGCCACCGCCAGGGCCTTCTTGAGGGCGAGTCGCTCGGCCGCCGCGACCGGCGCCTCATCCGCCTCGAGGGACTCGTCCACGTCCGCCACGCGCACTCGGAAGGCGACGCCCAGGGACCTCAGGATGCGGGCCCGGCGGGCCGAAGCCGACGCCAGCACGAGGATCGGCTCCAAGCGAGGGGCTACCCGCGACGAAAGATCTGGATCGTGCGCTGCACCAGAACCTCGGCCGAGCCCGGCCCCTTCGGCACGAGCTCGTCGGCTCCGTGGATCGTGCGCGCCTCCTTCTGGCTCTCGATGGGCAGCCGCGTGTAGAGCACGATGGGGATGTCCACCCACTCCATGGTGGCCTTGATCATGTTGATCACGTCCTTGCCCGCCATGGAGCCGCCCACGTCCAGCTCCAGGGCGATGACGTCGGGCTTCTCGGCCGCGATGGCCTCGAGGCCGGCGGCGCCGTCGGCAACCGCTCGCGAGGGCACCTCGGCCACCTCCAGCGCGGCCAGCGCCTCCTGCCGGGTCGCTTCGTCGTCGTCGATCACCAGCACCGTCTTGCGCCGGCGCGCCCGGACGACCGGCGGCTGGATCGCCGCGGGCAGGTCGTCCTCCATCGAGGAGGCGGCCGCCGGAAGGCCCGGCGTCGCCCGCATCAGGCTCAGCATGTCCTCCTGGATGCGCCGCACGGCGCGGACCTCGGCGAGCACGACGTCCAGCGTGGCCGGAACGTCGCCGGGGCGTGGGATGGGCTTGAGCGGCGTGTCGGGCGGCAGCGTCTCCTGGGCCTCGCGTGGCGCCGCCGAGGGCGGCGCAGCGGCGGCAGCGAGGGCGGGAGCGGTCGCGGCGGTCGACCTCGGCGGCGTGGCGGCGCCGGCCGCCGGTCGGGTGCGCAGCTTCGCCCCGCACTTCGGGCAGTGGATGAGGCCGTGCTCGTCGGGAGCACCGGTGAAGCTCGCGCTGCAACGGGGGCACTTCATCGGAGCGTCGCGACGGCAGAGTATATAGTAGGGTCGTGGTCCTGCAGCGCTTCCAGACCGGAGTTTCCGCGCTGCGTCTCTTCCCCGAGGGCGCGCCGCGTCTCGCCCTGCTCCGCGCGCTCTGGCCGCAGGCGGTGGGGTGCGGCGTGGCCCGCCGCAGCGAGGTTCTCGGCCTCGAGCGCGACACGCTGCGGGTGCGCGTGCCCGACGCGCGTTGGCGGCGGGCGCTGTTCCGCATGCAGCGCGACATCATCGTTCGCCTCAGACGCTCGGCGGGCGCGCTGGCCCCCGCCCGCCTCGGGTTCGTCGAGGGGCCGGTCGTCCAGTCGCCCGAACCGGCCGCTTCGCCGGCGCCGGCCGCGGCGGCGCCGTCCCCGGCGCTGGTCGCCTCCGCCGAGGCGATCGCCGACCCGGAGCTCCGTGCGCGCTTCCTCGCGTCGGCCGCCGGCTACCTCGGCCGCGCCACACTCGGGAGGGAAGGCAATGCGTGAAGCCGTGATCCTGTCCGCCGTGCGCGTTCCGACCGGGCGTTTCCTCGGTTCCCTGAAAGGCTTCTCCGCGACCCGGCTCGGAGCGATGGTCGTGAAGGAGGCGGTCACGCGGGCCGGCGTCGACCCGGGCCGCGTCGACGAGGTCATCATGGGCAACGTCGTCTCGGCGGGTCTGGGCCAGGCGCCGGCGCGGCAGGCCGCGATCGGCGCCGGACTGCCGCCCACGGTCGGCGCGCTGACCATCAACAAGGTGTGCGGCTCCGGCCTCAAGTCCGTCATGCTCGCGGCACAGGGGATCGCGTGCGGCGAGAGCGACGTGGTCGTCGCGGGCGGGATGGAATCCATGTCCAACTGTCCCTACCTGATGCCCGCGGCCCGCGAAGGCATGCGCCTCGGACACGGCGAGCTCGTCGACTCGATGATCCACGACGGTCTCTGGGACGCGTACGACGACTACCACATGGGCTGCACCGGGGAGATCGTCGCCGAGAAGTACGGGATCTCGCGCCAGGAGCAGGACCAGTTCGCCTACGACAGCCACCGCAAGGCCATCGCGGCGATCAAGTCGTGCAAGTTCAAGAACGAGATCCTGCCCGTGCCGATCCCCCAGAAGAAGGGCGACCCCGTGCTGTTCTCGGCCGACGAGTCGCCCCGCGAGGACACGTCCCTCGAGGCGCTGGCCCGGCTCAAGCCGGCCTTCAAGCAGGACGGCACGGTCACCGCGGGCAACGCGCCCGGCGTGAACGACGGCGCCGCGGCCCTCGTGGTGGCCGGCGCGGACACGGCCAAGGAGCTCGGCCGGAAGCCGCTGGCGCGCATCGTCGCCCAGGCGGTCGCGGGGATCGAGCCGAGCCTCGTGATGATGGCCCCGGTGGGAGCGGTGCAGAAGCTGTGGAAGAAGACGGGCTGGGGCCCGGACAGCGTCGACCTCGTCGAGCTGAACGAGGCGTTCGCGGTCCAGGCGATCGCCGTCACCCGGGAGCTGAAGCTCGACCCGGCCAGGGTCAACGTCCACGGCGGCGCCGTCGCCCTCGGGCACCCGATCGGCGCCAGCGGCGCCCGCATCCTGACCACCCTCCTCTACGCCCTCGGGGATCGCGGGCTGAAGCGGGGCGTCGCGGCCCTTTGCCTCGGCGGCGGGAACGGCGTGGCGCTGGCGGTGGAGCTCGTGAACTGACGGAACCCATGCGAGTCGCGGTGCTCGGGGCGGGGACGATGGGCAACGGCATCGCCCAGGTGTTCGCCCAGAACGGCCACGACGTGGTGCTGCGCGACCTGGAGCAGGCGGTCCTGGACCGGGCCCTGGCCGGGATCGCGAAGAGCCTCGCGAAGCTCGAGGAGAAGGGCAAGCTGATGGCGGGCGCCCGGGACGCCGCCCTCGGCCGCATCCGGGCCGAGACCGACCTCGAGGCGGTCCGGAACGCGGACTTCGTCGTCGAGGCGATCGTCGAGAACGCGGACGTCAAGCGCTCGCTGTTCAAGCAGCTCGACGCGCTCGTGCCCGAGACGGCCGTCATGGCCTCCAACACGTCCTCGATCTCGATCACGACGCTCGGAGCCGTGACGAAGCGTCCCGAGAAGGTGATCGGGATGCACTTCATGAATCCCGTGCCCCTGATGCAGCTCGTCGAGGTGGTCCGCGGCCAGGCGACGAGCGCCGAGACGGCGAGGGCAGTGATCGAGCTGGCCCGGGGCCTGGGCAAGACGCCGGTCGAGGTGAACGACTATCCCGGCTTCGTGTCGAACCGCGTGCTGATGCCGATGATCAACGAGGCGGTCTTCTGCGTATACGAGGGCGTGGCGGCGCCCGAAGCCATCGACGAGGTGATGAAGCTCGGGATGAACCACCCCATGGGACCGCTCACCCTCGCGGACTTCATCGGGCTCGACGTGTGCCTCGCCATCCTGAACGTGCTCCACGAGGGGCTGGGCGACCCCAAGTACCGGCCCTGCCCGCTCCTCAAGCGCATGGTGGATGCGGGCTGGCTGGGACGGAAGAGCGGACGCGGGTTCTACAGCTACAAGCCATGAGCCGTTGGCGAGAGATCGCCTACGGCTTGTCGCTGCCGACCGCTCTCAGCTCCGCGTCGATCGCCTCGAGCGCCCGCTTCAGCATCTCGCGCAGCGGCGCCGCCGTCGCCGCATCCAGACGCCGGCTCACGTCGACGCGCGCCATCTCGAGCGAGCGGCGCCGCGCCATGCGCACCGGATCCTCGCGCGACCCCTCGTTGCGCCGCTCTCGACGCCGCTCGGCTTCGGCCTGCTGATCCTCGACCTGCTTGCTCTCGAAGCCGCGAGCCATGGCCTCAGGCGCTCCCGCGCCGGCGGGCGAGCCAGAGCACCGGACAGAGCAGGACGCTCTCCCACGCCGCCGCGACCGTATTGTCGCGCATTGTGCGCCAGGTCAGCTCGCGGCCCACGTCCAGGAACAGCGGGAACGGCGCCACGAAGAAGGACCGGCTGAACGGCCACAGGGCCATGATGCCGTACGGCGCTCGGGAGTCGGAGCCCAGCCAGTCGAGCGCGACGTGGGACAGCCAGCCGGCGCCCGCGAGGAGGCCCAGGCGAGCCGCCGCGCGCGCGCTCCCGCGCCAGCAGGCGAGGGCGAACACGAGCAGCCCGGCGGCGACCGCGGCGCCGACGCTGTGGCTCGGCCCGCGGTGGTGGTGAGGGCCCAGCGTCACGTTGAGCACGAGGTCCAGGTCGGGCGCACAGGCTGCGGTCACGGCGACGAGGGCGCCCGCGTGACCGGTGCTTCCGCCCCGCGAGAGGATCGAGTGGAGGATCAGGCCGCCGAGAGCGTGACCGACCGGAGAGGGCAGCTTAGAGTCGGCGCTCGAAGATCTTGAAGTCGGACTTCTCGGCCTCGACGATGTCGTCGAGGAGCGCGTAGATGGCGGCGATCTTCCGGTCCTTGTGAAACTTGTCGTCGAAGGCCGTGAACTCGGCCTCGTCCTTGAACCGGAACACCTCCATGAAGTAGTTCGGGCGGCTGCGGTCCTCGTAGATCGTGCAGTCGAGGCCCCCGATGCCCGTCAGGAGCGGCTTCAGCTCGCGCATCAGGTCGAAGAACTCGCCGCGGCGGCCGTCGCGGATCGAGTACGTGATGGCGAGGAGGACGCCGGCCTCGCTGAACTCGGGCACCACGAGCGGCCCGCGCGCGGGCATGCCGCTCGTCACCGCGGCCGACGTCAGCTTCTTCTGCAGGCCCAGCGGCGGCATGGATCGTGCCGGCACCTGGATCGCCGGACGCGAGTGGGCGACGTGCTTCGTCGGGAGCGGCGACGGGATCGGCACCAGCCGCTTCGGGCGCGGCTTGAGCACGGGAACGTGAGCCGTCGACGCCTTCGTCGCCCGGGCGGGCGCGCTGGCTCGGGCACGGCTGACGGTCGGCCGGCTGGGACCCTTGGACGGCCTGCGAGAGTGGGCCTTCACAGCCTTCTTCTTGGAGCTCTTCGCCACCCGCGATCTCTTCCTCGTCACCATTCAAAGTGATATTAGCAAAGCCCTTTCGGAAATCGAGCATCTTTTTTCTGCGATCGCCCGAAATCGGGCATGGCTGTGGAGCCACACTCGTAAACTGTTGACCTGTCTACAATCAAAAGACGTTGCCCAAGCCGACGGAGAGCGCATCCCGCCCGTCCGTCAGACCGTGCCCCCAGTCCAGCCGTATCGCCACGGATCCGGCGATCCCCAGCCGAAAACCCACCCCGATGTCGTAGAAGGAGGCTCCCGGGCCGACGTAGACCGAACCGAGGTGGGCCTGGTCGTGGAAGAGCACGAGAGTCGCGTTCGCGCCGGCGCCGCCCCAGAGCCTCCGGCGCCACTCGGCGTTCGCGAGAACGAGCTCGCGGCTCAGAGGCGTCTCGCCGAAGGCTCCGTCCCGGACCTGCGGACGGCCACGCAGCGGCAGCTCCATGTCGGGGCTGGCGCCGGGGGCGAAGGCCTCGTCGAGAGGAGTCCCGGAGCTCGCCAGGCCGAGCGTCAACTGGAAGGCGAGGATGGATCGCTCGAGATCGTCACGCCGGGGCGACAGCCGCCACAGGGCGCGCAGGCGCCCCACCGCCCGTGCGAATCCGATGTCGGAGCCGAGGCCCGTCGAGGCGCCGAAGACGCGGGCGGACGCATCGAGCCTGAGCCGATTGCGATCCGCGACCCGGCGGTCGAATCCTCCCTCGAAGCCCAGGACGCGGCCGTCCGGAGCCTCGGCGATCTGCGGGGAGAACGTGCGCGAGGCGGTCCTGAAGCCGAGCTGGCCGACCGTGGCGGGGCCGAGCACCCGCCGCAGGCGCAGCTCCGCTCCGTGGGCCTCGCGGCGGCTGGGCTCGCCGACCTCGTACAGCTCCTCGCCCACGAAGCCACGCACGCGGAGGTTGGCGCCCAGCCCGAGCGGCCGAGGCCATTGCAGCACCGCCGAGGCCTCGGGCCGGTTCTCCTCCCAGCGGTACTGGGCGCCGACGGAGATGCCCTCTCCGCCGAGGTTCGAGTAGCGCAGCAGGGCACGCTCCTGGATCGCGTAGACCGCGGTGGTGGCGACGAACTCGACCCAGCTCGTCGCGAGGCCGTCGCGCTCCACCAGCACGACCTCGGCGTCGGCGAGCCCCTCCCCGAGGGGCACGGGCCGGATCGACACGCGGTCGAAGGCGCCGGTCTCCACCAGGCGCAGCCGGCTCTCGCGCAGCGCACCCAGGGCGAGGACCTCGCCTTCGCGGACGCGAAGCTCGCTCCGCGCCACGTGGTCGTGGGTCCTCGCGAGGCCGCTGACCGACACGTGGCGCACGCCGGGCCGCCCCATCCGGTTCCAGTGCGCCAGGGCGTCCTCGGGCCGGCCGGCGAGGAAGAGCGCCGACGCCAGGAGATCGCGGGCGTAGGCGTCCTCGGCCAGGCGGAGCGCGGCCTCGAGGTCCACGACCGCGTCCTCGTAGCGGCCCTCGAGGAAGCGCACGCCGCCGCGCTCGACGCGGGCCTCGGGCCGCGACGGGTCCAGGACGATGGCCTGGTCGAAGAGGGCTGCGGCTTCGACCAGCCGGCCGGAGCGGCCCTCGGCCAGCCCCTCGGCAACGAGTGCTTCGTACGACGGCCCTGCGGCCGCGCAGGCGACCACCCAGAGCACCGCGAGCGTCACGGCTTCGGGAGCACCAGCAGCGTCCAGTAGCCGGCGCCCCTCCAGCGCCGCTCGAACTCGTCCGCCTCGATCCTGCGGCCGGGGCCCTCGGCGGGGTCGTGAACGGTGACGGCTCTCGGGTCGGCGTCGACCACGACGACGTTGTGGTATCCCTTCGTCAGCTTCCAGGCCACGATCAGCGGGCGGCCGCGCGTCACGTAGTCCCGGAGCTGCGCCAGGTCGCCCTTGTACGCGACCGCGGTCGCGCCGCGCTCGCGCGCGAAGCCTTCGAGCGCCGAGCCGCGGATGCCGTGCAGCTCCGGATCCACGAGCGCCCGCGCGATCTCCTCGACGTCCGCGGGCTGCTCCCAGTAGCGGAGCACCATCGTGAGGGCGGCCGCCCCGCAGCCGTCCTTCGGCTGGGGCACGTACGGGACGGGCAGCGCCGCGAGCAGGGTCAGCGCCAGCACCACCAACTCATTCTAGCAGTTCGAGTTCCGTGACCGCGTCTTTATTTCTCCGGAGCGGACCTTCCGCGTCCGCAGGTCCCGATAGGATCCGCGGCATGTCGGATAAACTCGTCGGGTTCAAGGAGAGAACGATGGTAGAGGACAGGAACGAGCGGGCCCGGGCGATCGAGGCGGCGCTCCTTCAGATCGACAAGCAGTTCGGCAAGGGCTCGATCATGCGCCTGGGCAGCAAGGAGAAGATCGAGGTGCCCGCCATCCCCACGGGCGCTCTCTCCCTCGACGCGGCCCTTGGCGTCGGCGGCCTGCCGCGCGGGCGCGTGGTCGAGATCTTCGGCCCCGAGTCCTCGGGCAAGACGACGCTCGCCCTGCACGTGATCGCCGAGGCCCAGCGCCGCGGCGGCATGGCGGCGTTCATCGACGCCGAGCACGCCCTCGACGCGCTGTACGCCGGCAAGCTCGGGGTCGACACCGACAACCTGCTCGTCTCGCAGCCCGACAGCGGCGAGCAGGCCCTCGAGATCGCCGAGGTGCTGATCCGCTCCGGCGCCGTCGACGTCCTCGTCATCGACTCCGTGGCGGCACTCGTGCCGCGCTCCGAGCTCGAGGGCGAGATGGGCGAGGCGCAGATGGGCCTCCAGGCGCGCCTCATGAGCCAGGCCCTGCGCAAGCTGACGTCCATCGTCGCGAAGAGCAAGACCTGCTTGATCTTCATCAACCAGCTCCGCGAGAAGATCGGGGTCATGTTCGGCAACCCCGAGACGACGACGGGCGGCCGCGCCCTCAAGTTCTACGCCTCGATCCGGCTCGACATCCGCCGCATCGCGTCGCTCAAGGAAGGCGACCAGGTCATCGGCAGCCGCGCCAAGGTGAAGGTCGTGAAGAACAAGGTCGCGCCGCCCTTCCGCGAAGCCGAGTTCGACATCCTCTACGGCGAGGGCATCAGCAAGGAGGGCGACCTGCTCGACCTCGGGGTCGACCAGAAGGTCGTCGAGAAGTCCGGAGCCTGGTTCACCTTCGAGAGCGAGCGCCTCGGCCAGGGGCGCGAGAACGCGCGGCAGTTCCTCAAGGAGCACCAGGACGTCAGGAACGAGATCGACTCGCGCATCCGCAAGGGCATCGGGCTGCCGGTGGTCGAGCCCGAGGCGGCCAAGCCCGACAAGGCGGCTGTCGTGCCGATGCCGGAGAAGAAGAAGGCCTGATCAGCCGCCGATCTTCTTGACCGGCAGCGTCGCCGCGAACGTCGCCGTCTCGTAGGCCGCGCGATCCTTCGCCACGGTCGCGAAGGGCACCATCCGGATCGCGTCGTAGTCGTCCGGGCACCATTTCTCGCACGCCATGCAGCCGATGCAGGTGTCGTAGTTCACCGTGCAGACCTCGAGGTCGCGCGCGTTCGGGTCCGTGGTCAGCGTGATGCAGTCGGGCACCGGGCACACCGCGACGCAGAACTCGCAGCCGCGCCCGAAGCACTTGTGGGGGTCGACGATCGCGAGCATCTTCGGGTCGCGCTTGCGGACGCTCGTCTGCTGCGGCTGCGGGACCGGCAGCTTGTCGTAGTCCTTCGGCAGCTTTCCGGCCGGGATCACGGGCATCGCGCTCCTTTCCCTTCTGCCCAGTATAGCCCGCGCCTCGCGCGACGCAGAAAGGCGCGCGTTGACGCCGCATGAGGCATCGAATAAGTTGGGCGGGACCATGGTCAGGCTGGCGAGCAGGCCGCAGGCCGAGAGCGCGACGTCGGGCCTGTCGGTCCCCGCCGGGGAGTTCCTGTACCGGGAGGGCGACGCCCCCGGCGAGATGTTCCTCATCGAGGCGGGCGTGGTCGAGCTGATCCGTCAGGTCGGCGACGACAACGCGATCCTCGCGATTCTCGACGCCGGTGAGTTCTTCGGCGAGGCCGCCCTCCTCGAAGGCCTGCCCCGGGACTCCTCGGCGCGCGCGCGGACGCCCTGCAAGCTCCTGAGGCTCGACGGCCCGGAGCTGCGCGAGGCCCTCAAGGGCGATCCCGAGATCGCGCTGCGTATGCTCCGGCGCCTCTCGCGCCGCCTGGGCGCGGCCCTCACCGCGCGCGTCGAGGCCGAGACCTCGGCGCGAGCCGTGACCTCGGTGGCCTCGTCGATCAAGCCGAAGGGCCTGCCCAAGGCGCCGGCCGCGGCGGCGGCGCCCGCGGCCCGATCCTGGCGCCCGCGCTTCGTCCACGAGAACGGCGACGAGTTCCCGCTGCCCGCCTCGGGCGAGGCCGTCGTGGGCCGCGCCGATCCCGTGAAGGGCTACACGCCGGACGTGGTCCTGTCGTCCCTCGACGCCCAGCGCTCCCTGTCCCGGCGCCACGCCAAGATCGTGCGCCGGGGCGACGAGTTCTTCGTGATGGAGGAGCCGGGCGTGCGCAACGGGACCTTCGTGAACGGGAAGGCCCTGAAGGCCGGCCAGCCCCAGCGCATCGCCGACGGGGACGAGGTCAGCTTCGGCCTGATCAAGACCACGTTCCGCCTGGAGTGACATGAGCGACGAGCTAGGGCAGATCGAGACGGCCGAGGTCGATGCGCTCCTGGAGATCCAGAAGCAGCAGCAGGGCACCGACGCGCTCATCGAGAAGGCGAAGGGCTCCGAGGGCAAGGTCCCCGCCGCCGTGTTCGAGCGCGTCATGCGCGACTACGAGGAGCGCCGTCGCGCCGCCGAAGAGGCGGCGCGACCGC
>DASSJI010000074.1:0-10005 GCA_035691285.1 Vicinamibacteria bacterium | reverse complement strand
CGGCGCGGCGCCGACGAGCAGGGCAGCAAGAATCGCAGGGCGCATTCGCTTGCCTCTCATTGGAAGCGCATGGAGCGTGGCAGAGCCGCTGCGGGAACGCAACGTCGCTCGCTCGGCGGCCGGGTCGAAGCGTCCCCGGCGCGCCACCAGGAGCACGGTCGACCAAGCGGGGACCCGCCGCGTTCGCGTGCTATCGTCCCGCGAGCATGAGCGAGCCGAGGCTGGCGCGCGAGCTGTCGCTGTTCGACGCCGCGGCGATCATCGTCGGCAGCGTCATCGGCTCCGGCATCTTCTTCGCACCGTCGATCATGGCGGCCTACGTCGAGACGCCGGGGCTGCTGCTGGGGCTCTGGATCCTGGGCGGCGTGCTGACGCTGTGCGGCGCGCTCGCCTATGGCGAGCTGGCCGCGGCCTTCCCGCGGGCCGGCGGCCAGTACGTGTACCTGCGCGAGGCCTTCGGCCCGCTGCTCGGCTTTCTCTATGGATGGACGTTCCTGCTCGCGATCAACACCGGGCTGGTCGCCGCGGTCGCGGTGGCGTTCGCCAAGACGCTCGGCGTCTTCGTGCCGGCCGTGGGCGAGGGAAGCGAGCTCGCCCGCGTCGGCGGCTTCCGGCTGAGCTCGGCGCAACCCGTCGCGCTCGTCGTCATCGCCGCGCTGACCTACTTCAACGTCCGGGGCCTGCGCACGGGCGCCGCGATCCAGAACGTGTTCACGGTGGCCAAGGTCGCGGCGGTGGCGGTGCTGCTCCTGCTCGCGATCGGGCTTCAACGCGGCTCGCTGGCCAACTTCGTCCCGGTGGTGGGCGCGGCCCTCGGACCCGAAGGCGTGAAGCTCGGCCTGTTCGCGGCCCTGGCGGGGGCCATGGCCAAGGCGCTCTTCGCCTACGACGCCTGGAACTCCATAACGTTCGCGGCGGAGGAGGTGAAGGATCCCGAGCGCAACCTGCCGCGCTCGCTGCTCGTCGGCACGCTGGGCGTGACGGCGCTGTACTGCGGCGCGGTGGCGGCCTACATGTACATGGTGCCGGTGGCGGAGATGGCGGCGGTCCCCGAGAACCGCATCGCGACCGAAGCGATGAGCCGCATGATCGGCCCGGCCGGCGGCGCCTTCATCGCCGTGGCGATCCTGGTCTCGACCTTCGGCTGCGTGAACGGCATCACGCTCTCGGGGGCGCGGGTCGTGTTCGCGATGGCGCGGGATCGGCTGTTCTTCGAGGGCGCGGCCAGGGTCCATCCGATGCACCGGACGCCGGCGAACGCGCTCGTCGTACACGGGGCCGTGGCGGGCGCCCTCGTGCTCAGCGGCACCTACAGCGACCTCTTGACGCTCACGGCGTTCTCCTCGCTGCTCTTCAACGTGATGACGGTGGTGGGGCTCTTCGTGCTGCGCGTCCGGCAGCCGGCGCTGGCGCGGCCGTACCGGACCTGGGGATATCCCTTCACGCCCGCCCTGTACCTCGCCGTCTCCGGGTTCTTCCTCGTCTACATCCCGGTGGCCGACCCCCGCAACGCGGGCATGGGCCTGATCCTCACCTTCGCCGGCATCCCCGCCTACTTCCATTGGCGGCGCTCGCGCCAGGCGCCGGCGTACGCGTGCTAGGCTGTCGCCCCAGATGTACTAAGCACCAGACAGGAGGGAAACATGACCCTGACCAGATGGGCGGCGGCCCTGTGTCTCCTGGGCCTCGCCGGGCCGCTCTCGGCCCAGGACGCCGTGGCCACGTCTCCGAAGAACACGAAGGTCGTCCTCGAGAACGACCGCGTACGCGTCTACGAGTTCTGGGCCAAGGCCGGAGAGAAGATCGCCATGCACTCCCACCCGGACCACCTCGTGTACGTGACGGGCGGAGGCAAGGTGAAGTTCGTGGCCAGTGACGGCAAGGCCACCGAGAACGACATGAAGGCGGGACAGGCGCTGTGGGTGCCCGCCACCGCGCACTCGATCGACGTCATGACGGGCGATGTCAAGGCCGTCGTCGTCGAGCTGAAGAAATAGAGCCACCTGGGCTCGGCCCCCCGGACGCTGGTCGCTGGCCAGCGTTCGGGGGGCGTTTCGAAGGCCGGCATGTGCGGCCGGTCACAATCCCGATTTCGATCCTTGACGAGCCGCGCGAGGGAGGCGTATCTAGCGAAGACTCGGGATGGAGGCGGGGCCGCGGGCCCTTCTCAGGTTCTTCCGGGCAGGCGCAGGGAAGGGGAGCCCATGATCCTGAACGAGCAGGGCGGCATCCTGCACGACCTCAACGAGCGCCGGCCTCGACCGGCCGCCACGCGCCCGCAGGGCTACACGCGCTCGCGGACGATCGTCGTTCGCCATGGCAGCACCTGGCCCGCGCTGGCCTTCGTCTTCCTGTGCGGCGTGCTCGCGGCGATCGTCCTGATGGGGCATCGCGTCGTGCGCGGGCTCGACGCCCGCGACGAGGAGAGCTCGGCGGCGATGGCGCGCGTCGAGCGCAAGCTGCAGCAGCTCGAGTCCGGCATCGCGTTCGACTCGCAGCGCCGCCAGCTCCTGCTCGGCATGCGCAACGAGATCCTGAAGACGAGCCCGCGCGTCACCCTCGCCGAGGCCTACGAATACGCCCGTCTCGCCCTCGAGGCCTGCGAGAAGTACCCGGCCCTCGATCCGCTGCTGCTCCTCGCCGTCGGCGTCGTCGAGAGCGGCTACGACCCGCTCGCGCGCAGCCCGGCCGACGCCCGGGGGCTCTACCAGATCTGGCCCTCGACCGGCCGGCTGCTCGCCCGCGCCCTCGGCTGGAACTACGACGAGGCGACGCTCTACGACCCGGTCAAGAATACCGAGGCTGCGGCGCTGTACCTCGACATCCTGTTCGCCACCTACGCGGACCCCCAGATGGTGCTGGCCGAGTACAACGGCGGGCCCGTGAACGCGGGCTTCTTCCGCGCGGGGGCCAGGGCGCTCGCCGAGGAGACGAAGAACTACGTGCCCCGGGTGCTCGCCCTGCACGCCCGCCTCAAGGACGAGTTCGCGAAGGGCATCGATGTCCACGTCGAGCTCCAGCAGCGGGACGGCCAGCGGCAGGCCCGGACGCTCGGCGCGGCGGCCGCGGCCGGCAGGTAGCGACACCGCCGCGAGCGCCGCTCGCGCGAGCCGTGCTAGGCTGCCGCATCGTCGCGCCCGCATGAAGCCGCGCATCGCCCTGACGGCCGGCGACCCGGCCGGGATCGGTCCGGAGATCGTCCTCAAGGCCCTCGCCTCGCCCCTGCCCGAGGCGGAGTACGTGGTCTACGGCTCGCGCCCGGCGCTGGATGACCGTGCGCGCCGCTTCGGCCTCCGGCCGGTCCAGGCGCCGGGCGCCCGCTTCGAGGACGTCGGCGCCTTCGGGGAGACGCCCCTGGGCCGCGTCTCGGCCGCGGCGGGCCGGGCCGCCGCCGAAGCCGTGCTCCGCGCGGCCCGCGACGCGCTGGCCGGCAGGGTGCAGGCGGTCGTCACGGCGCCTCTCAACAAGGAGTCGTTGCGCGCGGCCGGATACGACTGGCCGGGACACACCGAGATGCTGGCCGAGACGGCCGGCACGAGCGACGTCGCGATGATGTTCGTGGGCGGCGGCCTGCGCGTGGCGCTCCTGACCATCCACCAGGCCCTGCGCTCGGTGCCCGACGCGGTCACGTTCGCGGAGGTCATCCGCGTCGCGCGTCTCCTTCACCGCGAGCTGCCGCGCTTCGGGGCGGCCTCGCGCCGGATCGGCCTGTGCGGCCTGAACCCCCATGCCGGCGAGGGGGGCCTCTTCGGGCGAGAGGAGCGCGACGTGCTCGAGCCCGCCGTGCGCGAGCTGCGGGGCGAAGGCATCGAGGTCTCCGGACCCCATCCGGCCGACAGCCTCTTCGTCCGCGCGCAGCGCGGCGAGTTCGACGCCGTCATCGCCGGCTACCACGACCAGGGCCTCATTCCGGTGAAGCTGTTGGCCTTCGGTCGCGCGGTGAACGTGACTCTCGGCCTGCCGTTCGTCCGAACGTCGGTGGACCACGGCACCGGGTTCGACATCGTCGAGAAGGGGAGCGCTGACGCTTCGAGCTTGGTCGAGGCGATTCGCGTCGCCGGCGACGCGGTGGGCCGCTCTCGCGGGCCGCTCTAGAGCCGGGTGCGGACCGCCTGCCGCGCCTCGCGCTCGAGGTCCTTGCGCTTGATGGCCTCGCGCTTGTCGTGGACCTGCTTGCCCCGGGCGAGGCCGATCTCGAGCTTGACCCTGCCATTCCTGAAATAGGCCCGCAGGGGCACGAGGGTCAGGCCCTTCTCGGTGACCTTGCCCCCGAGCTTGAGGATCTCCCGCTTGTGGAGCAGGAGCTTCCGGGTGCGCTCCTCGGGGTGGTTGAGCTGGTTGCCGTGGCTGTAGGGAGACACCGAGGCCCCGACGAGGAACAGCTCGCCGCCCTTGAAATCGACGTAGGAGTCGCGGAAGTGGAGGCCGCCCTCGCGGATCGCCTTGACCTCGGTCCCCCGGAGCACGACGCCGGCCTCGGCCCGCTCGAGGATGTGGTAGTTGAAGAACGCCTTGCGGTTCGTCGCGAGGACCTTCTCGCCGTCCGCTCCAGCCTTCGCCAATGCACCCGCGATCTTAGCTTAGACTCCGAGCGCTGATGACGCGCTCTGCGGCGCTCGCGGTGCTCCTGTCCGCGGTCGCCGGTCTGGCGTTCGGAGCGGCGTTGCGTCGGTTCGGTCCCGCGCCGATCGCCTCGATCGCCGCGGGCAGCGAGGACGCGTTCTTCCACGAGGGCCTCTACGAGCGGGAGCTGCCGCCCGGCGGAGAGGGGCCGATCCGCTGGACGGGCCGCGCCGCGTCGCTGCGTTTCGAGGATCTCCCCGAAGGCCCCGTCGCGATAGAGGTGCGCCTGCGCTCGAACGCGGCGCCCGTGCTCGTGGCCGTGAACGGGCAGGTGCGCGGCGCGATCGATCCGTCGGGCCCGCGGGCTGTCCTCGAGGCGGCCGTGCCGCGCGGCGGCCGCATCACGGTCGAGCTGCGCACGGAGACGATGCAGCGAGGCGAGCGCCACCTCGGCGCCCTGCTCGGGTTCGTCCGCGTGACGCCGCTCCGGCCCTCGGCTGCGCCCGGCGCGCTCGGCCTCAGGCTGGGGGCCGCCGCCGGACTGGCCGCGGCGGCCGCCCTGGCCGCGGGCCTGGGCGCCCTTCCCGGCGCGGCCGTCGGGGGCGGCACGGCGCTCCTGGCCGCCATGGCGCTCTGGCCTCACGGCCTCGGCTGCTCGGCGTACTCCGGCCGCCTGCCCTGGCTGCTCGCGCTCGCGGTGGCCTTCGCAGCCCTCGGCGCGCGGCTCGCGCTGCGCCGGGCGCCGTCGGGCAGCGGCGTCGCCGGCGTCGTGCTGGCGTCCCTCGCCGTCGCGTTCGGCGTCAACGGCGTCGCGGCGACCTCGCCGGTGATGGTCGCGAGCGACGTGGTGTTCCACGCCCACGTGCTCCGCGACGTCGCGGGCGGCGACTGGTTCCCGACGAGCGTCACGCAGCACGCTCGGCCGTTCCGGATCCCGTACGGCTCGGCCTTCTATGCGCTTCTCGCGCCGTTGGCGCGCTGGGGCCAGGATCCGGTCGCCCTCGTGCGCGCCGGCGCGGGGCTCGGCGGCTGCCTGGCGGCGGTCGCCTTGCTGTGGCTCCTCCTGCCGCTCGGCGCGAGTCGCGCGGCGCTGGCCGTCCTCCTGCTCCAGGTCCTCCCGGGGAGCTTCGACGTGTACTCCGCCGGCAACCTCTCGAACGCCTTCGGCCAGTCGGCGACGCTGATGTTCCTCGCGTGGTGGTCCGGCGGGACGCCGCTCGGGGCCGCCCTCGGAGGCGCGCTCCTGGCCCTCGCGGCGCTGAGCCACCTCTCGTCGGCCATCGTGCTGGTCCCGGTCGTCGCCGCCCTCCTCATGGCCCGGCGCGGACGCCCGGGACGCGCGCGGGCGCTCGCCCTCCTCGTCGGCCTCGCGGCGGCGGCCTGGTACTACGGACACTACGCCGGCCTCGTGCTCGAGCAGGCGCCGCGCCTGCTGGAGGGGGGCGGGCAGGGGAGGGGTGGCGTCGTGGGCTTCACGGGAGTGCTGGCCCATCAGGCGTTCGCGATGCTCCGCGACTTTGGAGTCCCCGTCCTCGCGCTGCTCCCGTTCGCCCGCTACACGGGGGGCGCGGAAGTGGAGCGCGACGTGCGCGCCTACGCGTGTGGGGCGCTCGCGCCGATGCTGCCGGCGCTGGTGAGCCCCGTCGCCGTCCGCTACCTGCTCGCGCTGGGGCCCGCGGTGGCCTGCCTCGCGGCGGAAGGCGCCTGTCGCCTGCGGGCGCGGGGAGGCGGAGGCCGGCTGGCTGTCGCGGCGTTGCTCCTGGCGCAGGCGGGACTGGCCGCGGCAAGCCTGGTGAACGGCATCGTGTTCCGCTACCGATGAACGACGTAACATCGTTTGACAAAGCCTTGCAGCAATCGGGCAACCTTCACGTGGCCGCGATGGTACATTCCGGCGAACCATGGCGACGTCGCCGACGCTGACGAAGGCGGTCTCCGATCCGAGGAACCGCCTCATCGCGCTCTTCGTCGGAGCGGTCCTCCTGCCCTCGATCGCCCTCTCGGTCGTCAGCTTCAACTCGATCCCCAAGCACGCCGACGCGCTGAAGGCGACTCTCTACAAGCAGGCCGAGAAGGTCCTCTACTACGTCGAGAAGGACCTGCAGATGAAGGCGCAGGCCTGGGCCCTCGAGGCCGCGCGCACCGTGGGAACCGAGAAGCTGCTGATCGGGGATCCCAAGGAGATCCGCGCGGCGCTCAAGGGCTCCGGGATGGGAAGCGTCTTCGATGTGCTGCGCCTGGAGGCGAGCTGGCCCGTGGCCGGGCTGGCGGCCGCCCTCGCGACGCGGGAGCGGGACATGGACGTCCTCAAGGAGGCCCTCGCCACCGGGGAGTCGCACGAGGGCGAGAACGGCGAGGACTCCCTGCCGCTGACGGCCCCCGGGGGCGAGAAGCTGGGCGTGCTCAAGTTCCGCTTCGCCTGCGACGAGGCGCACCGCAAGCTGGTGCGCGAGTTCTTCGAGAAGGACTTCCAGAACCCCGACAACGCGTGGGTGGTGTGGGTGGCCGAGGCCGACGGGGCGCTCGTGTACCAGACGGCAGCGAGGCGCGACGACCTCTACGAGGTCAAGCGCGTCATGTCCGCTCCCTCGGTGCGCGGCCTGCGCCTGTACCTGCGCTACAAGGACCGCTCCATCGAGCAGGACGTGAGGCGCTGGGCGCTCGGCAAGATGGCCCTCATCGGCTTCATCGACGTGATGCTGGCCGGCGGGCTCTTCCTCGTCTACGGCAACGTGCAGCGCGAGATGCACCTCTCGCGCCTCAAGAGCGACTTCGTGGCCAACGTCAGCCACGAGCTGAAGACGCCCCTCGCCCTGATCCGGCTGTTCGCCGAGACGCTCGAGCTGGGCCGGGTGCCCAGCGACGACAAGGCGCGCCAGTACTATCGCGTCATCAACAAGGAGAGCCAGCGCCTGACCCAGCTCATCAACAACATCCTGGATTTCTCTCGGATCGAGGCCGGCAAGAAGGAGTACCGCTTCGCCCCCACCGACCTCGCCCGCGTGGTCCACGAGGTCGTGGACGCCTATCGCTTCCAGATCGAGCAGCAGGGCTTCGCCCTGGAGCTGGACGTTCCCGAGGGCCTGCCCGAGATCGCGGTTGACAAGGAGGCGCTCGGCCAGGCCCTGATCAACCTGCTCAACAACGCGATCAAGTACAGCCGGGACGACAAGCGGATCCGCATCGCGGTGCGCGTCGAGAAGGAGCGCGTCTCCATCTGCGTGGCCGACCGCGGCATCGGGATCGAGATGTCCGAGCAGAAGAAGATCTTCGAGAAGTTCTACCGGGCCGAGGACAGCCTGGTGCACGACACGAAGGGCAGCGGCCTCGGGCTGAGCCTGGTGCGGCACATCATGGAGGCCCACGGCGGCTCCGTGCAGGTGGAGAGCGCCCCGGGCTCGGGCTCCACCTTCACCCTCTCCCTGCCGATCCGAGGTGTCGCGTGAGCAAGATCCTGATCGTCGAGGACGAGCCCGACATGGTGATGGGGCTGCGCGACAACTTCGAGTTCGAGGGCTACGAGGTCATCACCGCCTCGGACGGCGCCACGGGGCTCGAGCGGGCTCGCGAGCACAAGCCCGACCTGGTCGTCCTCGACATCATGCTGCCGCGGCTTTCGGGCCTCGAGGTCTGCAAGACGCTCCGCTCCGAGGGCCACGAGATGCCGATCCTGATGCTCACGGCCCGGGGCCAGGAGATCGACAAGGTCGTGGGCCTGGAGCTGGGAGCGGACGACTACGTCACCAAGCCCTTCTCGATCCGCGAGGTGCTGGCCCGGGTGCGCGCGATCCTGCGGCGCACCGACGGCTCGAAGAAGCACCTCACGCACTATCGCTTCGGGGACGTCGAGCTGGACTTCGAGACCTATCGCGCCACGAAGGCCGGAGCCGCCCTCGAGCTGTCGCCTCGGGAGTTCGAGCTCCTGCGCTACCTGATCGAGCGCAAGGGCGAGACGGTGACCCGCGACCAGCTCCTCCAGGACGTCTGGGGCTACGGGGACTATCCTTCCACCCGCACGGTAGACACCCACATCGCCAAGCTGCGCGCGAAGATCGGTGACAGCGGCTCCGAGCCGCGCTACGTCCTGACCATCCACGGCTCCGGCTACAAGTTCGTCGATCCGTCGTGAAGGCGCGGACTGCGGCGGAGGTCGAGGGCCGGAGCGAGACGGCGGTCGCCCGTCGCCGCGCTCTTGCGGTGGGCGTGCCCGAGGGGCTGCTCTCGGGCCCCGGCCTCCGGGCCGCGTTCGAGGTGCGCTCGGGCTCCCTCGACGACGCGGCGACGGCGCTGGCGACCGGCGACGTCGAGGCGATCCTGGTCGACGGCTACCAGGCGCCGGAGCCGCTGAGCCGCTTCCTCGAGCAGGCCGGCGAGACCCTGCGGCCGGGCCGGCCCGTGATCCTCGTGCTGGCCCAGGAGGCGCGCCGCACGAACGTGGTGGCGGAGCTGATCGACCACGTCGACGACTTCGTGCTGGCCGACCGCGGCGAGGAGGCGTTCCTGGCGCGCCTGCGCAACGCGCTCCGCTCCCGGGGCGTGGTCGACGAGCTGCAGCGCAAGAACGCGGACCTGCAGCAGGCCCAGGAGCGGGCCGAGGCCCTGGCGCGCCGGATGAGCGAGGAGCTGCGGCTCGCGGCGCACCTCCAGCGCAGCCTGCTGCCGCCGCCGCTGCAGCACCAGCGCTTCGACCTGGCCCGGGAGTTCCTCCCGGTGCGCGAGATCGGCGGCGACTTCTTCGACCTCGTGCCGCTGGGCGGCGACCGCTTCGGGCTCGCGCTCGGCGACGTGATGGGCAAGGGCGTGCCGGCCGCGCTCCTGACCGGGACCCTCAAGGCGGGGCTGCGCGCGCAGCTCGCCCTGGGAGACGCCACGCCCTGCGAGCTCGTCGCGCGGGTCAACCGCCTGTTCTGGGAGGTCACGCCCAAGGGCCTGTTCGCCACCCTGTTCTTCGCGATGCTCGACCTCGGCGCGGGCCGCCTCGACTACGTGAACGCCGGCCACGACCACCCTTTCGTCGTGCGCGAGGGCGGCCGGATCGACGACCTCGACCGCGGCGGCACGGTCCTGGGCCTGCTCGAGGCGGCCCGCTACGAACGCGCCCAGGTGTCGCTCGAGCGCGGCGACATGCTGGTGCTCTACACCGACGGGGTGACGGACCGGACCGGCCTCCGCGACGAGCCCTTCGGCCTCGAGCGGCTCAAGGCGGCGGCCGTGCGCAGCCGCCGCGACACCGCCCGCATCGCGCTCTACTCGATGCTGGGCGAGGTCCAGGGCTGGGCCGACGGCGCCTCGCCCCACGACGACATGACCCTGGTCGTGGCCCGGATGCTGTAGCCGCCGTGACGTATGCTAGCATACGTCATATGAAGCGGACCACGGTCTTCCTCGACGAGCAGCTCGAGAGCGAGCTCAGGGCGCTCGCGCGCCGCAAGCGCCGGCCGG
>DASSJI010000073.1:0-20537 GCA_035691285.1 Vicinamibacteria bacterium | reverse complement strand
GCGGCGCTGACGACCACGTGGAGCAAGCTCAGCGGCCCCGGCAGCGTCACCTTCGGCAACGCGAGCGCGGTGGACACGACCGCGAGCTTCTCCGTCGCCGGCACGTACGTGCTGCGCCTGACCGCGAGCGACAGCGTGCTCGGCAGCAGCGACGACGTCACGATCGTCGTGAACCTCGCAGGACAGGCGGCCGTGGACGTGCCCGTCAGCGCCAGCTCCGACGACGCCGAGGAGCGCATCAACGGTTCGGTGGCCCGGACCAGCGACCTGGAGCTCGTCTACAGCACCGAAGGCTCCGTGACGGGCCACCAGACGGTGGGGCTGCGCTTCGCGAACCTCAACGTGCCGCAGGGGGCCAACATCCTCAGCGCCTCCCTTCAGCTCACCGTCGACGAAGCGACCTCCGGGGCGACGACGCTGACCATCCGCGGCCAGGACAGCGACAACGCCGCGACCTTCGGCAGCAGCGCCTTCAACCTCACCTCGCGGCCTACCACCACCGCCGCCGTGGTGTGGTCGCCGCCCGCCTGGACCACGGTAGGTCAAGCCGGCCCCGACCAGCGGACCGACGTGACCTTCGTGATCGACGAGATCGTGCATCGTGCGGGTTGGGCGCCGGGGAACGCCCTGGCGCTGATCATCCAGGGCACGGGCAAGCGTGTCGCGAAGGCCTGGGACAACGGAGCGCCCGCGGTTCTCCACGTCGAGTACACGACGGAGCCCATCAACAGGGCGCCTGTCGTCACGATCACGGCGCCGGCCGGCGGCTCGACCCATCTGCAGACCGCACCTGTGATGTTCACCGGATCTGCGGCCGACACCGAGGACGGCGACATCACGGCCTCGCTCGAATGGACCTCCGACCTGCAGGGGGGCGTCATCGGAAGCGGCGGCTCGTTCAGCCGCAGTGACCTGGTGCCGGGGACGCACACCATCACCGCGACCGCCACGGACGGCGGCTGGCCCACGGGGTCCACGCAGACCGGCGCGGCGCAGATCACCCTGACCGTCCACCCGACCGGCAGCTTCGCGACCGAGATCCGGGTGGCGGCCGGTGCGGACGACGCCGAGGAAGGCGCAACCGCCAAGGTGTCCTTCACGAGCACCGACCTCGAGCTCGTCTACAACACCGAGGGCGGTGTGACGGGGAACCAGCTCGTCGGGCTTCGCTTCGCCGGCGTAGCGATCCCTCGAGGCGCGACGATCACCAACGCCTACGTGCAGTTCACCTGCGACGAGGTGAAGACCGCGGCCGCGCTGCTGGATATCCGCGGCCAGGCGAGCGACAACGCCGCGGCCTTCGCGAAGGTGACCGGAAACATCAGCACGCGGTCGACCACGACGGCGGAGGTGCTGGGGTGGTCCCCGCCGGCCTGGAACGTGGTGGGCCGCGCGGACGTCGCCGAGCGGACGCCCGCCCTGACTTCGATCATCCAGGAGATCGTTGGCCAGGGAGGATGGTCCTCGGGCAATGCACTGGCGCTGATCTTCTCGGGCAGCGGAGTGCGGACGGCGCGGTCGTTCGAGTCGGGCGCGTCGGTGGCGCCGCTCCTCCACGTGGACTACACGGTGCCCTGATCCAGCGCCGTTTCACTCCGTTCCGGCGCCGCCCCCCTGCTTCCGCAGGAACGCCGGCACGTCGAGGTCGACACGGCCGGCACCTCCTGCCGCCGCGGCCTTCGGGCTCGGCGGCGTCTTGCGATAGAAGCCCGAGGCGTCGGCGGCCTGGGGCAGGAGCTGCGCCTGCGCCGCGCCCTGGCTGACGTAGTTGGCCAGGTCCACGGGCGTCGAGGGCACCTTGCGCCCCGTGCGGGTGAAGCCCGTCGCGATCACCGTCACCTTGACGGCCGGCCCCATGGCCTCGTCGGTCACGATGCCGTAGATGACGTTGGCGTCCGGGTCGGAGACCTTGGTGATCAGCGACGTCGCGTCGGCCGCCTCGGCCAGGCTCAGGTCCGAGCCGCCCGTGATGTTGACGATGACGCCCTTGGCGCCCTCGATCGAGCTGTCCTCGAGCAGCGGGTTCGAGACCGCGCGCTGGGCCGCCTCGACGGCGCGGTTCTCGCCCTCGCCGATGCCGGTGCCCATGACCGCCTGGCCCATGCCCTTCATGACCGCCCGCACGTCGGCGAAGTCCAGGTTGATCAGGCCCGGCACCGTGATGATGTCGCTGATGCCCTGCACCGCCTGGCGCAGGACGTCGTCGGCCACGCGGAAGGCCTCGGCCACCGGCGTGTTCCGGGCGATCGTCTGGAGCAGGCGGTCGTTGGGGATCGCGATCACCGAGTCCACGCACTCCTTGAGCTGCTGCAGCCCCTCCAGGGCCTGGTTCATGCGCCGCTTGCCCTCGAGGCTGAAGGGCAGCGTGACCACGGCCACCGTCAGCACGTTGCCGGTTTCGCCGCCGAGCTGGCCGGCGATCGAGGCGACGACCGGCGCGGCGCCGGTGCCGGTGCCGCCGCCCAGCCCGGTGGTGATGAAGACCATGTCGGAGCCCTCGAGGGCGTCGCAGATCTTCTCGGTGTCCTCCACGGCGGCCTGGCGCCCGATCTCGGGGTTCGCCCCGGCGCCCAGGCCCTTCGTGAGCTTGCCGCCGACCTGGATCTTGGTCGGCGCGCGGTTGCTGCGCAGCGCCTGCAGGTCGGTGTTGATCGCGATGAACTCGATGCCCTGGAGGCCCGAGGCGATCATCCGGCCGACGGCGTTGCCGCCCCCGCCGCCCACGCCGACGACCTTGATCCTGGCGCCGCGCGTCTCGTCGTCCGCGAACGCGATCCGGTTGTGCTCGTTCGTCATCGTGCCTCCTAGATCCCCTCGGAGCAGCCGGTCATGAAGCCGCACCTGAGGCAGATCCGCTTGCAATGGCTCGCGATCACCGTCGCTCCGCACATCTCGCAGCGCGGCTCGGCGTCGTGAGCGAACCTCGCCGAGCGCCCCGCGCTCTCGCGCGGGAACCCGCCCGGCAGCGGGACCGGCGGGAACGCCACTCCTTCGCGCTTCTGTTCCACCCGCGCCTCCCTAGAAAAGGTCCGAGAACCAGCCCATCAGGCGGCCGGTGACCTTGCCGAAGGTCCCCGTGGCCGCGTGCCGCTGCGCCAGGAGGCCGCGGCCCAGCCGGCTGCGCATGCCGTGCTGGACCAGGCCCACCGCCGTGGAGTACACGGGGCTCGCTACGACGTCCACGAGCCCGCCGATCCCCGCGGGCGTCCCGCGGCGGACCGGCATGTCGAAGACCTGCTCTGCGATCTCGGGCATGCCCTCGAGGATCGCCCCGCCCCCGGTGAAGACGACGCCGCTGTTCAGGGAGCGGTCGAAGCCGGCGCGGCGGATCTCGGTGAGGATCATCTGGCAGATCTCCTCGGCCCGGGCCTGGATCACGTCGCCCAGCACCTGGCGCGCCATGATCCGGGGCTTGCGCCCGCCCACGCTGGGGACCTCGATCGAGTCCTCCTCGGGGATCATCGAGGTGAGGGCGCAGCCGTGCTTCTTCTTGATCTTCTCCGCCTCGTTCACCGGCGTGCGCAGGGCCACCGCCACGTCGTTCGTGAAGTGCTCGCCGCCCACCTGCAGCACCGCCGTGTGCCAGAGCGCGCCCTTCTCGAAGATCGCGATGTCGGTGGTGCCGCCGCCGATGTCCACGAGCGCCACGCCCAGCTCCTTCTCGTCGGGGGTCAGGCAGGCCTCGGCCGCCGCCAGGGACGTGAGCACCGTCGACGCCACCTCGAGGCCGGCGCGGTTGGCGCAGGTCACGGTGTTCTGCGCCGAGGTGATGGCGCACGTGACCACGTGGACGTTGACCTCGAGGCGCGTGCCGGTCATGCCCGAGGGGTCGCCGATGCCGTCCTGGTCGTCCACCACGAACTCCTGGGGCAGCACGTGGAGGATCTCGCGGTCCATGGGGATCGAGACGGCCTTGGCGGCCTCGATGGAGCGCGTGACGTCCTCGCGGTCGATGGTGCGGTTCTTCCCGGACACGGCGATCACGCCGCGGGAGTTGAAGCCGCGGATGTGGGTGCCGGCCAGGCCCACCCAGGCCGAGCCGATCTCCACGCCGGCCATCAGCTCCGCCTCCTCGACGACGCGCTTGATCGACTCGACGGTGGCCTCGAGGTTGATCACGACGCCCTTGCGCAGGCCCTTCGATTCGCACTGGCCGATGCCGATCACGTCCAGGCGACCCTCGTCGGTCAGCTCGGCCACGATGGCGCAGACCTTGTGGGTGCCGATGTCGAGGCCGACGATGTAGCGGTCCTTCTTCTTGGCCATCTCTAGCTCCCCGTTGAAGCCGCGCCCTCGAGGGCGCGCTGCTTGGCGTAGATGCGGTCGCGGAAACGCAGGTCGAAGTACTCGGCTCGGGGCGCGCGGAGCTGGAGCTCGTTGCGCAGCCCCAGGAACGTGAGGAGCTTCCTCTTGTAGGGAGGCGCTCCCATCTTCAGGACCTCGCCGGGGCCGCGCAGCACGACCCGCATGTCCCCCGACGCCTCCACCTCCACCTCGCTCACCTCGGCGCTCAGCTCGCCCAGGTCGTCGAGGAGCGCGCCCGCGCGCTGGGCCCGGTCCCGGCGGGCGTCGCCGCTCACGCCCCGCAGGCCGCGCACGATCGGCAGGTTGAAGCCCGCCGTCCGCGGGCCGTAGATCTCGATCAACGTGCCCTCGGCGTCCATCAGGTAGAGGCCGTCGGCCTCGGCCAGGGCCAGCGGCACGCGCTCGACGATCTCGACGCGCACGGTGTCCGGCAGCGTGCGCCGCACGGTGGCGTCGGCGACCCAGGGCGACGAGCGCAGGCGCGCCTTCAGGTCCTCGATGTCGAGGCCCAGGATGTTCTCGCCCACGGCCGGCCCCAGCAGCGCCCGCACCTCGCCCTCGGAGAGGAAGTGGTTGCCGAGCACGTCCACGCGGCCCACCCGCAGCCGCTCCGAGGCCATGACCCGGGCGTAGCCGAGCCACAGGCCCGAGACCGCCACCAGCAGCAGCGTCAAGGCCTGCAGGGCGAGGAGCGCGCGCCCCGTCACGCCGCGCCGCCCGCGCTTGACGATGCGCGTGCGGTGCTTGGGCCGAAGGAAGGGCGGCTCCACCTCGGGCTGGAGCGGGTGGAGCGGCAGGTCGAAGCGCGCGTCCTCGCGCTCGCTCATGCCGCGCTCCTCGCCCGCGGTCGCCACACCTTGACCTCGAGCTCCAGCTCCACGCCGGTCCGGCGGGCGATCTCCCCGCGCACGATCTCGAGGATCTCGAGCACGTCCGAGGCGCGCGCCCCGCCCTCGTTCACCACGAAGTTCGCGTGCCTCGGGCTCACCACGGCCGCTCCGCGCCGCAGGCCCTTGAAACCCGCCTCGTCGATGAGCTTCCCGGCCGGCGCGCCGGGCGGGTTCTTGAACACGCAGCCCGCGTTGCGGCCGCCCGGCTGGCTGCGCACGCGCTGGAGCTGTAGCTCGCGGATCTCGCGGCCCATGGCCGCGGCGTCGCCGCGCCGCAGCCTCACGCTCACGCTGGCCACGGCGCAGCCCTCGGGGATCGAGGAGCCGCGGTAGTGGAAGCGCCAGCCCTCGGGCGGCTGCGTCCGCTCGCCGTCCTGGTCGAGGACCACGATCTCGTGCATCACGTCGCTGATCGAGAACCCGTAGGCGCCTGCGTTCATCACCGCCGCGCCCCCGACCGAGCCGGGGATGCCCACGGCGCTCTGCATCCCGGAGAAGCCCGCGCGGCAGCAGCGGACGACGAGCCGGATCAGGTTCGCGCCTCCCTCGGCCGTGACGGCGCCGTCCTCGCCCATCCGCACGTGCTCGAGGTCCTGGGTGTTGATCACCAGCTCGTCCAGGCCCTCGTCCACGACCACCAGGTTGGAGCCGCCGCCCAGGATGCGGTGGGGGGCTCCGAGATCGCGGCGGACGCGGAGCGCGGCGCGCAGCTCGCCGGTCGAGCGCGGGAACGCCATGACGGACGCCGGCCCGCCCACGCCCATGGACGTGTGGCGCGCCAGCGGCTCGTTCTCGCGGAACGGCACGCCGGCCTCGCGCAGCGCTTCCATCACTCTCCGGTCCATCGCCTCAGCAGCTCTTCTCCCGCGTGCCACACGCTGCCCGCGCCCAGCGTCAGCACGAAGTCGCCCTTCCTCGCCTCGGCGAGGAGGCGCTCGGTGGCGGCCGCCAGGTCGCCGGCGTACGCCACGCTCCGATGGCCGCGCTCGGCGATGGCGCGGGCCAGGGCCTCGGCCGACACGCCCTCGCGGGCCGCCTCGCCCGCCGCGTAGACGTCGGTCAGGAGCAGGCGATCGGCCTCGTGGAAGGCGTGGCAGAACTCGTCCCACAGCGCCTGCGTCCGCGTGTAGCGGTGGGGCTGGAACAGCACCAGGGTGCGGCCCGCTCCCGCCCGAGCCCGGAGCGCCTCGAGGGTGGCGCGGATCTCGGTGGGGTGGTGGCCGTAGTCGTCGATCACGACGACGCCGTCCTTCTCGCCGCGCACCTGGAAGCGGCGGTCCACGCCGGCGAAGGCCTCGAGCCCGGCCCTGATGCGCTCGAACGCGATGCCGAGGTCGAGCCCGACCGCCACCGCCGCCAGCGAGTTGAGCGCGTTGTGCCGTCCCGGCACCTTGAGGTCGACGGGCCCGAGCGCCTGGCCGCCGTGGACCGCCACGTAGCGGCAGCCGGTCGGCCCGACCTGCAGGTCGCGGGCGGTCACGTCGGCCTGGGGCGAGAGGCCGTAGCTGACCACCCGACGCTCGACCCGCGGCAACACGTCCTGCACCGGCGGGTCGTCCAGGCACAGCACCGCCGCGCCGTAGAACGGGACCTTGTTGACGAATCCGACGAAGGCGTCCTGGATGTCCCTGAGGTCGCGATAGGCGTCGAGGTGCTCGCGGTCGATGTTCGTGACCACGGCGAGCGTGGGCGAGAGCTTCAGGAACGAGCGGTCGGACTCGTCGGCCTCGGCCACCATGAAGTCGCCCTTGCCGAGGCGCGCGCCCGAGCCCAGCACGCCGAGCCGCCCGCCGACGACGACGGTCGGGTCGAGGCCGCCCTGGTCGAGGACGAGGGCCACCATCGAGGTGGTCGTGGTCTTGCCGTGGCTGCCGGCCACCGCCACGCCGTACTTGAGGCGCATCAGCTCGGCGAGCATCTCGGCGCGCGGGATCACCGGGACGCTCCGCGCCCGCGCCTCGACCACCTCGGGGTTGTCGGCCTGGACGGCCGTGGACGTGACCACGACCTGTGCGCCGGCGACGTGGGACGGCGCGTGGCCTTCGAAGACGCGTGCCCCGAGGGAGGCCAGCCGGTCGGTGACCGCCGACCGCCTCTGGTCCGACCCCGACACCTGGTAGCCGAGGTTCAGGAGCACCTCGGCGATCCCGCTCATGCCCGAGCCTCCGATGCCGACGAAGTGGATGCGCTGGATGCGCTGGAACACGTCACGCTCCCGCTTCCACCAGCAGGTCCGCGACGCGCGCCGCCGCGCCGGGTCGCCCCAGCGCCCGCGCCCGCTCTTCCATCGCCTCGATCCGTGCGGGCTCGTCGACGAGCGACGCGATCGCCGCGGCCAGCGACGCTCCGCTCAAGTCCTTCTCCTCGAGCATCACCGCCGCGCCTGCCCGCTGCAGGGCGGCGGCGTTGGAGCGCTGGTGGTCGTCGGCCGCCCTGGCGAAGGGCACGAGCACCGCGGCCTTGCCCGCGGCGCCCAGCTCGGCGCAGGTCGTCGCCCCGCTCCGCGAGACCACGAGGTCGGCGCCGGCGAAGCGCGCCTCCATGTCGTCGAGGAACGCGACCACCTCCGCCGCGCGTCCGGCCCTGGCGTAGGCGTCGGCCACCGCGTCGCGCATGGCGGGCCCGGTCTGGTGCACGATCCGCAGGCGCTCGGCCGGCGGAAGGAGCGGCAGGGCCGCGACGAGCGCCTCGTTCAGGACGCGCGAGCCCTGGGATCCGCCGAAGGCGAGCAACGCGAGCGGCGCCGCGTGCGCCTTCCGCGGCAGGGAGGCGAAGCCGCCGCGCACCGGGTTGCCGGTGAGCACTCCCTTCGCGCCGAACCACGCCCGCGTCTCCTCGTAGGCGCAAGCCGCCTTCGCCGCGAAAGGCCGGAGCACGCGGTTCGTGAAGCCCGGCTTCGCGTTGGGTTCGAGGATCACGAGTGGCACTCCGAGGAGGCCCGCCGCCAGGGCCACCGGTCCGCCCGCGTAGCCGCCGATCCCCAGGACGGCCCGCGGCCGCTCGCGGCGGACGAGGGCCAGGGCCCGGACCAGGGCCGGAGGCAGGGCGAGAAGCCCCCGCAGCGTCCCGGGCAGGCCCTGGCCCATGAGCGGGAGGATCGGCAGCAGCACCAGGTCGTAGCCGGCCCGGGGGACGAGGCGCGCCTCGAGCCCGCGCGGCGTGCCGACGAAGACGACGCGCGTCCCCGGGTCGCGGCGCCTGAGCTCATCGGCCACCGCGATGCCCGGGAAGAGATGCCCTCCCGTTCCGCCGGCCGCCACGAGGAACGTTGCTCCCAAGGCCGCATCCTCAATCCGCGTGCTGGGACACGTTCAGCACGAGCCCCACCGAGAGCAGCGTGATCACCAGCGACGACCCGCCCGCGCTGATGAAGGGGAGCGGGATCCCCTTCGTGGGCAGGAGCCCCAGCACCACGCTGACGTTGATGAACGCCTGCATCACGATCTCGAGGGTCAGCCCCGCGGCCAGGTAGCGGCTGAAGGCGTCCGGGGCGAGCGAGGCCGCGCGCAGGCCGCGCCAGAGGAAGAGCAGGAAGCCGGCCAGCACCGCGGCCGCTCCCAGGAAGCCCAGCTCCTCGCCGAGCACCGCGAAGATGAAGTCGGAGTACGGGTAGGGCAGGTAGAACAGCTTCTGCCGGCCCTCCATCAGGCCCACCCCCGTGAGCCCGCCGGTGCCCAGCGCGATCAGGCTCTGGATGATCTGGTAGCCGGAGCCGCGGGCGTCGGACCACGGGTTGATGAAGGCCTCGATGCGGTCGCGCCGGTAGGCCGCGCTCGAGACCGCGTAGACGATCACCGGCAGCGCCACGAGGAAGAGCGCCGCGAAGTAGCGCAGCCGCACGCCGGCCAGGAACAGCACCACCGCGGCGATCAGCACCAGCGTCGCGGCGCTGCCCAGGTCGGGCTGGATGAAGACGAGGAACGCGAACCAGCCCACGATCAGGAGCGCGGGCACCACGGTGAGCGCCTCGTGGGTGCGGCCGTCCTTCTTCTCCAGGTAGTACGCGAGGAACAGGATGAGCGCGACCTTGGCCAGCTCGGCGGGCTGGAACGAGAGCGCGCCGATGCGGATCCAGCGGTGGGTCTCGTTCACGGTGGGGAGGAACAGCACCAGGATCAGGAGCAGCGTCGAGGCTCCCAGCAGGCCGAACACGAGCGACCGGTCCCGCAGCCGGCGGTAGTCCATGCGGATGGCCAGGAACATCGCGACGAGGCCGAGGCCGGCCCACATCGCCTGGCGCGCGAGGAAGTGGTAGGCGCTGCCGTGGTGCTCCTGGGCCAGGGCCGAGCTGGCGCTCCACACCGTGACGAGCCCGATGCCGAGCAGGGCCACGGTGACGGCGAAGAGCGTCCGGTCGGAGGAGAGCTTCCTAGCCATCGGCGCTCCGCTCCCGGGTCGCGCGCGCCAGCTCCTGGACACAGGCCTTGAACGCGCGCCCGCGGTCCGCGTAGTCGCGGAACATGTCGAAGGAGGCGCAGGCCGGCGCCAGCACCACGGCGTCGCCCGGCTCGGCCGCGGCGTAGGCCCGCTCCACGGCCTCGCGCAGCGACTCGCACCAGACGACGGGCGCGGCGGCGGCCAGGGCGCGCGCCAGCGCCTCGCGGGCCTCGCCGATCACGAACACGGCCTTGGCGTGGGCCTCCACCGACGGCTGCAGCAGGCCGAGGTCGCCTCCCTTGAAGCGGCCGCCCATGATCGCGAGCACGGGCCGGGAGAAGGCCTCGAGGCTCTTGATCGCGGCGTCCACGTTCGTGGCCTTCGAGTCGTTGAAGAACGTGACCCCGGCGATCTCGGCCACGCGCTCGAGCACGTGCTCGACGCCGTCGAAGCCCCGCACGGCGCGGGCGATCGCCTCCGGCGTCGCGCCCAGGAGCCGCGCTCCGGCCGCGGCGGCGAGCAGGTCGGCCGCCAGGTGGGCGCCGGGCAGGCGCACGTCCCGCAGCGCGAACAGCGCTTCATCGCGGCCGCCCAGGCGGAGCCTCGCTTCGCCCTTCGCGAAGTAGGCCGCGTCGCCCTCGGGCGGCGCGGCATCGGGCGCGGCCCGGAAGAGCACGAGGCGGGCGCGGGCGTCCCGGGCCAGCGCCAGGACCTGCGGCTCGTCGGCGTTCACCACCGTCCAGTCGTCGGCCGTCATGTTCCGGAAGATGCGACCCTTGGCGCGGACGTAGTCTTCGAAGCTCCGGTGCCGGTCCAGGTGGTCCGCGCTCAGGTTCAGGACGAGCGCCAGCCGAGGGTGGAAGCGTTCCGTGCCCTCGAGCTGGAAGCTCGAGACCTCGAGCACGAAGTGGGTCTCGCGCCCGGCGCCCTCGAGCAGGCCGGTCAGGGCCTGGCCGATGTTGCCGCCCACGCGCACGTCCTTGCCCGCCTCTCGGAGCATCGCGCCCAGGGCCGCCGTGGTCGTGGACTTGCCCTTCGTCCCCGTGACCGCGGCGACGGTGCCGGTGATCTGGCGGAAGCCCAGCTCCAGCTCCGCGATCACCGGGACGCCGGCCCGGCGCGCCGCCTCGAGCTCGGGCAGGTCCCACGGCACCCCCGGGGACACCACGATCATCGCCGCGCCCAGGAACGTCCCGGGCGCGTGCCCGCCCAGCTCCAACCGGACCCCCCGCTCCTGCAGGCTCAGGGCCTCCTCCGTGAGCTCCCGCGCCGGCTTCCGGTCGGTGGCCACGACAGCCGCGCCGCTCCGCGCGAGGAGCTGCGCCGCCTTGATCCCCGACCGCGCCAGCCCGACGACCACGACGGGTTTCCCCTCCACGCCCATGGCGATCTCATGTCACCTCAGCTTCAGCGTCGTGAGCGAGAACAGCGCGAAGACGAACGCCGCGATCCAGAAGCGGATGATGATCTGCGGCTCCTTCCACCCGACCAGCTCGAAGTGGTGGTGGAGAGGCGCCATGCGGAAGACGCGCTTGCCGCGCAGCTTGTAGGAGCCGACCTGCAGGATCACCGAGAGCGCCTCGAGGACGAACAGGCCGCCCACGGAGAACAGCAGGAGCTCCTGCTTGATGAGCAGCGCCACGGTGCCGAGGGCGCCGCCGAGGGCCAGGCTGCCGACGTCGCCCATGAACACCTGGGCCGGATAGCAGTTCCACCACAGGAAGCCCATGGACGCGCCGACCATGGCGCCGCAGAAGATCGTGATCTCGCCGGCCCCGGGCAGGTAGAGCAGGTCCAGGTAGTCCGAGAAGACCCGGTGGCCCGAGACGTAGGCGAGCACGGTGAAGGCGGCCGAGGCGATCAGCATCGAGCCGATGGCCAGGCCGTCGAGCCCGTCGGTGAGGTTCACGGCGTTCGAGGCGCCCACCACCACCGCGACCGCGAGCAGGATGTAGAACGCCTCCAGGTCCGGCATCGCGTTCTTGAAGAACGGCAGGAGCAGGCGCGTCGAGTAGTGGGTCGGCTCGCTCTGGGCGAGCAGGTAGAGGACGATCCCCAGGACCAGGCCCACCGTGACCTGGCCGCGGATCTTCAGCTTGGCCGTGAGCCCCAGGCTCTGCTTCTTCACGACCTTCAGGTAGTCGTCGGCGAAGCCGATCGCGCCGAAGAGCGCCGTGGCCACCACCAGGATCCACACGTTGCGGTTGGTGAGGTCGGCCCACAGGAGCGTGGGGACCAGGATCCCTGCCAGGATCAGGATCCCGCCCATGGTGGGCGTGCCGGCCTTGGTCTGGTGGCCGACGGGGGCCTCCTCGCGGACGTGCTGGCCGATCTGGAGGCGGCGCAGGCGCTCGATCATCCATGGGCCCAGGACGAGCACGAGGAAGAGCGCCGTCAGGCTCGCCACCGCGGTGCGGAACGTGATGTAGCGGACCACGTTCATGCCCGGAACGTCGTGGCGGAAGAGCGTCAGCAGGTGGAACAGCATCAGCGCCGCTCTCTCCCGAAGCGGGCCGAGAGCGCCTCCACGACGCTCTCGAGGCCCACGCCTCGCGATCCCTTCACGAGCACGGCGTCGCCGGGCTGCACCAGCTCCGCGACCGCCGCCGCGGCGGCCGCGGCGTCGGCGTAGTGGCGCGTCTCGGCGTGGGGCGCCGCGCCGGCCACCAGCTCGGCCGCGAGCGGGCCGACGCCGACCACGAGCCGCGCCGTCGCGGCCGCGCGCTCGCCGGCCTTGCGGTGCAGGGCCGGGCCGGTCGCTCCCAGCTCCAGCATGTCGCCCAGGATCGCGACGCGGCGCCTCTCGCCGGCGAGCTTCAGGGCGTCGAGGGCCGCCTCCACCGCGACCGGGTTCGAGTTGTAGCAGTCGTCGACGACCACGACGTCCTCGCCCAGGCGCAGCAGCTCGCCCCGGTGGCGCGCCGGCGCGAGGTCGTGGGCCGTCGCGGCGATCGTCTCGGGCGGAACGCCAAGGGCCCAGACTGCGGCCGCGGCGGCGAGGAAGTTCTCGACGAAGTGCGCCCCGGCCAGGGGCAGCGCCACGTCGTGCTTCTTCCCCTCGATCACGAGGTCGAAGCGCATGCCCGCGGCCGAGCCGCGCCAGTTCTCCGCCGAGACGTCCAGGCGGCGGTCATGGCCGAACCACACCACGCGACCGGGGCGCGCGCCGCGGGCGCGCTGCAGCGGGTCGTCGCCGTTCAGGACGGCGGTGCCGTCCGGGCGCAGCCCCTCGAGGATCTCGGCCTTGGCGTCGGCGATCGCCTCGAGGGAGGCGAAGAACTCGAGATGGACCGGGGCGATGCGCGTGATCACGGCGACGTCGGGCTGCGCGATGCCGGCGAGCACGCGCAGCTCCCCCGGCGCCGACATGCCCAGCTCCAGCGCCGCGGCGGCGTGGCGCGCCTGCAGGCGCAGCAGCGTCAGGGGCAGGCCGTACCGGTTGTTGAGGTTGCCCTCGGTCTTGAGCACGGGACCGCGCTTCGCGAGGAGCGCCGCCGCCATCTCCTTCGTGGTCGTCTTGCCGACGGAGCCCGTGATCGCGACGACCCGGATCGCCGCCCGCCGCCGCGTCTCGCGGCCGAGCGCCTGGAGCGCCGTGGCGGTGTCCGCGACCCGCACCAGGGGCAGGCCCGCGCCGGGCACGTCGCGGTGCACCACGGCGGCCGCGGCGCCGCGCCGGGCCGCGTCGTCCACGAAGTCGTGGCCGTCGAAGCGGGGGCCGGCGATCGCGAAGAACAGCTCCTCCTTCCGCAGCGTGCGCGAGTCGATCGACACGCCCGCGTACGGGGCGACCGGAGAGCCCTGCACGAGACGCCCGCCGGTGATCGCCGCGACGTCCTCGAGGGTCTGCGGGAGCGTGGCCAGGAGGGCCTCCCTCATGCCCTTCCCTTGGGCTGGAGGCGCAGCAGCACGTCGCGGGCCACCTGCCGGTCGTCGAAGGGGATCGTCCGCTCTCGCAGCACCTGGTAGGTCTCGTGGCCCTTGCCGGCGATCACCACCGCGTCGCCCGGGGAGGCCATCTCGAGGGCCTTGGCGATGGCCTCGCGGCGGTCCACCACGACGCGGCGCTCGGCCTTGCCGTAGCCGTTCATGCCGCGGACGATGTCCTCGATGATGGCCTCGGGCGGCTCGCTCCGCGGGTTGTCGGAGGTCACGACCGCCACGTCGGCGAGGCGCGCGGCCACGGCGCCCATCAGCGGACGCTTCGTCCGGTCGCGGTCGCCGCCGCAGCCGAAGACGGCGATCACGCGGCGCGGCCGCAGCTCGCGCACGGTCTCGAGCAGGTTGCGCAGGGCGTCGTCGGTGTGGGCGTAGTCCACGATCACCGCGAACTCCTGCCCCGCCGCGACGCGCTCCATCCGGCCGGGAACTCCCTTGAGTGAAGCGACCCCGCGCGGGACCGCGTCCCGCGGCACGCCCAGGGCGAAGGCCGTGGCGCAGGCCGCCAGCACGTTCTGGACGTTGAAGCGGCCCAGGAGCGGCGTCTCGAGCGCCAGGCGTCCCTCCGGCGTGCGCAGCGTGAAGCGGGCGCCCGCCAGGGACAGCGAGAGGTCCTCGGCGCGGCACAGGGCGTCGCGCTCGATGCCGTAGGTCAGGACCGCGCCTCGCGACGCGCGGACGAGCTCCGGGGCGCGGTCGTCGTCGGCGTTCACCACGGCGTGTCCGTCCGCCCGCAGCCCCGTGTCGAAGAGCGCGCGCTTGGCGGCGAAGTAGCGGTCCATGTCGCCGTGGAAGTCGAGGTGGTCGCGGGTGAGGTTGGTGAAGACCGCCACGTGGAAGTCGCAGCCGTGGACGCGCTTCAGGGCCAGGGAATGGGAGGAGACCTCGAGCACGGCGTGGCTCGCGCCGGCGTCCACCATGTCCCGGAACAGCTCGTGCAAGTCCGAGGACTCGGGCGTCGTGCGCACGGCCTCGGCGAGGCGGTCGCCGACCCGGTACTGGACCGTGCCCACGAGGCCGGTCCGGTGGCCCGCGGCCCGCAGGATCGCGTCGATCAGGTACGTGGTCGTGGTCTTGCCGTTGGTGCCGGTCACGCCCACGAGCGTCAGGCGCCGGGACGGGTGCCCGAGCTGCGCGGCGGAGAGGAGCGCCAGGGCCTCGCGGGCGTCCTTCACGCGCACCCAGGGGGCGTGAAAGCCGGGCCGCGGCGCCTCCTCGGAGACGACGGCGACGGCGCCCTTGCGCAGCGCGGCCTCGACGTACTGGTTGCCGTCGGTCTGGAGGCCGCGGATCGCCACGAACAGCGCCCCGGCCGCGACCCGGCGCGAGTCGTGGCTCACGCCGCCCACGGCGAGCGAGCCGTCGCCGTGGAGCTCGGCGCCCGGCACGACGGCGAGCAGCTCGCGCAGCGTCACGGGCGCTCCAGGGTCAAGACACACGAGGAGCCGGCTTCAATCTCCGTGCCCGGCTGCGGCGCCTGCGCCACGACCCGGCCCGAGCCCCGCAGGTCGACGAGCAGCCCGCGCCGCGCCGCGGCGATCGCGGCCTCGCGGGCCGGGGCGCCGCGCAGGTCGGGCATCAGGCGCGGGTCGCCGTCGTCTGCGAGCGTCACGGCGGGGCGCTGCTCGGGGCGGAAGGCGGCCGGGGTGAGCTTCGGCGCGTAGGGCACGAGGCGCAGCACGCGCTCCGGGTCGTCCGGCGGGACCGCGAGCCTGCGCAGCGCGGCCTCGGCCAGGCGGGCGAAGAGCGGCGCCGCCACGTCGCCGCCCTCGTTGCGCGGGCCCCTGGGGGAGTCGATGGAGGCCAGCACGACGATCGCCGGGCGCGCCGCCGGCACGAAGCCGACGAAGGACGCCACGTGGTCCACCATCGAGTAGCGTCCGCTCGGGTCCACCTTCTGGGCGGTGCCGGTCTTGCCCGCAACCGTGTAGCCGGGGATCGCGGCGCGCTTCCCGGTGCCGTCCGTGACCACCGCCCTCAGCAGGTCCGTGAGCGTGTCCACGGTCTCGGGCTCCAGGACGCGGCGCACCACTTCGGGCTGGAACTGGCGAAGGGCGCCGCTCTCGTCCTCGACGCGCTTCACCACCAGGGGCCGCATCAGGTAGCCGCCGTTCGCCACGGCCGAGACCGCCGCGGCCATCTGCAGGGCCGTGACGCCGATCTCCTGTCCGAAGCTCAGCGTGGGGAGCGACAGCGCGCTCCACCTGGCCGTCGGGCGCAGCAGGCCCGCGCTCTCGCCGGGCAGGTCCACGCGCGTCGGCTGGCCGAAGCCGAAGTCGCGCATGTAGCGGTAGAGGTTCTCGCGGCCCAGGCGCTGGGCGACCCGGATCACGCCGATGTCGCTGCTCTTCGCGATCACGTCGCGGAAGCTCAGCTCGGCGAACACCGCGTGGTCGTTGATCCGCGTGCCGGCGATCTCGATGAAGCCGCCGCCGCAGTCGATGCGCTCGTCGACCGCCACCACCTTCTCCTGGATCCCGGCCGCGGCGGTGAAGATCTTGAAGATGCTGCCGGGCTCGTAGGCGTCCGCCACGGCGCGGTTCCGCCAGCGCGCGCTGGCGAAGGCCGCGTAGCGGTTCGGGTTGAAGGTGGGGCGGTTGGCCAGCGCCAGGACCTCGCCGGTCATCGGGTCCATCACGATCGCGATCCCGGAGCTGGCCTGGCTCTCCACCACGGCGCGCTCCAGCGCGGTCTCGGCCGCGTGCTGGATCGCCTCGTCGAGGGCGAGCACCACCGTGGCCCCCTCGGTGGATGGCCGCTCCGTGTGGCTCACGGGGCGGCGGCGTGCGTCCGTCTCGACCAGCACCTTGGCGGGCCGGCCCCTGACCTGGTCCTCGAAGGCGTACTCGACGCCGCTCATGCCCAGGTTGTCGATGCCGACGTAGCCGAGCAGGTGCGAGGCCAGCTCCCGCTTCGGGTAGTAGCGCCGCGTCTCGGTCAGGAAGCCGATGCCCTCGAGCTGCAGATCGCGCACGGCGCGGGCCGTGGCCGGGTCCACCTTGCGTCGCACCCACACGAAGGCCCGGGGCTTCTGCAGCGCGACCAGGAGCTCGCGGCGCGCGGCGGCGTCCAGGCCCAGGGCGCGGGCGAGCTGCGCGGCGGTGCGGGCCGGGTCCGCGACGTCCTGGGGCACGGCGTAGATCGAATCGGCGTCCACCGACACCGCCAGCGGGCTGCCGTGGCGGTCGAGGATCGGGCCGCGGCGCGGGTCGAGGTTGATCGTGCGCTCGCTCTGGCGGGCGGCCATGCGCTCGAAGAAGCCGCGGTTCAGGACCTGGAGCTGGAGCAGGCGCACGGTGATCACGACGGCCCACAGGGAGATCGAGAGGCCCACCAGCATGAGACGCAGCTGCGCCGGGCGGTCGTCCCTCTGCGGCGCCTCGGCGCCGGAGACGGGCGGGGGCAGGACCACGCGCGCCATGTCAGTTCCTCGTGCCGTCCGCCGCGGGGGAGCCCTGCTCCGCGAGCTGGGATCCGTCGGGCGGCGTCCGGGGCGCCTCGACGACGTACACGTCCTCCGCCGCGGGCCGCGTCAGGCCCACCTGCTTCTCGGCGATCCGCTCCACCCGGCTCAGGTCCTCGAGGGCCGCCTTCTCGAGGCGCAGCTTGCGGTTCTCCTCCTTGAGCCGCTCGCGCTCGCGCTGCATGCGCTCGGTCTCGATGCCGGTCGTGCGCAGCTCGAGGTGGGGCCAGGCGTAGAGCCCGGCGCCCGCCACCAGGAACGCGACGAGCAGGAAGAAGAACAGCAGGTCCCGCGAGGCGCGCGGGTCGCGCTCGCGCACGATCTGGGAGTTGTCGAGCCTCACGCGGCGCGCTCCAGGACCCGCAGCTTCGCGCTTCGCGCCCGGGGGTTCAGGCGCACCTCGTCCGCCCCGGCGACGACGGGCTTCCGCGTGACGACCCGGAAGCCCTCGCGGCCCAGCGCGCGGAAGGCGGTCTTGGCCTCGCGGTCCTCGAGGCTGTGGAAGGCGATCACGGCGAGGCGCCCGCCGGGCGCGAGGCACGCGGCGATGGCCCGCAGCGCCTCGCCGAGGCCTTCGAGCTCCCGGTTGACGTGGATGCGCAGGGCCTGGAAGGTGCGCGTGGCCGCGTCCAGGCCGGGCCGCCCGCGCGCCGCCCGGCGGACGATCGCGGCCAGCTCGGCAGTCGTCTCGATCGGCCGCTGCCGGCGCGCCAGCGCGATGGCCCGCGCCACCCGGCGCGACGCGCGCTCCTCGCCGTAGCGGTAGATCACGTCGGCCAGCTCCCGCTCCGGCAGGCGGTTCACCGCGTCCCTCGCGCTCAGGCGCTCGCTGCGGTCGAGGCGCATGTCCAACGGGCCGTCCTGCTGGAAGCTGAAGCCACGCTCGGGGGTGTCGAGCTGCAGGGAGCTCACGCCCAGGTCGAGCAGCACGCCGTCCGCGCGCGCGCCGCCCAGGGTCTCCGGGATGGCGCGGAAGTCGGCGTGGACGAAGCGCACCCGGCCCCCCGCCCCGGCCAGGCGCTCCTCGGCCAGGCGCAGCGCCTCGGCGTCGCGGTCGAAGGCGAGGAGCCTGCCCTCGGGGGCGCTCGTCTCGAGGATCGCCGAGGCGTGCCCCCCGAGGCCGACGGTGCCGTCGACCCAGAGGCCGCCGGGCCTCACCTGGAGGCCCTCCAGCACCTCCGCGAGCAGCACCGGCTCGTGGCGAGCTGCGGGCACATCAGATCCCGAACTCCGACAGGGCGCGGCCGTCCTCGTCGGTGAACGGCTCCTTCTTGAACAACCGCTCGTGGAGGCGCTTCTGGTTCCAGACCGCCAGGTGGTTCTGCAGCCCCAGCACGCTCACCTCGCCCGCCATGGCCGCGGCCTCGCGCAGGAGCTGCGGGATCAGCACCCGGCCCTGCTTGTCGAGGCTCGCCGCCTGGCCGAAGAAGTTGACGCGGTCGAGGAAGCGCTGCTTCGAGGGGTTGGCCGAGGGGACGTTGGCGAGCTTGCGCTCGATCTCGAGCCAAACCGCCATCGGGTAGAGGCGCACGTACTCGCCCGTCACGCTCGTGACGAAGAGCTCCGGACCGTACTGCGACTCGACGACGGTGCGGAAGCCGTTCGGGACCTTGAGCCGCCCCTTGTCGTCGACCCGTGCCGGGTGGTTACCGCGCAGCACTCATCCCCCACAACTCGAAGGCGTCCCCGCCACCGCCGATCCGCGGGGACTCCAGGAGCCCACTTTGGGCCACAAAATTCCACCGCGAGTCTATGGCCCGGGGGAGGGGCTGTCAAGGCAAAAGTGAAGGAGCGTCTAGGGTTTGCCTGTGGACGAAGGCCCGTCCGGGGGCACCGGCCACTGAACGTCCAGGCTCACGTCGTCGAGCAGGCGCTCGGAGTCCCGGAGGAAGGTGTCCCAGGGCTCCGGGCTCCACACCTCGAAGCGGTTGAGGACGCCGACGACCACCGCCTCGCGGGTCAGGCCGGCGCTCGCGCGCAGCGCCGGCGGCAGCAGGATCCGGCCCTGCCCGTCGAGGTCGCAATCGACCGCGCGGCTGGCCAGCGCCCGCGTCAGGGCCTTCACCGGCTTGCTGAACGCCGGGAGGCGCGAGAGCTGCTCCTCGAGGCGGGCCCACTCGCCCGGCGGGTAGGCGGCGAGGCACTGGTCGAGCAGCGTCACGACCACGCGGCCAGCACCCTCCTCCCGCAGCGCGCGCCGGAACGGCGGGGGCACGGGCAGGCGCCCCTTCGGGTCGATCCTGTAGCGGTAAGTCCCTTTGAACACAGCGAGCTGGGAGTCTTCCACACTTTCTTCCACTTTTCCACACCTCGCTCGCGAGGCCCTGGGCGCTCTCCCTTGACCCGGGGTAGGAAAGAGTCATACTGCGCTCGTGAAGGTAGGGATCTCCCTGCCGGACTCGCTCTATCGATCTGCGGAGCGTGTGGCGAAGCGACTCCGTGTGCCGCGCAGCCAGCTCTATGCCCGAGCCATCGAGGCGTATCTGAAGGAGCAGGCGGGTGCCGACGTCACGGAGCGCCTCAACGCGGTCTACGGCAAGCCGGGCACGGAGCCTGACCCCGTCATCCTGGCGCACAGCCTGGAGATGCTCCGCCGCACACAGTGGGAGGAGTGAGTGGAACGCGGTGAGATCTGGTGGGCGACGCTCGGAAGGCCGCACGGTTCCGAGCCTGGCCATCGGAGGCCGGTGCTGGTCGTCCAGTCCGATGACTTCAACCGAAGCGGCATCGCCACGGCGGTCACTCTCGCCATCACGACCAACATGAAGCTGGCTTTCGCCCCCGGCAACGTCGTCTGCCGGCCGCGGAGCAGCGGGCTGGCACGCCCATCCGTGGTCAACGTCTCGCAGGTCGCCACGGTGGATCGAAGGGACCTCGTCGAGCGGGCGGGACGTCTGACCGAGCCGCTCATGCGCCGGGTGGACGAGGGGCTGCGTCTCGCCCTTTCGCTCTAGCGGCCTCGAGCCTCCCAGCGGAGCCGAGGTCTGGCCCAGTGACTCCCGCCCGCGCGTACCTCGCGTCGCGCATCCTCCACGGCATGAAGTTCGGCCTGGAGACGACGCGCGCGCTGGCCGCCGAGCTGGGCCACCCCGAGCGCGCGTACCCGACGCTGCTGGTGGCGGGGACGAACGGCAAGGGCTCGGTGGTCGCCTACGTGGACGCGGTGCTGCGCGCCTCCGGCCTGCGCGTGGGCCGCTACACCTCGCCGCACCTCGTCCGCGTCAACGAGCGCGTCGTGGTGGACGGCCGCGAGATCGGCGACAGGGCCCTCGACCGCGCCATCGCCCGCGTGCGCGAGGCGGCCAAAGGCCTCGTGCGGAGCGGCGCCCTGCGCGCCCATCCCACGTACTTCGAGGTCATGACCCTCGCCGCCTTCGAGCACTTCCGGCGCGCGAAGGTCGACGTGGCGGTGCTCGAGGTCGGCCTGGGCGGCCGCCTCGACGCGACGAACGTCAGCGAGCCGCTCGTCTCGGCCATCGTCAGCCTGGACCGCGACCACGAGCAATACCTCGGCACGGGCCTCGTGTCGATCGCGCGGGAGAAGGCGGGCGTGATGCGGCCCG
>DASSJI010000072.1:0-6650 GCA_035691285.1 Vicinamibacteria bacterium | reverse complement strand
GAATAGTCGGCGCCATTCGACCAGCCCTGCGCGACGGGGAAGCGATGAGTCAGCAGATGCTAACTCAAGCAGATGCTAACTCAAGAAGGCTGTGGAAGCCGCCTGATCTATCGATGCGCCTGCTCCACCAACAGTCGCCCGCTTCCCTCCAGCCGGATCAGCGTGTCCGGGCTGTGGCCGGCGAGCATGACCTCGTAGACCTCGCGGTCGTCCACCGCGCAGGGGACCACGTCCCCGCTCCAGGTGATGATCGAGGACGCCGGTACGGACACCGGCATGTCGGGCGTCACGACCAGGGCAAGAGGCTTGCTGGCCACCGAGAGCGCGAGCATCCCGGTGCCGTCCAGGGCCAGGAACTCCGGCGCGCCGGGAGCGGCGCCGACGGTGACGTACCGGGGGGTCAGGGTCGCCTCGCACGCCAGGAGGTGTGAGGGCTCCACGTGGACGACCTCGTCTTGCACGTGCATGAAGGTGATCTCGTGCTCGCGGTCGGTCAGGATGACCTTGCCGGTGCCGGTGATCATGACGAGGGGCGCGTGGCCGCCGGGGCGCCGCTCCTTGACCCAGAACGTGAGGTTGCCGCCGTACGAGTAGATCGTGCCCTGCTTGATGAAGACCTTCCCGGAGAAGTCGATCTCCATGAGGTTGTTGTCGAGGAAGCGGAAGATCTCCGGCCGTCGCGTCGGGGGAAGGGTGCGGTCGGTGGAGACCGGCTGGGTCCGCTCGCTGGAGCGCTGCGGAAAGCTGATGATCTCCGGGTGGCGCTCGCGGCCGGGTCCGGCCAGCAGGTTGGGGCTGAGGGGGGACACGTCGCGCGGCGGGAAGGCCTCGTTCTCGGCGGCCATGCGGCTCGCATGCTCCTTCCTCAGCGCCTCGCGGATCTCGGCCGCCTTGAACTCGGCCGTGTCGGCCGCGGACTTGGGAGGGGGCTGCGCCGCCGCCGCCAGGGGCGGCGGGAACGCGTCGCCGGCCGGATCGGGTGGCGTCACGAGTCGCGGGGCGGCACGCGGGGGGATCGTCAGGGGCTCGGCGTCGGGCGGCGGAGGCGGGGGAGTCGAGCGCGCGCGGCCGGCCAGCTTGTCCTCGACGCGGCGCACCAGGAGGTTCGCACCGGCCTGGCGGTACTGGAAGATCGCGTCCTGGTACCGCTTCAGGCGCTCGTAGATCGAGCCCAGGTAGAAGTTGATCTTGGGATTGGAGCCGCTGAGTTCGAGCGCCTTGATGAAGGCCGGCTCGGCCTCTTCCAGGCGCTGCAGCTTGAAGTAGATGAGCCCGAGGTTGTAGTAGAGCGTCGGCGCGTCGGGGCTCTCGGCCGCGAGCTTGCGGTAGATCTCCTCGGCCTTTTCGAACTTCTCCTGCTTGAAGTAGACGAGGCCGAGCAGGTTGAGCACCTTCTGGTCGCGCGGCCGCAGCAGGTAGGCCTCCTCGAGCTGCCGCTCCGCCTCCTCGTAGTGCTTGGCGTCGAAATGGTCCTTGCCCTTGTTGAAGTGGGCCAGGAAGAGGCCCTGGTCGAAGGGGGCGCGGGGGGTGGCCATCGTCAGTGGAGGGCGCGGATCATCGAGTAGACGACCCCTTCGGGGGGAGGCGCCATCGCCACGTGGCTGACGCCGTTGCCGTCCGTCCACTTGTAGTAGGTCGCCGGCCGCGCGGGAGTGATCTTGGCGGGGCGGGCGGGCGGCGCGGGGGCCCTGGCGGGCGCCGCGTAGAACTGCGCGCCGACGCGCTGCAATCCTCCGGCCAGGTTCCCGATGCCGCCCAGGAGCCCGAGGATCTTCTGGACGTAGTTGCGGGTCTCCTTGAACGGCGGGACGCCCTTGAAGCGCAGGACGGCGTTCTCGCCGGCGTTGTATCCGGCGAGGGCGAGGGCGACGTCGCCGTGGAAGAGGTCGAGGAGGAAGCGCAGGTACTGGACGCCGCCGAAGATGTTCTGGCGGGGGTCGAAGGAATCGCCGACGCCGAAGCGGCGTGCCGTGAACGGCATGAGCTGCATCAGCCCCTGGGCGCCCTTCGACGAGACGGCCCAGCTGTCGAACTCCGATTCGACCTGGATCACGGCCTTGATCAGCTCGGTCGCGACCCCGTGCACCGACGCCGCGGCGAGGATGTGGGCATCGTACTCGCCCCGGTAGAAGCCCCGGAAGCCCCGCGAGTGGATGAGCGTGCCCTTGCCGATGTAGGTCAGCCGGAAGCCGGGGGCGTCGGGCACGTTCGTGGCCTCGATGACGCCGTTGGCGTTGCGGCGCGTGTAGATCTGCGCCGAGCCGGGGGCGGCCGCCCCCAGCAGCAGCACCAGCAGCGCGAGGGAGATCCGGGCGCTACGCACGGACGGCCTCGAGCAGTTCCCGCAGCACGAGCGCGGCCTTCTGGCGCATCGCGTCGACGTCTGCGGGAGCGACCCCGCCGCCCTGGGCGAACTCGGGCCGGCCTCCGCCCCGCAGGCCGAGGCGCTTCAAGACGTCGGGGGCCTTCAAGCGGTCGGTCAGCGAAGGGGACACCGTGGAGATGACGTGCACGCCTTCGCCGGAACGGGCGAAGGACACGACGGCGTAGGCGCGGTCCCGGTTGCGGTTGCGGAGGGCATCCACGATCGAGGCGTGCGTCTTCGCGTCCACGTCCTCGAAGCTCGGCGTCCAGACGAGCGTTCCCGCGACCTCCTGGGCGTCCCGGGCCATGCTGGCGGCGTCCGCGCCGGAGGCGAGCTTCGTCTTGAGGGCCTGCAGCTCGCGCTCCCTGGCCTTGAGCTGCTCGCGGAGCTTCGCGTACTCGTCCACGAGGCTGCGCCGGTCGACCTTGGCGGCCTCCTCGAGCTCCTCCAGGATCGTCTGGTCGGCCTGGGCGCGCTCGACAGCGGCTTCGCCGGTCAGGGCCTCGACCCGGCGCGTGCCGGCCGCGATGCCCTGTTCGACCGTGAACAGGAACAGGCCGATCTCGCCGGTGCGGGGCACGTGGGTGCCGCCGCAGAACTCCTTCGAGAAGCCGGGGACCTCCACCACGCGCACCCGCTCGCCGTACTTGTCGCCGAAGAAGGCCAGTGCGCCGTAGGCCAGGGCTTCCTCGCGACCCATGACCTTCTGCAGGAGCGGCGTGTCCTTGAGGACCTCGCCGTTCACCCGGTTCTCGATGTGGCGCAGCTCGCGGGGCGAGACGGCGGCGAAGTGGCTGAAGTCGAAGCGCAGACGGTCCGGGGTCACGAGGCTGCCGGCCTGCTTCACGTGGGGGCCGAGGATCTCGCGGAGCGCGGCGTGGAGCAGGTGCGTGCCGGTGTGATGCCGCATGGCCCCCGCACGCCGTTCGGCGTCGACCTCGGCCCGAACCGTCAGGCCTGGCTCGAAGCCGCCGGCCGTCACCTGCACCTGGTGCGAGTACACGCCCGGGACGGGGATGCGCGTGTCGACGACCTCCGCCGCGGAGCCCTCGGCCGAGAGCACGCCGCGGTCGCCGACCTGCCCGCCGGCCTCGCCGTAGAACGGCGTGCGATCGAGCAGGATCTCGCCGGCATCACCGGTGTCGAGGCGCTTCACGAGCTTCCCGTCCTTGAGCACGGCGAGGACGCGCGCGTCGTCGGCCACCAGGGAGTCGTACCCGAGGAAGATCGTCTTGCCCTTGTCCAGGAGGCCCATCCAGACCGGGTCGCCGGTGACCGCGCCCATCCTGCTCGACTGGCGCGCCCGCTCCTGCTGCGTCTGCAGCTCCCTGTCGAAGCCGTCCTTGTCCACTGCCAAGCCGCGGTCCGTCGCCAATTCCTCGGTGAAGTCCAGGGCGAGGCCGAAGGTGTCGTAGAGGCGGAAGGCGTCGGCGCCCGCAAGGACGGCCCCGGGTGCGAGGCGGGCCGCGACCTTGTCGAACTCGGCGAGGGCGGCGCGCAGCGTGGAGCCGAAGCGGTCCTCCTCGACGCGGACGACGCGCTTGATGGAGGCGGCGTGGTTGAGCAGGTCCGGAAAGGCCCCCGCCATGCGGTCGACCACCTCGTCCACCAGCTCGTCCAGGAAGGGGCCCGGGATCGCAAGCTTGCGTCCGTGGCGCATGGCACGGCGCATGATCTTGCGCAGCACGTAGCCGCGGCCCTCGTTGCCCGGCATCACGCCGTCGCCGATCAGGAACGTGGTCGCGCGGAGATGGTCCGCGATCACGCGCAGCGAGACGTCCGTCTCGGGCGACTTGCCGTAGGCGATGCCCGCCTTCCGCGAGGCCGCTGCGATGAGGGGCTGGAACAGGTCCGTGTCGTAGTTCGAGTGCTTGCCCTGGACGATCGACGTGATGCGCTCGAGGCCCATGCCGGTGTCCACGCAGGGCGCCGGCAATGGCTGGAGCCCGCCGGTCGCGTCACGGTCGAACTGCATGAAGACCAGGTTCCAGATCTCGAGCCACCGGTCGCACTCGCACTCGACTCCGAGGCAGCGCCCGCTCGCAGCCTCGGCAGGGCAGGGCAGCGAATCGCCCTGGAAGAAGTGGATCTCGGAGCAGGGGCCGCAGGGGCCGGTGTCGCCCATCGCCCAGAAGTTGTCCTTGGCTCCGAGCTCGAGGACGCGATCCGGGGGCACGTGGTCCTTCCAGATGTCGTGAGCCTCGGTGTCTCGCGGGATGCCCCCCTCGCCCTTGAAGATCGTGACCTTCATCCGGGAGGGGTCGAGGCCGAGGTCCCGGGTCAGCAGCTCCCAGGCGAACGCGATCGCGTCCTCCTTGAAGTAGTCGCCGAAGGAGAAGTTGCCGAGCATCTCGAAGAACGTGTGATGGCGCGCGGTGATGCCCACGTTCTCGAGGTCGTTGTGCTTGCCGCCGGCCCGGACGCACTTCTGGGACGAGACGGCGCGGACGTAGTCGCGCCGCTCCTTGCCCAGGAAGACGTCCTTGAACTGGTTCATGCCGGCGTTGGCGAAGAGCAGGGTCGGGTCGCTCTCGGGGACGAGCGACGAGGACTTGACGAGGCGATGGCCGCGGTCCTCGAAGTACTTGAGGAATGCGCTGCGGATCTGGTCGGCGCTCTTCACGATCGGGACTCTCTGCTCCTCACTCGTCAGGCGCGTCGAGGGGCTCCATCCCCTCGAGGAGGTCCTTGTGACGGGGCCACAAGACGCGGAAACGCTCCAGGATGAGGGTAGCCGGGAAGCCCCGGCGAATCAAATACATATAGAGACCGCGCGCCCGCTTCTCGGGACTCTCCCCGGCCCGCGCCTTCCAGTAGCGCCGGGCCATCCGGTCGAGTACGTCCTGCTCGGGGACGTCGCGGAGCGCCTCGGCGAGGCCCGCCTCGGCCGTCGCCCGCGCGACGCCGCGCTTGCGGAGGTCCTGCTTGAGGCGGTGGCGGCCCAGCCCCTGGTGCTGAAGGCGGGAGCGGGCGTAGCGCGCGGCGAAGCCGCGGTCGTCGAGGTAGCGCTGCTCCCGGAGGCGCTCCAGGGCCGCCTCGACCGCGTCCGGCTCGTGGCCCTGGCGCAGGAGCGCACGCCGCAGCTCGCCCGTCGCGTGGTCGCGGCGCGACAGCTTCTCCAGGGCGCTCTGGTAGGCCGACTTGCCTAAGGCCGCTACTCCAGGTCGAAGGACTGCATCGTCTTCTCCATCTCCTCGGCGGCCATGTCGGAGGTGGACTGGATGCCCTGGATCTTGAGCTTGAACTCGTCGGGGTTGCTGGCCCGGCGCAGGGCCTCGTCGTAGGTGATCAGCTCCTTCTTGTAGAGCTGGAAGATGCTCTGGTCGAAGGTCTGCATGCCGTACTGGCTGACGCCGGCCGCGATCGCCTCGTGGATCAGCTTGGTCTTGTCCTTGTTGATGATGCAGTCGCGGATGAACGGCGTCGCGATCATGACCTCGACGGCGGGCACGCGGCCGTGGCCGTCGGCGCGCGGCACGAGGCGCATGGAGATGACGGCCTTGAGCACGCCGGCGAGCTGCAGGCGGATCTGCTTCTGCTGGTGGGGCGGGAAGACCGAGATGATGCGGTTCACGGTCTCGGTGGCGTCCAGGGTGTGCAGGGTCGAGAGCACCAGGTGGCCGGTCTCCGCCGCTGTAATGGCCGTTTCGATCGTCTCGTAGTCGCGCATCTCGCCGACCAGGATCACGTCGGGGTCCTGGCGCAGGGCCGAGCGCAGCGCCGCGGCGAAGGAGCGCGTGTCCACCTCGACCTCGCGCTGGTTCACGATCGACTTCTTGTCGCGGTGCAGGAACTCGATCGGGTCCTCGATGGTGACGATGTGGTCGTTGCGGCTCCGGTTCATCGCGTCGATCATCGCGGCCAGCGTCGTCGACTTGCCGGATCCGGTGATCCCCGTCACCAGGATCATGCCGCGCCGCTCGAGGCAGAGGCGCTCGAGCACGCGCGGCAGGTTCAGGCCGTCGAAGCTCGGGATGTGGACGGGCACGTGGCGAAGGACCGCGCGCACCTCGCCCTGGGCGGAGAAGAAGTTGCAGCGGAACCGGCCCACGTCCGGGATCGTGTAGGCCAGGTCCGTCTCCCGGCCGTCGAGCAGCGCGTTGAAGCGAGCCTCGCCCAGGATCCCGAGGGCCGTCTGCCGCAGGAACTCGGCGGTCGCCACGGGCATGTCGTCCTGGATCTCCAGGTGACCGTGCACCCGCACGATCGGCCGGCTCCCGGGCTTGAGGTGCAGGTCCGAGGCGTTGCGCTTCGCCGTCTCGATCAGCAGCTGCTCGAAGTCCAT
>DASSJI010000071.1:0-2892 GCA_035691285.1 Vicinamibacteria bacterium | reverse complement strand
TTGAGGAAGGCCGCCACCTCCGCGATGACGTCCGCCGCGACGACGGCGAACGGCTGCTTCGCGGCGGCGTCGAACGAGGAGATCTTCTCCCCGAACCTTGCACGCAGCCGCTCGTGCACGGCGGCGGCCTCGAGCTTCACCGCACGGACTCCGGGGCCATCTTCGCGCCGGGCAGGCTGCCGAGGGTCAGAGCCTTCCGGCGGAAGACGCGGTCCTCCTGGATCTTCTCCTGGAGCTTCATGATGCCGTAGAGCAGGGCCTCGGGCCGGGGCGGGCAGCCCGGCACGTAGACGTCGACGGGGACCACCTCGTCGACGCCCTTGAGCACGTGGTAGCCGTGGCGCCAGTACGGGCCGCCGTTGTTGGCGCAGGAGCCCATCGAGATCACGTACTTCGGCTCCGGCATCTGCTCGTAGAGCCGCTTGAGGCGCGTCGCCATCTTCAGGGTGACTGTGCCGGCGACGATCATCAGGTCGCTCTGGCGCGGCGTGGCCCGGGGGATGAGGCCGAAGCGGTTCCAGTCGTAACGGGTGCCGCCGGTGGCCATCATCTCTATGGCGCAGCAGGCCAGCCCGAAGGTCATCGGCCACAGGCTCGACTTGCGGGCCCAGTTCACGAGCTGGTCCACGGTGGTGAAGGCCAGGTTGTCGTCGTCGAAGCGTCCCTGGAGGACGCCGGTGACGGGTGCGGTCACGCGCGGTCCTCCGTCCTCACCCACTCGAGGTCGCCCTTGCGCCACACGTAGACGAGGGCCACCAGCAGGATCGTGATGAACACGAGCCCTTCGACGAAGGCGAGCGGGCCGATGTCCTTGTACACCACCGCCCAGGGCAGCAGGAACACCGTCTCGACGTCGAAGATCACGAAGATCAGGGCGAACACGTAGAAGCGGATGTTGAACTGGATCCAGGCGCTGCCCTGGGGGTTCTCGCCGCATTCGTAGGTCGTGAGCTTCTCCTCGGAGTGCCGGCTCGGGCGGATCAGCCACCACAGGATCAGGTTGATGGCCACGAAGGCAATGACGACGAGCAGGAACGCGAGGATGCTCCCGTGGGCGGTCAGGAAGTCCTGTGTCGGCGCGCTCGGCATGCTCTCGCCTCCGACTGGAGCCGAATGATTTCGGGCTGCGGCGCGACTCTAGCAGAGCCCGCGTTTCGGGGGCAAGGCCCCGAGGCCCTCACCGGCTCGCCGTCAGGATACGTCATCCGCGGGGGGCTGCGCCTCGACCGCGTAGGCGTCGCCGTAGAACTTGCTCGTGCTCCGGGTGTGGAAGTGGATCGCCTTGATGGGCTCGTACTTCGGTGCGCCGAGGCCCGGCAGCACCTCCAGGACCTCGTCCTCCCAGACGTAGACGGCCATCGGGAACGAGACACGCGCCACGCGGCGCAGCGCAGGATCGCGGGGCGGGCTCACGCGGTGGGTGGTCGAGGGGAGGACGTCGTTGCTGATCCGCTGCATGTAGTCGCCGGTGTTGAGGACGAGCGATCCCCGCGGGGCGTCGAGGCGGACCCACTTCATGTTCGCGCGGTTCAACACCTGGAGGCCTTCGATGCGTGGCGCCGGGAGGAACGTGAACAGGTCCACGTCCTCGTGGCCGAGCAGGCGGCCCGCGCCGGAGCGCTCGGCGTCGGCGTCCAAGGGCGGGTAGTAGTTCAGGCGCTGCCCGAAGTTCGTGCCGCGCAGCCGGGCGTCGTAGAGGTGCGGATCGCAGCCCAGGTCGGCCAGCAGGCTCTGCATCACCGGCAGGATCAGGCGCTCGTGCTCGAGGCACAGCCGGCGGAAGAACGGCTCGAGCTCCGGCCGCGGCCAGAAGTCCGCGAGGCGCACCTCGCGCCCTGGATCGACGCGGAAGGCGCGACGGCAGAAGACCCAGCCCTCCACGAGATCGGGATGGATGTCGCTCGTCTCCTTGATGGGGAAGTAGCCCTGGTTGACCGAGCCGTGTCGTCGCGCCCGGAAGCGCATCTTCGTCTCGAGGGGAGTCTTCGTGAAGAGCTCGACGACGCGCTCCTCGGCCTCGTCGTAGAGCGCCGGGTCGATCCCGTGACCCTCGAGGATCGCGAAGCCGATCTCGCGGAGAGCGGCGCCGAGTTCGCCGGCGAAGGCCCGCCTGTCGGCGTCGCCGCCGTGCAGGAAGCGGCCGATGTCGCAGGTGCGGACGCGGTACTCCTCGTCGAAGGCTTCCTGGTGGCCGGCCTCGGCCAGGTGGTACCGCTGCTCCTTGCGCACCTGGTCGTAGCGCTCGTAGTCGCGGTTGGTCGCGTCGACCCCGAGCTCCTTGCGCTCCGCCGCCATCCACTCTTCCCGGCCACAGCATAGCTCACGGCCCGCGCCCGCCGGTTGCTCCTTCGCAGGCTCGTTCTGGAACGAGCCTCTCCCCGAAGTCCACCCGCGCCTCGTAGCCGTTGTGGGCCCGGCAGCGGAGCTGGATGTTCGCGGGCGTCGCCCTGCCGCCCAGCGCGTGGGGATGGAGGTGGTGGAACTCCAGAAAGCCACGCTCGATGCAGCGCCGTCCGGTCGTGCCGACGAAGGCGCAGCGGCCCAGGTCGCGCAGCCAGACCACGCGCTTCACGTCGGCCGGGATGTGCCGGGAGCCTGAGGCGGTGCCGCCAGACGGCCGCGGGCGCTCGGCTGCGGCGAACTTGCGCTGCGCCAGGTCCGCGAGCAGCGCGTTCAGGGCACGGTCCAGGATGGCGGCCTCGTCGCCCGACGGCACGGCGTGGCGCAGCAGGTCCTTCGCCAGCCGCAGCTTCTCGAGCGTGTCGCCGCCGATCGTGACCTGCACCTTGTAGCGGTCGGGCGAGAGCGGAGTCACGACGGCCGCGGGCCGCGCGGGCGGCGGAAGGGCAGGCCGAGGAACCGGCGTGGCGACCGACTCACGCGGAACGGCGA
>DASSJI010000070.1:0-27823 GCA_035691285.1 Vicinamibacteria bacterium | reverse complement strand
ACGCGACACCGGCCTTGACCTTCTCCAGATCGAGCGGCACGCCGATCACGCCGGTGGACGCGACGAGCACCTCCTCGGGCGCGAGCTCGAGGCAAGCCGCGGCCACGGCCGCCATCTCCCGGGCGTCGCGCAGGCCGCCGGCGCCCGTGGCGGCGTTCGCGCAGCCGGCGTTGACCACGACCGCCCGCGCGCGGCCCGCTGCCACGCGCTCGCGCGTGACGAGCACCGGCGCCGCCGCCGCTCGGCTCTGGGTGAACACGCCGGCCGCCGCGCAGGGCCCGTCGGCCGCGATCAGCGCCAGGTCGGGCCGGCCGGGCTTGATGCCGGCGGCGACCGCCGCGGCGCGGAAGCCGAGCGGCGCCGTGATCACGCCTTCACGTCCTCGGCCACGGGATCGCGGGTCAAGGCCCGGACGCGCTCGGGCAGGCCGAAGAGCCGGATGAAGCCGGCGGCATCCTTGTGGTCGTAGGCCATGCCCCGACCGAAGGTGGCGAGGTCCTGACGGTACAGGCTGCGCGGCGAGCGCCTGCCGACCGCCTCGGCGCGCCCCTTGTAGAGGCGCACCCTCACCTCCCCCGTCACCTCCTGTTCGGTGAAGTCGACGAACGCCGCGAGCGCCTCGCGGAGCGTCGAGAACCAGAGGCCGTCGTAGATCAGCTCCGCGTAGCGCACGGAGACCTGCTGCTTGAAGTGCAGCGTGTCGCGGTCGAGAACGAGACGCTCCAGCTCGCGATGGGCGTGGTGCAGTACGGTGCCGGCCGGCGTCTCGTAGACGCCCCGCGACTTGATGCCGACGAGCCGGTTCTCGACGAGGTCGAGCCGCCCGACGCCGTGCGCTCCAGCGATGCGGTTGAGCCGCTCGACGAGGGCCACGGGCGAGAGCCGCTCGCCGTTCAGGCGGACAGGCGTTCCCTGCTCGAAGGCGACGTCCACGTAGTCGGGCTCGTCGGGGGCGTCCTCGGGATCCACGCTGAGCCGGAACATCTCCTTGCGCGGCGGGCTCCACGGATCCTCGAGGTTGCCGCCCTCGTGGGACAGGTGCCAGAGGTTCCCGTCGCGGCTGAAGATGTCCTTCGGAGACTGGTCGACGGGCACGCCGTGGGCCGCGGCGTAGTCGAGGGCGTCCTCCCGGGAGCGGATCGTCCACTCGCGCCAGGGCGCGATCACGCGCAGGTGCGGCGCGAAGGCACCGTAGGTGACTTCGAAGCGCACCTGGTCGTTGCCCTTCCCGGTCGCGCCGTGGGCCAGCGCGTCGGCGCCGCGCTCGAGGGCGCACATCACCTGCCGGTAGGCGAGCAGCGGGCGCGCCAGGGCCGTGCCGAGCAGGTACTTGTCCTCGTAGACGGCGCCCGCCGAGAGCGCCTTGAAGGCGTAGTCGCGGATGAACTCCTCGCGCAGGTCCTCGACCACGCACTCCGAGGCGCCGGTCGCGAGGGCCTTGCGGCGCACGGCCTCGAGGTCGTCGCCCTGGCCCACGTCGCCGCAGTAGGCGACGATCTGCGCCCCGCCGTAGTTCTCCTTGATCCAGGGAATGATGATCGACGTGTCCAGACCACCCGAGTAGGCGAGGACCACCTTCTTCACACCGCTCATTGAAACGCCGCTCCTTCTCCCGCGCACGCACCCGTCTCGGCCGCGCGGGCGGCCATGGGCGCCCGCACCAGCGCCGTCTCGTCACAGCACGGGTTCAGGGGGCACTCCCTGCAGTCCGTCATCAGCTTGTCGAGGAACAGCTCACGGCGCGTCGCCACGAACCCGAGCGCCTCGAAGAACCGGATGCGTCGCGTGAGGGACAGCACGCGCTCGAAGCCGCGCTCGCCCGCCTCGACGAGCAGGCGCTCGACGAGGGCGCGACCGATGCCGCGTCCGGCGTCGTCCTCGCGCACCGCCAGCGAGCGTACCTCTGCGAGCCCGGGGCCCAGCTCGCTGAGCGCCGCGCAACCCACGATCTCGCCGCGGCTCTCCGCAACGGTGAAGTCGGCGAGCTTCTCCCGGAGCGAAGCCTCGCTCCGCCGCAGCAGCAGGTTGCGGGCCGCATAGCCGTTGATGAGCGCGAGGAGCGCCGCCACGTCCCGCTCCTCGGCTCGGCGCAGGAGGACGCGGGACGTCACGCCGCGCCTCCGCCGTCCTCGAGGGCGGTTCCCGGGAAGCCGCCCTCGAGGCGCGCGCGTCCCGCGATCACGACCTCGGGGATGCCCGCGGCGCAGGCTTCGAGCGCCGTGCGCACCTTCATCGCCATCCCGCCGCTGATCGAGCCGTCCGCGATGCCTCGCTCGGCGGCGGCCCGCGGCAGCCTAAAGACCGCCTCGCCGCGGATGCGCACGCCGTCGACGTCGGACAGGTACACGAGGGAGCGGGCGCCGAGGGCGCGGGCGATGGCGAGCGCCGCCTCGTCGGCGTTGACATTGAGGGCTTCGCCCTCGGGTCCTGCGCTCACCGGCGACACGACCGGCACCAGGCCGGCCGCGAGGAGCGCGCGGAGCGGCGCGGGATCGACACGCTCCGGGCTGCCGACGCGCCCGAGCTCGGGCAGCGCGCGGGCGCGGACGAGGGCGCCGTCGCGGCCGGACAGGCCCAGGGCCGGAACGCCGGCCGCAGTCAGGCCGGCGGCCAGGCCCTTGTTCACCGTGCCCGAGAGGACCATCTCCACGGCCTCCATGGTCTCGGGCGTCGTGACGCGGCGGCCGCCGACGAAGCGGGTCTCCCCGCCCTGCGCGACCAGGGCGCGGTCGATCTGGCGTCCGCCCCCGTGGACGAGGACGACCGGGCCAGCGCCGCGGCGCAGCTCGGCGGCCAGGGGCGCGACGAGGCCGGGATCCTCGAGGGCGGGGCCACCGACCTTGTAGACGCGCGCGTTCACGAGACAGCTCCCGCCGCGACCGGCTCAGGGCACGGAAGCCCGGCGGTCTCTTCGAAGCCGAGACAGAGGTTCAGGTTCTGGAGCGCCTGGCCGGCCGCGCCCTTCAACAGGTTGTCGAGGGCAGAGAACACGACCAGCCTCCCCGGCGCGGCGGCGTGGACCGAGATCCGGCACTCGTTGGTGAAGGCGACGTCCGAGAGCTTCGGCGGCGCCTCCACGACCCGGACGAACGGCTCGCCGTCGTAGGCGCGGCGCAGGACGGACGCCGCCTCGGCCGCGCTCGCGCGGCTCTTCACGTACAGCGCGGACAGGATGCCGCGCTTCACCGGCAGGAGATGGGGGCAGAAGGTCAGCGTCACGGCGGCGCCGGCGGCCGCCTGGAGGAACGCCTCGATCTCGCCGACGTGGCGATGCACGCGGCCGGGCGCGTAGGCCGAGAAGTCGTCGGCCAGCTCGCAGAACAGCAGGTCCTCGCGCAGCGTGCGGCCCGCGCCCGTCGCCCCGCTCTTCGCGTCGACGACGACGTCGCTTTCGTCCACGGCCCGCGCGCGCAGCAGCGGGACGAGCGGCAGCAGGACGGAGGTCGCGTAGCAGCCCGGGTTGGCGACGAGCCGCGCGCCGCGCAGCCGGTCGCGATTGAGCTCGGTGAGACCGTAGGGAGTTTCGCCGAGCAGCGCGGGCTCGGGATGCGCCTGCCCGTACCAGGCGCGGTAGGAGTCGGCGTTGGGCAGCCGCAGATCGCCGGAGAGGTCCACGACAACGGCCTTCGGTCGCTCGCGGCGAAGGCGGGCGGCGAATCGTGCCGAGACACCGTGCGGGAGGGCCAGGAGATACGCGTCGGCCGCGCGCTCCAGGCCCGCCTCGTGGGCCAGGTGGCCCGCGCCCGAGCCGGTGGCGAAGGACACCTCCAGGCCCGGATGCCGCTGGAGCAGCCTGAGCAGCTCCCGGCCCGTGTATCCCGTCGCCCCGAAGACCGCGACCCGTTGCCCCAATCTCTTCCTCCGAAAAGGACCAAAAGAAAAACCCGCTGGGGCGACTGCGCCTCCAGCGGGTTACCCGCGGTCCGTTCGATTGCCGACGAACTAGACCATGGCCACCCGCCGGACACACGGGCGTCGGACGCGGGCCTGCGGTCGCACGGCGGGTCGGAACGTCATGGCCAACTCGAATGGTACGCGAGCGAGGCCCCCTGTCAAGGGGAATCTATGCCGGCGTCGAGTATAGTGAGCCCATGCGCGCGCTCCGCCGCGACGTGACGATCCTCGGCGGGCGCTTCCCGGTGGTCGCGGTCGGCCTCGCCGCCACGACGCTGGTCCTCACCATCCTGGGCGCCAACGTCGGCGCCGTCCAAGACCTGGGCCTGATGCCGCCCTCCCTCGTCTGGCAGGGGCAGGTGTGGCGGCTGCTCACCTGGAGCCTGTTCGAGTTCCAGCCACTGAGCCTCGTCTTCGTCTGCCTGGCGTTTGTCTTCTTCGGGCGAGAGCTCGCCTACACCTGGGGACCGGTCGGCTTCTTGAAGATCTGCGCGGGAATCGTCCTCGGCTCGGGCGCGCTCACCTGTCTGATCGCGCGCTTCGTGTGGGGAAGGCTGTACGACTTCCCCTACTGGTCGGCATGGGCCCTGGGCACCGCGCTGATCATCGCCTACGCCACGCTCTTCCCGTCGCGCACCATCTTGGTCTACTTCATCCTGCCGCTTTCCGGACGCCGGTTGCTGATCGTGACGGTGGCGGGCACGCTGCTCTTCGCGCTGATGACGTCGGTCGCCTTCTTCGTGCCTCACTTCCTGGCGCAGGGCCTGATGTACGCCTACCTCCGTGGGTACTCGCCCCGACTCCTCTGGCTTCGGCTCAAGGCCCGCACCGTCCGCTGGTCACCCTCGCGCCGCCCCAGCCACCTGCGGCCGGTGGATCGCGATGATGAGCCCCCGCGCTGGTTGCACTAGCGAACACGCCGTAATTCCTCTCGCCGCGCGCCCTCCGAGGATCTCCAAGATATGTTGAGAGCCGACCGATTGTTAGGCGTCTTGTGACGTGGATGAACCGGGAGGATCGATGGGCACGATTGAGGTTGGCGAACTGCTGTACGAGTACAAAGTCAAGCTCACCGGCATGACTGAATACGGCGTCAGCTTCGCGTCTCTGATGGCTGGAACAACCCCGCCCCCGCCCGAGGGCGCGAGATTCGACGTTCCATTCGAGGGAGCATCGGTCGGACCAAAGCTGAAGGGCAAGGTCACGGGAGTCGACTACTTGCGCGTCCGCGCCGACGGCCGGTTCGAACTGCACATTCACGCGGAGATCACAACCGACGACGGGCAGAAGGTCTCGCTCCACGCAGATGGTGTCGCCATCCCACAACCGGGCAGCCCCATCGCCGCTCTGCGCGAGAACGTCACCCTCTTCACGTCTTCGAAGGACTACTCATGGGTCAACGGCCTTCAGGTGTGGGGCACGGGCACCGTCGACCTGGCGGAGCAGGTCGTTCGCATCAAGGGCTATTCGGCCTAAAGCGCCTCTCGGCGACCGAGGACGCACGGCGGCTGAGTTTGACAACGAGTTCAAGCTGACGAAGCCCGGTGAACTTCGGAGCTTGGCAGATGCGCCGTCACATTTGCACTGTCATGCATCGCTCCCGAAGGCGTGTCATGTAGCCCGATGGGCGCTGGTCGGGACGTTTCTGTTCCCTGTCCTTGGCAGTGCGCCGGCACGGGCCGACACCCTCGCGCCCGCAGCGCTAGTCGTTCTCGAGACGCTGGTCGGACTACACCTCATTCCCGCGATACTCCTGATCGAGACGTTCGTTGCGAGGCGCATTCTTGCGTTGACTTGGCCCCGGAGCCTGATGGTCGCCACGGCCACGAACGCCACCTCGGCAGTCGTGGGCCTGCCGCTCACGTCGCTGCTGTTCCTACACGGCCTGCGGAGCATCGGGCACCCCGCCGGCGATTCCGCGCTGTTCGCCCTGATAGAGCTATGCGTTCCGTGCTTCCTGGTCTCGGTCTGGGTCGAAATGCGCGTGGCGAGGTGGCTCGTGCCGGCAGATCGGCGCACGCGTTGTCGACGGTGGTCCGTAGAGGCGAACATGGCGAGCTACCTCATGATCGCGGGCGTGCTGCTCGCGCTCTTGACGGCGATCGAACTGTGGCGTCGCCGAGGCTGGATTCCATGACCCATGAAGTAGGATCGGGCGACGCGAGCCACTTGCGCTTCGCCGGCGCTGAGCGCTGAGCGCGTTGCTACTCACGAGCGACCCGCCGCGGCGTGGATGGCGTTCGCTCGACACGAGCGATGAAGCAGCCCGCTTCGGTGTTGCGGATGTGGGCGTACGCGACCTGGGGCCTGGACAGCACATCCTCGACCAGGCGATCGGGATCGCCGGCGAGCCTGACGCGCAGCACGGCCATCCCCGTGTGATCGTAGCCCTCAAGGGTCATTGGAAGCCCGCGCAGTCCCGATGGGAACTCTGAGCGCTCGTAGCGGGCGCAGGGAGCCTTGTGGACGAACACAGGCCCTGGGCAGGGCACCTCCGCGTCATGCCGGAAGGGGTTGTAGGTGAAGAGCAAGCGCTCTTCCTCGCCCTTCCTGAACGTCTGCAGACAGAGGCGGCACGGACCATGCCCGGTCGCTACCTCCATGTGGGCAGGGTGTCCGTATCCCGGCGCCTGGAGGCTATGCCGCACCTCGTCGGCGATCTGCTGGAGCAAGGCGACGACGTGGTATCGAGCCATCGTGTTTCCTGGTCGCTGAAGATAGGGCGAAGACTCACTCGGGTCTATCCGGTTCTTGCGTTCAAACCCGATCCGATGGGAGCGTTGACATCAGTACGGTTGAGTTGATACATACTGCTGTATGAAGACGACCGTAGAGATTTCTGATGCGCTTCTCAAGGCCGCCAAGAAGGTGGCGACGGAAGAGGAGACCACGGTCCGCGCGCTGATCGAGGAGGGGCTGCGGAAAGTCCTCGAGCAACGCACCACGGCTTCCCGGTTTCGCCTGCGGGACGCCAGCTTCGGCGAGGGCGGCCTGAACCCGGACGTCCGCGAAGGCGCCTGGGATCGGATCCGCGACCTGATCTACGACGGGCGAGGCGCGTGATCGCCGTCGACACCAACATCCTCGTCTACGCGCATCGCAGGGATTCGCCGTGGCACGGCGCCGCGCGGACGAGGGTCGCCGAGCTGGCGCAGGGCCGAGGAGCCTGGGCCATTCCCTGGCCGTGCGTTCACGAGTTCCTGGGCATCGTGACGCATCCCCGCATCTACGCACGGCCCACGCCGCTCGATGCGGCGCGCACTCAGGTCGACGCCTGGCTCGAATCCCCGGGGCTCGTGCTGCTCGCCGAGACGGCCGGCTACTGGATGAGGCTCCGCGCGCTGCTTGAGTCGGGCCGTGTCTCCGGGCCGCAAGTGCACGACGCCCGCGTCGCCGCGTTGTGTCTCCACCACGGCGTGACGCGGCTGTGGACTGCGGACCGGGATTTCAGCCGGTTCCCGGAGCTCCCCGCATCCAACCCGCTGCTCGGCTGAGCGCCGACGGTCCTCGCTACCCCCGCGGCGGTCGCTCCCCGAAGATCGCCGTGCCGACCCGGACGATCGTGGCGCCCTCCTCGACGGCGACCTCGAGGTCGCCGCTCATCCCCATCGACAGCTCGCACGCGTAGAGCAGGCCGTCGCGGAAGGCGCGCTCGCCGAGCTCGCGCAGCCGGCGGAAGTACGGCCTGACCTCCTCCGCCGCCTCGAGAGGCGGGAGGACCATCAGGCCTCGCGCGCGCACCTGCTTCAGGCCACGGAACGCCTCGAGGGCCGGTTGCAGGTGCTTCGCGTCCAGGCCGAACTTGGTCGCCTCTCCGGCGAGGTCCACCTGGACGAGCACGTCGATGGGCCGTCCGAGCTCCGCGCCGATCCGCTCCAGGCGCTGGCCCAGCTCGATCGAGTCCAGGGAGTGGATGAGATCGAAGAGCTGCACGGCGCGGCGCGCCTTGTTGCCTTGAAGGTGGCCGACCAGATGGAAGCGCGCGCCCCGCTTGCGCAGCGGCTCCAGCCCGACGAGCTTCCTCTCGGCCTCCTGAACCTTGTTCTCGCCGAAGTGGCGCAGGCCGGCCTCGAAGGCATCGCGCACCGCCTCCGGCGGAAACGTCTTGCTGACCGCGACGAGCGTGACCTCGTCGGGCCGACGCCCGGCGCGCTCCGCTGCCCGGGCGATGCGCTCCCGGACCGCGGCCGCCCGGTCGCCGATCACTTCTTCTTGAGCGCCTGGAGGAGCCCCTGGGCCGTCTGGAGGTTCTGGGCGTTCTTCGGGCTCGACGCCACGTACTTCTCGAGGCGTGCCACGCACTCGTCGGTCTTGCCCTGGTTCAGTGCGATGGTGGCCAGGTGGAAGTGGACCTCCGAGTTGGTCGGGTCCGCCGCCTCGACCTTCTTGAAGGCCGCCTCGGCCTCCTCCAGCTTTCCCGCGTTCAAGAGCATGGCCGCCTGGCTGAAGAGCACGGCGGGGTCTCCGCCCTCGGCCGCCTGCTGGATGATCTCGTTCGCCTTCTCGGGCTGGCCCATCTTCGTGTAGACGTCGGCGAGCTGCGAGTAGGCGTCGCCGAACTCGGGACGGAGTTCGATCGCGCGCTTGAAGGAGGCCTCGGCCGCCGGCCAGTCCTTCTTCCGCGACGCGATCAGGCCCAGGTTGTAGTGCACCTCCGGTATCGACGGCGTGGTCGCGGCGATCGCCTTGAAAGAGGCCTCGGCCTCGTCGAGCTTGCCGTCCTTCAGGAGGGCCGCCGCCGCCCCGAAGTCGGCCTTGAGCTTCTCGGCGTCGACCCCGCCGCCGGCGGCCTTGCGCGCCGCCTCGAGGGTCCTGAGCTTCATGTCGGGGAGCACGGTGGCGTCGCCGAGGCTCACCCTCTGCTCGACGAAGCCCGACTGATAGCCTTCCTTGGAGGCCGTGAAGCGATAGGTGCCGGGCGGGAGTCCGACCTGGATGTACTCGCCCTTCTTGTTGGTCTTCGTCTCGATGTGTCGCGTCACGCCGCCCTGGTAGTCGATGTCGATCTTGGCCTCGACCAGGGGCTGGCCCTGCTCGTCCATGACCCTGCCGCGGGCCGTGCCCGTCTGGGCCAAGGTCCCTGGCGCGGCGAGCAGCACGAGCGTCGCGCCGGTGGCGTAGAAAAGGATGCGCTTCATCGTCGAGAACCCTCCCTGCGAGGGGGCCCTGGACCCGCCCCCGACAGCCCAGTCTATTCGATATTTCGTGCGCCTCAGCCGAGGCGGGCGATCTCGGCGTCGAGGGCGGAGGCCACGCTCCGATACTCGGTCCGGACCGCCTCGATCAGGGCGGGCATGCCGCCCTGTGCCTCGGTCCGGGCGCGGCCCTCGATCTCCGCGCACAGTTCCGCGAGCCGGCGCGCGCCGATCATGCCGCAGCTGCCGCGCAGCACGTGGGCCGCCGCCTTGATCGCCGCGCCGTCGCCCTTCGCCAGCGCGGCAGCCAGGGCATCGATGCGGCCCGGCGTGCCGCCGAGGAACATCCGGAACGAGTCGCGGGCGAACGCGGCGCCCAGGGCGTGCAGGTCGGCGAGCACGCCGGCCTCGAGCGGACCGCCCCCGTCCGGAGCCGAGGGCTCGCCGCGGCCGGGCGCGACCCTGGCCCCGATCCAGCGCTCCAGCACCTCGACGAGGCCGTCCGGGGTGAAGGGCTTGGGCAGGCAGTCGTCCATGCCCGCGGCCAGGCACCGCTGGCGGTCCGCCGGCGAGGCGCTCGCCGTCATGGCGATGATCGGCGTGCGGGCGCCTGTGCCCTCGCGGGCGCGGATCCGGGCCGTCGCCACGTAGCCGTCCACTCCAGGCATCTGGCAGTCCATGAGGATCGCCGCGTACGGCGCGCGCGCAGAGGCTTCGATCGCCTCGCCGCCGCTTCCCACGACGTCGCAGGCGACGCCCATCCCCTGGAGCATCGCACCCACGACCTTCTGGTTGACGCGGCTGTCGTCGGCCACCAGGACGCGGGGAGCGCTCGCCTTGTCGGCGGCGCCGCCCGTCACGCTGCCACCTCGCCCGTCCGGCCGTCGCGCAGCACCCGCATGCGTCTGCCATGATCTTACACAGAATGTCCCCCGAGCCAGGCCTGCGCCGCGGCGCGCTCTACATGGTGCTCGGTGCGCTGTTCTTCGCCCTGATGGGCCTGTGCGTCAAGCTCGCCTCCCGCACCCTGGGCAATGCGATGATCGTCTTCGCCCGCAATGCCTTCGGGCTCGTGGCGCTGCTTCCCTGGGTCCTGCGTCTCGAAGGCGGGCTGCGGACCCGCCATCTCCCCGAGCACCTCGTGCGCTCGGGAGCAGGCCTCGCGGCGATGTACTGCTTCTTCCACGCGATCGCGCACATGCGCCTGGCCGACGCTGTGCTCCTCAACTACTCGCTCCCGCTGTTCATGCCCGTGATCGCCTGGCTGTGGCTGGGCGAGGCCATCCCGCGCGGGCTGTGGCGGGGCATCCTGCTGGGCCTGCTGGGCGTCGCCCTGATCCTCAAGCCGGGTCGCGGCGTCTTCGAGCCCGTCGCGCTCTTCGGCGTCGCCTCGGCGGTGCTCGCGGCGGTGGCCCAGGTGGGCGTGCGGCGCTTGACCGGGACGGAGCCGGTGATCCGCATCGTGCTGTATTTCGGCCTCGTCTCCACCGCGGTCTCGGCCGTGCCCCTCGCCTGGGCGTGGCGGGCGCCGCACGGCTTCGAGTGGGCGCTCCTGGCCACCATCGGCGTCGCGGCCACGATCGCGCAGATGTTCCTCACACAGGCCTACGCACAGGCGCCCGCGGCCCAGGTCGGACCCTTCATCTACGCCTGCGTGCCGTTCGCGGCCCTGCTCGACGCCCTCGTGCTCGGCCTCCTGCCCGACGCCTGGAGCGCGGCCGGCGCGCTGCTCGTCTGCGCCGCCGGCATCTTCGTCCTGCGGACATAGAATCGGCCGTCATGGCCGAGGCCTCGGTGTTCACGCGCCTGATCGACAACGTGGAGCGCGTCATCCTCGGCAAGCGCGACGCCGTCGAGACGGTGGTCGCTGCGCTCCTGGCGCGGGGCCACGTCCTGGTCGAGGACGTCCCCGGGGTCGGCAAGACCATGCTGGCGCGAGCGCTGGCGCGGTCGCTGCGGGCGGAGTTCCGGCGCGTCCAGTGCACGCCGGACCTGCTGCCGAGCGACGTCACCGGCGTCTCGGTCTACAACCCGAAGGAGCTGCGCTTCGAGTTCCGCCCCGGGCCGGTCTTCGCGAGCGTCGTGCTCGCCGACGAGATCAACCGGGCGACGCCGCGCACGCAGTCGGCCTTCCTCGAGGCCATGGAGGAGCATCAGGTCTCGGTGGACGGCGCCACCCACGCGCTGCCCGACCCCTTCTTCCTGATCGCGACACAGAACCCCATCGAGATGGCGGGGACGTTCCCGCTCCCCGAGGCCCAGCTCGACCGCTTCCTGGTCCGCGTCTCGCTCGGGTATCCCGACGACCACACCGAGGCCCGGGTGATGACGGCGCAGCGCGAAGCGCACCCGATCGAGAGCCTCGAGGCGGTGGCCGACACCGCCGCGCTGCGAGCGGCCCAGCAAGGCGTGGGCCGCGTCTTCGTCCATGACGCCGTGGTGGGCTACATCCAGCGCCTGGGCGCCGAGACCCGAAGGCACCCCCATGTCTCCTTCGGAGCGAGCCCCAGGGGCGCCCTGGGCCTGATGCGGGCGTCTCAGGCGCTGGCGGCGATCCGTGGAGAGCGCTTCGTGGCGCCGGACCACGTCAAGCGCCTCGCCCCCCGTGTGCTGGCCCATCGCATCGTGGTCAAGCCGCGCTCGCGCGTGCAGGGGATCGACGGCGGCCGCATCGTCGAGGACGTCCTGCAGCGTACGCCGGTGCCGGTGGCGTTCGAGCCCGCCTGAGGCTGCACGGTGCTCCACCGGGGCAGCCGCCTCCGCACCTTCGCCTTCGGCGGTCTGCCGTGGGTCCTCGCCCTCGCCCTGTTGCTGCGGGCCGACGCGCTCTGGGGCGTCGCCTTCGGCTGGGGGCTCCTGCTGCTCGCCGCCCACCTGGCGTCGCGTCGCGCCCTCGCGGGCCTGTCCCTCCGGCGCGAGGTCTACCCGAACGCGTTCGAGGGCGACACCGTGGTCGTCGACCTCGTCCTCGAGAACCGATCGCCGCGGAGGGCGCTCCTCGTCGAGCTCGGGGACGCGTTCGGGCCCGGCCACGCCGACAGGCAAAGCCTGCTGGAGCCGGGGCCGCTGCCAGGGCGCTGCCGGCGGCGGCTCCGCTACCGGACCGCGTGCTCGCGCGACTGGGGCGTCTATACGCTGGGTCCGCTCACGCTCTCGGGCGCCGATCCCGCGGGCCTGTTCCGCGTGAGCGTCCCGCTGGGAGGGATCTCGAGCTTCGCGGTCTTCCCGCGCGTGCACGAGGTGCTGGGTATCGAGCGCATCGGTGCGCGGCCGACCTTTGCGCCTCGCGAGACGACCGTGGCTCGTCCGGGCCAGAGCTCGGCCTACATGGGCGTGCGCGACTGGCGCCCGGAGGACGGGCTGCGCCGCATCCACTGGCCGGCCACGGCCCGCCTGGGCTCGCTCGCGGTCAAGGAGGTCGAGGTGGACCTCGAGCCGCAGTTCGCGCTGTTCCTGGACCTGGAGCGCGGCCACCGCGCGGGGACGGGACGCAAGTCCGCCCTCGAGTACGTCGTGCGGACCGCCGCGTCGCTGCTCTGGACCGCCACGCAGCGCGGGCAGAGCGTCGAGGTCCACGGCGCGGCGAAGCACGCCGTCCTGGTGCCTGCAGGGCGCGGCGAGGCGCACCTCGCACATGCTCTCGACGAGCTGATCCGCGTGGGCATGGACGGCACGGAGGACGTGCTCGAGCTGGTCGAGCGGCAGCGACCGGCCCTGGCGTTCGGGAGCACGGCCGCGATCCTGTTCGCGACGATCCGCGTAGACGTGCGGCGCGTGGAGGCCTGCGTCCAGGGCTTGCGCGAGCGCGGCGTGCATCCGCTCCTCGTGTTCGTCAACGGCGATTCGTTCGCCCCGGTGGACAAGTGGCCGCTGCCGCGGGAACGGATGCTGGAGGCCCAGGAGCAGCTCAGGGCGCTGCTCCGCGACCACGGCGTGCCAGGGGCGATCCTCGGCGTGGAGGACGACCTCGCGGCCGAGCTGCCGCGGGCGGACCTGTTCGCGGGGCCCTCTTGATGCTCGCCGCCCGCGATCTGCTCCTGTGGGCCCTCTCCGTGCTGACCGCGGCGCATGCCTTGCTCGCGTGGCAGGCCGCGCCGGCCGCGGCCGTCGGCGGGCTCGCGCTCCTGCAGGGGCTGGCCTTGAGCGTCGCGCCGCTGGTGGGATCCCGTGTCTTCTCGGGTCTCGATGCCGTGGGGCGCGGGCGAGTCCGCGTTCTCCTGGGACTCCTGCACGCCGGCCTCGTGCTGGTGACGCCTCTCGTCGTGGGGGCCGCGCCGGCGCTGCTGCCGCGGGCGGCGCTGCTGCTCGCCTGGCTGCAGGTCCCGACCCTGCTCCTCGCTGCGTCGGAAGCGGGGGCGCTCGCGGCCCTGATGAACGCCGGTGCCCTCGTCGCGCTGACGGCGCTCCACGGCGGGCTCGCCGCCGCGTCGGTCGTGACCGGCTTCCTTCCCTTGCTCTCCGGCTTCCTGGTGTTCGACCACTGGGCGCGAACCCTGGCGGCACACCCTCGCGCGCGCGTTCCAGCGCTGCGTTTCGTCGGGGCTCGGGCGCTCAGCCTGGCCTGGCCCGTGGCGGCGGGCACGGTGGCGTTCTTCCTGCTGGTCCCGCCTCGTCCGGCCGAGTCCGTGCTAGTCGCGGCGAGCCGCGGCGTCCGGGCGGAGCCCATGGGAGTCGCCCACCGCTTCCTCATCCTCTCGCTGCTCCTCGGCGGCGGAGGGATCCTGACCGCCGTCCGGCTGTTTCGTCGCTCGCCCAGGGGAGCGGCCCCCTCCCTCGAGGCACTCGAGGCGCTGCCTCTGGAGGATGAGGCATTGCCTCCCGAACCCGCGCCGCCCCTCGTGCCGCACGCGGGCGCCCGGGGACGGATCCTGCGCGCCTACCTGCGCTTCCTGTCCGACGCAGCCCGGCGCGTGCCGCGCCGGCACCCGTTCGAGACGGCCCGCGAGTTCGCGCGGCGCGTGGGCGAGCCGGTGCGACCGCTGCGGACGCTGACCGAGCTGTTCATGGGCGCGCGCTACGGCGCGGACGAGCCGACGGAGCGCGACGCGGTCGCCGCCGAGGGCGCCGCCTCGGAGATCCGGGGGGCGTGGCGTCGCCGCTGATCCGCCGCCAGCGCGGACGTGCCGCTACAGGAACGCCGCCACCTCGTCGAGGTCGTGGACGAGCCGCGCCGGGGGCAGGCTCTGGAGGAAGCGCCGCCCGTAGGGACGCTCCAGCAGCCGGCTGTCGAGGACGGCGAGGATGCCTCGATCGCCCCGCGAGCGGATCAGCCGACCGAGGCCCTGCTTGAGCATCAGGATCGCGACGGGCACCTGGTAATCCGAAAAGGGGTTCTCGCCCAGGCTTCGGAGATGGTCGATGCGCGCGGACACCACCGGGTCCGATGGCGAGGCGAACGGCAGCTTGTCGACGATCACGCACGAGAGCTGCTCGCCCGCGACGTCCACGCCTTGCCAGAACGAGGCGGTTGCGAGCAGCACGGCGTTCGGCGTCGTCCGGAACTGCTCGAGGAGCGCCGGCTTGGGCGCCTCGCCCTGCATCAGGATCGGGTAGTCCAGCTCCCCGGCCAGACGTTCCGCGACCGCGTTCATGTTTGCGTAGCTGGTGAAGAGCACGAAGGCGCGGCCGCGGCTCCTCTCGAGCAACGCGCGGACCTCCTCGGCCGCCCGCTCCACGAACGCCGGATCGCGAGGATCGGGCATGCGCCGCGGCACGTAGAGCACAGCCTGCTCCTCGTACCGGAACGGCGACGGCAGCAGGAGCTCCGCCGTCTCCCGCAGGCCCAGGCGTGCCTTCAGGTAGTCGAAGCGGCCGTCCACCGCCAGCGTGGCCGAGGTGAGGACCGCGGCCCGGACGTTGTCGAACAGCGTCTCCCGGAGCCGCGCCGAGACGTCGATCGGCGTCGCCTTCAGGAACACGCCGCGCCCGCGCACCTCGACGAAGAACACGTGGCTGTCCTCGTCGGCCTCGAGCACGAACTGCATCTGCTGGCGCAGCTCCTGGGCGCGGCCGGCGAGGGCCGTCAGGGGCTCGGGGCGCTCCGGGATCGCCAGGATCGCGGTGCGCAGGCCCTCGAGCCGCAGCAGCAGCGCCTGGGCCTCCTCGCGGATGAGGTCGTCCATCCAGCCGGGCGCGAGCCGCCGGCCGGCGCCCCGCGCCAGCAGCTTGAAGAAACGCTCGGCGCGGTGGCGCACGTTCTCCACCTCGGTGAGCACGCTCCGGGCGTCCAGGCGTGCGGCCTTCAGCTCGCGCTCGACGTCCCGGGCGATCTCGTCCACACGTCGCGACGACACGCTGACGCCGAAGTACTGCGTCGCCACGTCTTCCAGCAGGTGAGCCTCGTCGAGGATCAGCGTGTCGTAGCCGGGCACCACCTCGCCGAAGCCGACGTCCTTGACGGCGAGGTCGGCGCAGAGCAGGTGGTGGTTGACGATCACGAGGTCCGCCTCGAGGGCGCGCTGGCGCATCTTCGTGACCCAGCACGCCTCGAAGTCCGCGCACGCCTGGCCGATGCAGTTCTCGCTGGTCGCCGAGATCTCGCGCCAGAACTCCACCGAGTCCGGCATGTCCTCGACCTCGGCGCGATCGCCGGTGGCGGTGCGCGGCGCCCACGCCTCGACGGCCCGGAACACCGGCAGCTCTTCGAAGCGCCTGAAGCTGCCCGCCTCCTGGAACGACCGGAAGCGGAGCAGGCACAGGTAGTTCCCGCGCCCTTTCATCACGGCGACCGACAGGTCCCGGCCGAGCGCCCGCGCCAGCAGAGGCAGGTCCTTCGTGACGAGCTGCTCCTGGAGGTTCTTGGTGCCCGTCGAGACGACGACGCGCCGGCCCAGCTCGACGGCAGGCAGCAGGTACGCAAGCGTCTTGCCGGTGCCCGTGCCCGCCTCGGCGAGCAGGACGCCGCCCTCCTGCAGCGTCTCGGCCACGGCGGCGGAGAGCCGGGCCTGGGCGGGGCGCTCCTCGTAACCGGGCAGGGCGCGTTCCAGCGGTCCGCTCCGGCCGAAGAACGAGGTCGCGTCGCTCAGCTCTCCCCCTTTCCGGAGATGGTACTGCCTTCGCCCTATCCGGGGCCCGCCAGGTCCAGCGTCGTGAGCGCCAGCACCTTGGTCGACGCCACCAGGTCGTCGATGCTCGCCCACTCGTCGGGCTGGTGCGCGCGCTCGAGCTCGCCCGGGCCGTAGGCGACGCAGTGCGGCACGCCGCCGATGCGGTCGACGTGCTTCTGGTCGTACGTGCCGGGGCTCGCGACGATCCGAGCCTCCCGGCCCAGCACCTCGAGGATCGTGCGCCGGAGCGCCGCGATCAGGGGCGATCCCTCCGGCGTGCGGGTGGGGTGGACGACAAGGCGGTCCCGCAGCGCGTACTCGAGCCCCGGCACCCGTGCCTTGACGCGCTCGAGCAGGGCGACGATCTCCTCGCGGGTCCGCTCGAACCCTTCCTCCGCGAGGAAGCGGCGATCGAAGACGCCGAGGGCGCGGTCTGCGACGCAGGGGGTCTGGAGGGCGTCACCGAACTGTCCCCCCGAGACCGCGTTGACGTTGATCGTGGCGCGGTCCGAGCCCTCCGGCACGACGGGCATGGCGGTGCGACGGCCGGCGAGGGCTGGACGGAGCTCCGTGCGGACGGCCTCGAGGATCGCGCCCAGGTGGTCGATCGCCGAGACGCCGAGAAAAGGCATCGAGCCGTGGGCGATGCGTCCCCGGGTCTCGACGTCGAACCAGTAGACGCCGCGGTGGCCGATGCAGATGCGGTCGACCCCGAGCGGCTCGGGGATGATCACATAGTCGACGCGGCCCTTGGCGATGCGCCCACGCTCCGCAAGCCACGCGACGCCGGCCTGCCCGCCCGACTCCTCGTCGACCGTCGCGCTCACTTCGACGCCGCCCGCCGGCTTTACCCCCGCGCGGCGCAGCGCCTCGACGGAGTAGATGGCGGCGGCGAGGCCGGCCTTCATGTCGCTGGCGCCGCGGCCCCACACCCGGCCGCCTTCGATCTCGCCGCCGAACGGATCGCGCGTCCAGCCCGCGCCCGCCGGCACCACGTCGAGGTGGCCGTTCAGGTGCACCACGGGTCCCTTGCACGCGCCGGCACGCACGCCGATCACGTTCACACGGGGATGCCGCGCGGTGTGCTCGGGGCAGCCCTCCGCCGCGTAGTACTCGACCGCGTGACCGAACGACGCGAGCCGCGCACCGATGTGGCGCGCGCAGTCGGCGTAGGCCTCGCCGGGCGGGTTGACGGTGGGAATGCGCACCAGCTCGGAGGCGAACGCCGTCAGCTCGTCGCGGAGCGCATCGACCTCGCCGAGGATGTGGTCGCGGATGTCGCGCACGCGCACCATCGTAACGCGGCCGGGTTGTGGGCGGCGCCGTGCCTGGGCTAGTCTCGCCGCCGTGCGCCGCCTGCTGCTGGCCGTGAGCCTGACGCTCCTGCCCGGCCTAGCGCGGGCCGGCTCGAAGGGCCTGACGGAGGTTCCCGGGGTCAAGGTCGGGCACTTCACGCTCTCCGAGAAGCCCACGGGCTGCACGGCGGTCCTGACCGAGTACGGCGCGACGGCGGGCGTGGACGTGCGCGGCGGAGCCCCCGGCACGCGCGAGACGGACCTGCTCGAGCCGCGCAACAGCGTGTCCGTCGTGCACGCGATCGTCCTCTCGGGCGGGAGCGCCTTCGGCCTCGAGGCCGCGACCGGCGTGGTGCGCTGGCTCGAGGAGCGCGGCCACGGCTACGACGTGGGCGTCGCCAGGGTGCCGATCGTGCCCGCCGCGATCCTGTTCGACCTCCCCCTCGCCGGGAAGCCGAGCGTGCGGCCCGGGGCCGACTGCGGCTACCGTGCGGCAGCGGCGGCCAGCGACGGGCCCGTGGCCGAAGGCAACGTCGGGGCGGGCGCGGGCGCCACCGTCGGGAAGCTCCTGGGCCCCGGCCGCGCCATGAAGGCCGGGATCGGCTCGGTGGCGATCGCCATGCCGGACGGCCTCGTCGTGGGGGCGCTCGTGGCGGTGAACGCCGTCGGGGACGTGATCGACCCCGCGAGCGGGAAGGTCGTGGCGGGCGTGCGTACCGAGGACGGCAAGGGCCTCGCCGACGCTCGCGTTCTCCTGCGCTCCGGGTCGACTGCTGCCCGGCGGCCCGGGGCGGGCATCACGAACACCACCCTCGGGGTCGTCGCGACCAACGTCGCCCTCACCAAGGCCCAGGCCCAGAAGGTGGCCCAGATGGCCCACGACGGCCTGGCCCGGGCCCTCTCGCCGGTCCACACGCCGCGCGACGGCGACACCGTCTTCGCCCTGGCCACCGCGCGTCTCGACGTCGCCACCGACGACGCCCGTCTGACGCTGATCGGCGCGCTCGCCGCCGAGGCGATCGCCGACGCGATCGTGCGGGCCGCGCTCCAGTCGTCCGGCCTGCCCGAGCTCGGCCTGCCGGCGGCGCGGGACCTCGCCCCGAACGGCAGCCGCTGACACAGTGCTCGGGCTGCTCGTCGCCTACGCGGTCGCGCAGGTCGCTCTCGGGTTGTGGATCGGGCGCCGCGTGCGCGGCGCCTCGGACTTCTTCGTGGCCGGACGTGCGCTGGGGCCCGGCTTGCTCGCGACGACGCTGCTCGCCGCGAACATCGGCGCCGGCTCCACGGTGGGCGCGGCGGGCCTGGGCTATCGCGACGGCCTGAGCGCCTGGTGGTGGGTGGGCTCGGCCGCCATCGGCTCGCTCGTGATGGCGCTCAGCGTGGGGCCCCGGATCTGGGCCGTCGCGCGCCAGCACGACCTGCGCACGGTGGGCGACTACCTCGAGCACCGCTTCGACCGGCGCGTGCGCGGCCTCGTCGCGGCGCTGCTGTGGCTGGGAACGCTGGCGATCCTGGCCGGCCAGCTGATCGCCCTCGCGTGGGTCCTCGAGGTGGTGGCGGGGGTGCCCAAGGCGGCGGGCTGCCTGGTCGGCGGCGCGGTGGCCACGGCCTACTTCGCCGCGGGAGGCCTGCTGGCGTCGGCCTGGGTGAACCTCCTGCAGCTCGCGGTCATGCTGGCCGGCTTCGTCCTGGCGCTCGCGCTCGGGCCGGCACAGCTCGGGGGCTGGGGCGAGGTGGTCGCGCGCACCTCGTCGGTCCACGCGCCGCACTGGTCCCTCCTCTCGAGCGGCGGGTCCGGCTGGATGTTCCTGCCGCTCCTGGCTCCCGCCTTCGTCGTCTCGCCGGGGCTCCTGCAGAAGGTCTACGGCGCGCGTGACGGCGCCGCCGTCCGGACGGGAGTCCTGCTGAACGCGGCGGCCCTCTTCGCTTTCGCCTTCATTCCGCCGCTCCTCGGCAGCGCTGCCCGCGCGCTTCACCCGGCGCTCGCCCACCACGAGCTGGCGCTGCCGACGCTGCTCGTGAACGACCTGCCGCCGGCGCTGGGCGCACTGGGGCTCCTCGCCGTGGTCTCGGCCGAGGTGTCGACGATCGACGCGATCCTGTTCATGCTGTCCACCTCGCTGTCCCAGGACCTCTACCGGCGTTTCCTGCGGCCCGGGGCGGGCGAGGCGGAGATGCTGCGCGTGGCGCGGCTCGCGGCCCTCGCCGGCGCCGGGCTCGGCGTCGCCCTGGCGATCCTGCTCCCCGACGTGATCGGCGCGCTGTCGCTGTTCTACTCGGTGCTGTCCGTGTGCCTGTTCGTGCCGGTCGTGGCGGGCCTCTACGCGCCCCGGGCCGGAACCCGCGAGGCGCTGCTGGCGATCGGTTCCGGCGCCGCGACGCTGCTCGCCGTGCACGCTGCTTCGGGGGGCCGCGGCTTCGGTATCGTCTCGCCGAGCCTCGCAGCTCTGCTCGCGGCGGGCGCCGCGTGCGGGCTGGGCATGCTGCTGAGGCCCGCCCCGCCGCGCGGCGCCAGGGAAAGGAGAAGCCATGCGTGACGACTCCCTCTTCCGGCTCGACGGACGCGTGGCCGCGGTGATCGGCGCGGGCTCGGGGATCGGCGAGGCCACGGCGCTCGCTTGCGCACGTCAGGGGGCCCACGTCGTCTGCCTCGACGCCGACGCCGGGAGGGCCGAGGCCGCCGCTCGCGCCATCGCCGCCGCTTCGGGCTCCGCCGAGTCGGCGACGCTGGACATCCGCGAGGGAGCCGCCGTGACGGCGTGCCTCGAGGGGATCCGCTCGCGCCATGGCCGCCTCGACGCGCTCGTCGCCACGCCCGGCGTCAACGTGCGGAAGCCGCTGCTCGCCTACAGCGTGGAGGAGTTCGAGCGAGTCGTCGCCCTCAACCTGCGCGGCTCTTTCAACGTCCTGCGCGCCGCGGGAGCGATCATGATCGCGGCCGGCCGCGGCTCGATCGTGCTCGTCTCGTCGATCCGCTCCGTGACCGTCGAGCCGGGTCAGAGCGTCTACTCGATGACCAAGGCCGGGATCGTCCAGCTCGTCCGAGCGGCCGCGGCTGAGCTCGGTCCCGGGGGCGTTCGAGTGAACGCGCTCGCTCCCGGGGTCGTGGACACGCCGCTGACGGCGCCGATCAAGGCGAGCCCCGGCTGGCACCGCGCCTACGCCGAGAAGGCCATCCTCAAGCGCTGGGCGACCCCCGAAGAGATGGCCGGACCCGCCGTATTCCTGCTCTCGGATGCCGCGAGCTACGTGACCGGCGCGGTCCTCTTCGCCGACGGCGGCTGGACGGCGGCCGACGGGCGCTTCGAGCCTCCCGGGATGTGAAGCGCGACCGCGCTACTCGGCCCGCGCGACCGCGCCGAAACGCCCGCGGAACGCCCAGTAGGCGAGCGGGCCGGAGCCGAAGAGGCCCAGGAGTCCCGCGGCCTCGGCTGTTCCAAGGCCGCCGGCCGGCCGCAGCGTGTGGTAGACCATGACCAGGGCGATCGCCGCAGCCGGCGCGATCATCGCCACGATCCCCGCCGTCGGCAGCGGGATGCGGAAGCCCGGCGCCGCCCCGGCCTCGCCCGCTCGCGCGCGGAGGCGGAGGAGCGACGCGAAGATCAGCATGTAGGCCAGGGCCTGAACCACCGAGTAGAGGCCCATGAGCTCCGAGAAGGGCAGGGCGCAGAGCGCCGTCAGCACGGCCGCGCCGAAGAGCAGCGAAACGTGCGGCGTGCCGAAGCGCGCATGGGTCCTCGTGAAGGCCCTGGGCAGGAAGCCGTCCTCCGCCAGCACCATGGGCAGCCGCGACTGGCCGAGGATCGTCACGAGCAGCAGGCAGGCGTTGCTCACGAGGCCGCCGGCCGCCATCGCGGCCCCGAGCGCCGGACCCCCGACGGCCGCCGCGGCCGCCGAGAAGTGGGCCTCGCCCCAGTCCTGCCAGTCCCCGAGGGCGGCGAGCGCCGCCACGGTGGGCAGGACGTAGCTCGCAGCCACCATCGGCACGGCCCAGGCCAGGGCGAGCGGGAAGGCGCGCCGGGGGTTCTCGACCTCCGCGGCGTTCACGGTGAGCTTCTCCCAGCCAGAGAAGAGCCAGATCGCGATCGCCAGGCCGCCGAGGGCGGCGGTGAGGGGATCCTTGTCGGGGTGCACGAACGGGGCGAAGGGATCGGCCTTCCACTGCGCGAGGCCGGCGAGGGTCAGGCCGAGGAACGGAACGAAGATGAGGATTGTCATCACCACCGCGGCGGTCCCGACCAGGACTATGCCCCGGTAGTTGAGGAACGTGGCCAGCCACACGAGCGCCGCGGCGGCGAGGAAGCGCGGGATGCCCTCGACGGCGACGAAGTGCCGCAGGTAGTTCACGAACAGCACGGCGAACGCCGCGTTCGTCGCGAAGATGGAGAGGTACACGAGCCAGCCCGTCATGAAGCCGGCGAAGTCCCCGAAGGCCATGCGCGCCCAACGGTAGTAGCCGCCCTCGACCGGATGGCGCGCGGACAACTCCGCGCAGGCCAGCGCCGCGGGAACGCCCCACAGGAGCGGCAGCACGACGAGCGCCAGGATGGCCAGCCCCGGCCCGGACGTCGAAACCATCTCCTCCAGACCGTACGCGCCGCTGCAGACGACGCCGTAGATCATGAAGACGAGCTGGAACGGGCTCGCCTTCCTCGCGGCTTCGTTCATCCGAGGCTCGCCATTCGGATCCGTTTCGGGCAGCGCCGCATCCTGGGGCAAGCCGTCGGTCAAAGCAAGGGGCGTCGACAGGGAGCTCGGCTTGAGATCCTCGATGCGCCTGGAGGAGGATACGCGGGTCATGAAGAAGGATGGAGTGACGCGGCGCGACTTCCTGAACGGCGTCTCCGTCGCGATCGGCGCGAGCTTCGTCGCGCCGTGGACCGCCGGGCTCGATCTCGACGGATCCGACGGCGCGAACTACCCGCCGGCGAAGACGGGCCTGCGCGGAACCCACGACGGGGCCTGGGAGACGATGCACGCCCGCGTGGCCGGCCAGACCTGGCCCGTGGGGCCGCCCGAGGAGCGGTTCGACCTCGTGGTCGTGGGAGGCGGCATCAGCGGCCTCGCCGCCGCGCGCTTCTATCGCCTGCGAGAGCCCGGCGCGCGCATCCTGGTCCTGGACAACCACGACGACTTCGGCGGGCACGCCAAGCGCAACGAGTTCACGGTCGACGGGCAGACGCGCATCGGCTACGGAGGGACCGAGTCGATCGACACGCCCTCGGCCTACAGCAAGGAGGCCCGCCAGACGCTCGTCGACATCGGCATCGACACCTCGAAGTTCTACGAGGCCTTCGATCAGACGCTCTACGCGTCCCTGGGACTCGCCAAGGCCATCCAGTTCGACGCCGACAACTTCGGGACGCGCAAGCTCGTCACGGGCTACGGCCAGCGGCCGTGGGAGGAGTTCGCGGCCCTCGCGCCCTTCAACGAGCAGGCGCGCAGGGACTTCGTGCGTGTCCAGACCGAGACGGTCGACTACCTGCCGGATCTCACCCGGGAGGAGCGCTACGCGAAGCTGCGCAAGGTCAGCTACGAGGCGTTCCTCCGCGAGTACTGCAAGGTGGACCCGCAGCTCCTCGAGTTCTGGCGCAAGTGGGGCATCAGCTTCTGGTGCGTGGGCATCGACGAGATCCCCTGCACCTCGATCCACGACTACGACGGCGGCATGCCCGGCCTCGACCGCACCTTGCCCCGCTACGGGCACCGCGGCGACGAGCCCTACATCTTCCACTTTCCCGACGGCAACGCATCGGTGGCGCGGCTCCTGGTCCGCTCGCTGATCCCGGCGGCGATGCCGGGCACGACGATGGAGGACGTCGTCACGGCCCGGGCCGACTACGCGGCCCTCGACCGGCCGGGAGCTCCGGTGCGGATCCGCCTCAACAGCACGGCGGTCCACGTGAAGCACGCGGCGGGCGACAGGGCGGTCGACGTCACCTACGTCGCGCACGGCGCCGCCCACACCGTGCGCGGGGCGAGGTGCATCCTCGCCTGCTACAACGCCGCGATCCCCTACCTCTGCCCGGAGCTGCCCGAGGACCAGCGGAAGGGCCTCGCCTACGGCGTGAAGGTGCCGCTCACCTACACGAAGGTCCTGGTGCGGAACTGGCGTCCGTTCGCCGCGCTCAAGACCGACTTCGTGTACTACACGAAGGACTTCTACAAGCAGGTGGAGCTCGACTATCCGGTCTCGCTGGGCGCCTACAAGCGCTCCCAGACCCCCGACGAGCCCATGATCCTTCACATGTGCTACGTCCACCACGGCTCCGGGCACAAGGGGCCCGAGCAGTGGCGGGAAGGAAGGCGGCGCCTGCTAACCACGCCCTTCAGCGCCTTCGAGTTCCACGTGCGCGACCAGCTCTCGCAGTCCCTCTCCTCTGCGGGCTTCGACCCCGACCGCGACATCAAGGGCATCACCGTCAACCGCTGGTCGCACGGCTACGCCTACAGCCCGGGCCTGCTCTGGGAGCCGGACTATCCCTCCGAGGAGGCGAAGCCGTGGGTGGTCGGCCGGCGGCCCTTCGGCCGCGTCACGATCGCCAACTCCGACGCGGGTGCGCGCGCCGACACGAACTGCGCGATCAGCCAGGCCTACCGGGCCGTGGAGGAGGCGTTCCGCGCCTGAAGACCCGTGAGAAGCGTCGACGATCCCTCGACGCGCGAGCAGATCGCGTCGCTCGTCAGGCGGCTGGTGCGGCGATGACGGGCGCGCGCCATCCAGAGCTGGCGGCGGGACGCTGGTGGACTCTCTCCCTGGCGGAGCAGTTGGGCAACGTGGGGAGCGAGGTCAGCCGGGCGCTGCGCTGGCAGGGCCGCAACCCCGAGTTGGCCAGCGGTGCGCTGTGCCGCGCGCTGGAGCTGCTCGACCTCACGCTGGCCGACCGGCGTCACCAGCAGGCTCCCGCGCGCCTCCGCGAGATCGCCAGGGCACGCGAGGTGGTCGTGGACTTCCTGGCGGGACCGAATCAGTACCGCTCGACGGGCCCGTCGCTGCAGAAGTACTTCGACGCCTACGCGATGGCCGCCAGAAGGGCGCTCCTCGGCTCTACGACGAGCTGAAGTAGGCCTTGGCCGCGCTGGCCCCGGCCTCACGCCGTGGCCAGCACCTTCTGGTATGCGGCGAGGCGCGCGGCGTACAGCGGGAAGCCGCCGCAGAAGGCCTCGACCTCGCGCCGCACCGCCCCGAGCTCGGTCTCGTCAGCGACGCTCTTCAAGGCCCTGGAGATCCAGCGGCCGATCCTCTCCATCTCCTTCTCATTCATCCCCCGGGTGGTCAGGGCCGGCGTGCCGATGCGGATGCCCGAGGCCACCATCGGAGGGTTTGTGTCGAAGGGGATCGTGTTCTTGTTGACCGTGATGCCGGCCTTGTCGAGTGCCGCCTCGGCCACCTTGCCGGTGATGCCGCGCGCGAAGACGTCCACGAGCATCAGATGGTTGTCCGTTCCGCCGGACACGAGGCGCCAGCCCTCGTCCCGCAGCGTGGCTGCCAGCGCCTGGGCGTTCTTCAGCACCTGTGCCTGGTAGGCCTTGAACTCCGGCTGCAGCGCCTCCTTGAAGGACACGGCCTTTGCGGCGACGACGTGCATGAGCGGGCCGCCTTGCACGCCGGGAAACACGAGCTTGTCGAGGTCCTTCGCCCACTTCGCTTGGCACAGGATCAACCCGCCCCGGGGGCCGCGCAGGGTCTTGTGGGTCGTGGTCGTGACGAACTCCGCATGGGGGACCGGGCTCGGGTGCAGCCCCGTCGCCACCAGGCCCGCGATGTGGGCGATGTCGGCCATCACCACGGCGCCGGCGGCGTCCGCCGCCCGACGCACCGCCGCGAAGTCGATCGTGCGCGGGTAGGCCGAGGCGCCCACGACCAGCACCTTGGGCCGATGCTCCTCGGCGAGGCGCTTCATCTCGTCGTATTCGATCCGCTCGTCGTCCTTGCGGACGCCGTAGGCGACCACGTTGAAGTAGCGACCCGAGAAGTTGAGCGGGTGGCCGTGGGTGAGATGGCCTCCATGGGAGAGGTTCATCCCGAGGATCGTGTCGCCCGGCTTGACGACGGTCATGTAGACGGCGGTGTTGGCCTGGGCGCCGGAGTGCGGCTGCACGTTCGCGTGGTCGGCGCCGAAGAGAAGCCTGGCGCGCTCGATGGCCAGGCGCTCCGCGACGTCGACGAAGGCGCAGCCGCCGTAGTAGCGCCGGCCCGGGTAGCCCTCGGCGTACTTGTTGGTAAGGGCCGAGCCGAGCGCTTCGAGCACCGCCTCGGAGACGAAGTTCTCCGAGGCGATCATCTCGAGGTGGTCGCCCTCCCGGCGCGTCTCGTTCGCGATCGCCTCGGCGATCTCCGGGTCGGTGCGGCGCAGGTTGTCCACGGTCGTCCTCCTCAGGCCAGCTCGTCGTCCATCTTCCGGACCCGCCGCGCGTGGCGCCCGCCGCTGAACGGGGTCTCGAGCCACACGGCGAGGATCCTCTCGGCGGCTTCCGGCGCCAGCACGCGCCCGCCCAGGGCCAGGACGTTCGCGTCGTTGTGCTCGCGCGAGAGCCGCGCGGTCTCCTCGTTCCAGGGCAACGCGGCGCGGACGCCGGAGTAGCGGTTGGCGGTCATGGCCATGCCCTGGCCGCTCCCGCAGACGAGCACGCCGCGCTCCGCGTCGCCCCGGGCCACGGCCGCGGCGACCTGGCGCGCGTAATCCGGGTAGTCGACCGAGTCGGCCGAGTGCGTGCCCAGGTCCTCGAACGGGATGCCCGCCCGCGAGAGGAACGCCTTCAGCTTCTCCTTCAGCTCGTAGCCCGCGTGGTCGGCGGCGATGACGAGCGGTCGCGCCACAGCCGGGAGTATAGAATCCGCCGCCATGAGCGTCGAGGGCCTGGTCCTCGTCTCGCGCAAGGGCGAGGCCCGCATCCTGCGCGGCCATCCGTGGGTGTTCCGCGCGGACGTGGCGAAGGCCAGGGACGCGGGACCTGGCGCCGTCGTCCGCGTAGCCACGGAGCGCGGCAAGCCGCTGGGCTTCGCGCTCTACTCCTCGCGTTCCGAGATCCGGCTGCGCATGGTCGCGCGCGGCGAGGAGTTGCCCGGTGACTGGCTGCGCGAGCGTCTTGTCGCTGCGATCGCCTGGCGTGACCAGGTCGCCCAGGGCGCGGAGGCCTGCCGGCTCGTCCACGGCGAGGGCGACCGGCTGCCGTCGCTGGTCGTGGACCGCTACGGCGAGCACCTCGCGATCCAGACGCTCTCCCAGGGGATGGAGCGCCTCAAGGACGAGATCGTCGGGATCCTCGTGGAACGGCTGCGGCCGCGCGGCATCCTGGAGCGCAACGACCCGAAGGTGCGCGCCCTCGAGGGGCTCGAATCCCGGATCTCCCTGCTCCACGGCGCGGTGCCGGAGCGCGTGCCGGTCCGCGAGGGAGGCGTCGTGCTCGAGGCCGACCTCTGGCGCGGACAGAAGACCGGCCTGTTCCTGGACCAGCGCGAGAACCACATCATGGCCCGCGCCTACGCCAGGGGGCGGACGCTCGATGCGTTCTGCTACGCCGGCGGCTTCGCGCTGCAGGCGGCCTCGGCCGCGGATTCCGTGCTGGCCGTCGATCTGTCCGCGGAAGCCCTCGAGCAGGTGCGACGCAACGCCTCGGCGAACGGCCTCGCGAACGTCGAGACGCGGGACGCGAACGTGTTCGACGTGCTGCGCGAGCTGGACGATCGGGGCGAGGGCTTCGACACCGTGATCCTCGACCCGCCCGCCTTCGCCAAGAGCAAGGGGGCCGTGGAGAAGGCTCGGCGGGGCTACAAGGAGATCAACCTGCGGGCCCTCAAGATCCTGCGCCCGGGGGGCTGCCTGATCACCTGCTCCTGCTCGTACCACGTGCACGAGCCGGAGTTCGAGGAGATCCTCGCCGGGGCGGCGGTCGACGCCGGCGCCGCGGTGTCGGTGGTGGAGAAGCGCCGCCAGGCCCGCGACCACCCGGTGCTGCTCGGCGTGCCCGAGACCTACTACCTGAAGTGCTTCGTGCTGAGAAAGGCGGCCTGAGCGTCCCTAGAAGCGCACTTCCACGGCGTTCTCGACGGGGCCGCCCGCCTCCCGCTCGGCGACGAGACCGGCGAGGTCCCGCTCCAGGGCCGTCTGAACGTTGCCCTCCAGGACCAGCCGGTCGCCGACCTGGCGGACCTTCAGGCCGTAGGAGCCGAGGTGCGGATTGACCGCCAGGGCGCGCTCGGCGATCACGGCGCGCGGAGCACGCATGCCGGGCCCCGGGGTCGCCTCCTTCCTGAGATGCATCGCGTCGACCACGTCGCCGGCGTCGGGAACCTGGCGCGCCACGTCGAGGGCGACGTGGCGCTGCTCCGGCGAGTCCACGACGCCGGCGAGGGTGAGCTGACCGCGGAAGGCCTGCACCTCGATGTCCGTTCCCTTCAGCTCGCGGTTCAGGGAGAAGGCGAGGCGGGTCTGCACCTCGACGGTGCGGT
>DASSJI010000069.1:0-11971 GCA_035691285.1 Vicinamibacteria bacterium | reverse complement strand
CGCGGGCCTGGGCGCGCTCGGCGCCGCGCACGTCGGCCGCGGCGGACGATCGCGCCGGCGCGTGGCGCTCGCGAGCACGGCCGGCCTGGTCGCGCTGCTGGCGGGCGGCCTCGCGCTCGCGCCCCACGCCGCGCGCGCCCGGCTGGCGACGCTCGTCTCGGGTCGGCCCGACGCGTCCGCGAGCTACCGCGTGGAGGCGGCGCGCGCGACGCTGCGCCTGCTGGCGGCGCACCCGGTGGCCGGCGCGGGGCTGGGGGCCTTTGCCGACACCGTCACCGCGTGGAAGCGCGTCCACGGGGAGGTGCGGCTCACCCACGCGGAGAGCGACGCGCTCGAGCTCGCGGCGGAGACGGGGCTCGTGGGCCTCGCTCTCCTGGGCGTGCTGGCCGCCACCTGGTCGCGCGGCCTCGGCGAGCGGCTGCGCCGCGGCCGCGATCCCTACCGCCGCGACGTGGCGGTGGCGGCCGCCTGCGCGGCGGGCGCGCTGCTCGTCCACTCGCTGTTCGACTTCAACCTTCGCTTGCCCGCGAACGCCCTGGTTCTCGCGGCGCTCGCCGCGCTGGTCGCTGCGCCTCGTGCTCCCGTGCCGCCGGCGGGCCGGCGCCGGTCGTCGCGCTTCGCGGCCGCGCTGCTCCTCATGCTGGCGGCTGTCGCCGCCTGGCGCGCGGCCGGCGCCTTCGCCCTGACGCAAGCGCAGGGCGCTCCCTCCTGGCGCCGCATCGCCGTCCTCGACGGCGTGCTGCGCTTCCATCCCTACCTGGCGGATGCCTATCGCGAGCGCGGGCTCGCGTGGGGTCGCCTGGCCCGCGCGTCGGGCGCCCGCCTCGAGCGCGCCGAGCGCGACCTGCTGCAGGCGCTCCGCTATCGTCCGCGCTGGGCGGAGGTCCGCGCCGAGCTCGCCTGGGTACGGTCCGCGGCCGGGGCCACCGAGGCGGCCGCGCGCGTGTTCGCCGAGGCGGTCGCCCTCGACCCCACGCACCGGGGCGTGGGCCTCGCGCGGGCCGAGTTCCTCGCCCGCAGCCAGGGCAAGGAGGCTGCCCTCTTGGAGCTGCGACGGCTGCGCGAGGCCGATCCGTACTGGAGCCCGGCCGAGGCGCGCCAAGCCGCGCAGCGGTGGGAGCCCTAGGACGTATGGCGCTCCGGCGACCGGGCGGGTTACCCTTATCGCGGTGAACCAGCCTCAGCCGCGCCGTGGCCGGCCCTTGAGGCCGCCTCCGGGCACGCGCCGGCCGCGGCGAGAGGGCGGTGTTTGATCGAGGTCGCCATCCTGGCCTTGCTCGTTCCGGAGGTGCCGCGCCTCCTCGACGTTCGGGTGGAGTCTCGGGGCGCGCGTCGCGCGCTGCGCATGACGGTGGCTGGACCCTTGGAGAAGGCCGACATCGCTCGCGAGGGCGAGGAGCTGGTCCTTTCCCTGCGCGCCGAGGCGCGTCCCGGGCTTCTGGCACCGTCTCCCGCGCCGCCCGTGGAGGGCATCCGGATCGAGACGAGTGGCGCCCACACGCGGGTGCGCCTGCGCCTGGCCGAGTCAGTCCCCCACGAGCTGCAGACGGAGGGAGGCCAGCTCCTGTTGCTGCTCGGGTCTGGCCAGGCGGAAGCGCCGCAGGCGACGGCCGATCTGTACCGCGGCCTGTTCCCCGCACCGCCGCCGAGCGCCGAGCCGGTGGAGGCGGTGGGCGAGGCCGCGGGCTCCGCCGCTCCGACCGCAGCGGCCAGGGGCGGGATCCAGCTCGGTCCGCTCGCCCTCACGCCCTCGCTGGCCGTCAGCGCGGTCCTGGCGGACTCGACGCCGGTCGCGGGCGCGCCGATCGAGGAGCGCCAGCTCTACATCGAGCCCCGTCTCGGCCTCGACCTGCTGCTCGGCTCGGCTCACGTCACGGGCGCCTACACCGCCAGGCTGAGGCGCGGGACGCAGGTGCCGGAGCTCTCCACGATCACGGAGAGCACGACCCACGTCGTCGATGCCGGGCTGGAGCTGCCCCTGGGCGCGTTCCTGTTGCTGCAGGTCGGAGAGCACTTCTCGACCGGGTACCTCGAGACCGACGAGGTGGACCCGGGCTTCGAGTACTTCACCAACCTCGGCCGCTACCAGCGGAACGAGCTCACCGCCTTGCTGCGATACACGGGACCGGGGCGGCTGGGCCTCGAGCTGGGCGGGCTCTACAACGAGGTCGACCTCGAGGACGAGGTGCCGGGTCAGCCCGGCGTCAAGACGGACTTCTTCGACTACGAGATCCGCGCCGCCCGGGCGGGACTGTTCTTCGAGCTGACGCCCGACCTTCGCGCCACCCTCGAGGCCAGCCGCTTCGACACGCCGACCCCGGAGGAACGGCCGCTCGCCGAGAGCACGCTCGACCGTCTGGGCCTGCACCTGGAGGGCGAGCTCTCGCCGCTGACCCAGGCCGATGCCTGGATCGGCTACGAGTGGCGCACGAGCCCGCGGGCGGCGAGCGCCGAGCGTTTCAGCGGCCTCGGCCTCGGGATCTCCGTCAGGCGCGAGCTCGCCGAGGGCACGACCGTCGAGCTGGGGGCGTCCCGGACGACCCGGCTCTCGAACTTCGACGAGAACGCCTACTACCTCTCGAGCTCGGTCTTCGCCCAGGCCAGCCGCAGCCTCCCGCTCGAGCTCTCGCTCCGCGCCGGCGCGGGGTACCATTGGAACGACTACCAGGTCGCGAGCGCGCCCCTGGGCGAGCCCAGAGCCGACCGCATCTTCGGTTGGAGCGTGGGACTCGGCCGCCCGCTGTCCCCGTGGGCGTATCTGCGGGTCGACTACGGGCGCCAGGAGCGCAGCTCCAACGTGAGAGCCTTCGAGAACGTGACCGACTCACTGATCGTCCAGCTCGGCATCGCCAAGGGCGAGACGCGCTGATGCACATGGCCCTCTTGGCTCTTCTGGCGGCGGCCACGGTTCCCGCCGAGGAGGCGGCCCCCTCGCCCAGCCCGCCTCCGGCGGGGACCGACTACCGCGTCGGGCCCGGGGACGTGCTGGAGGTCCAGGTGTTCGGCAACGACGACCTCTCACGCTCGGCGAGCGTGCAGCCGAGCGGCGCGATCCATCTCCCGCTGATCGGCGAGGTCCCGGTCGCCGGGCTCACGGTCTCCGAGATCCAGCGCAAGCTCGTCTCGCTCTTCGGCCGCGACTACCTGGTGAGCCCCCAGGTGGAGGTGCGGGTCCGCGAGTACCAGAGCCAGTTCGCCTTCGTGGTGGGGGAGGTCAACCAGCCGGGACGCAAGCCGCTGCGCGGACGCACGCGCCTCATCGACGTGCTGGTCGAGGCCGGGGGCTTCACCCCCCGCGCCTCGGGCGAGGTGACGATCGCGCGCAGCGAGGGGGCATTCGACGACGGCGGCCGCACGCTGCGCATCCGCCTCGCCGGCGGTCCCATGACGCCCCAGGACCAGGTCAACCTCGAGATCCCGCTCCAGAGCGGCGACATCATCACGGCGCTGCCCAAGCAGTACGTGACCGTGGAGGGCGAGGTCAACCGGCCGGGCCGCTACGCCATCGACGGCGAGCTGTCGATCACCGGAGCGATCTCGAGCGCGGGCGGCCTGACCCGGTTCGGGAGCCACGACGTGCGGGTGCGGCGCGTCGATCCGGAGACGGGCGCGACGCAGATCGTGAAGGTGGACCTCAAGAAGGTCCGGGACGGCAAGGCCGCCGACCTGGCGCTCCTGCCGAACGACGTGGTGAGCGTCCCGCGGCGGGTGTTCTGAGCATGGCCACGCACCCGCCGCCCGCGCTCTCCGACGCGGACGCCGGCGCCTTCGACGGGCGCTACTACGCCGGGCTGCTGTGGCGGCACCGCGGCGCGCTGCTGGCCGCGGCCCTCGTGGGCCTGGCGCTGGGAGGCCTCGTGTCGCTGCTGCAGACGCCCGAGTACCGCGCCTCGGCCATGATCCAGATCGAGCCGCCGGCGCCGCTCTTCCTCGGCGTCACCGACGCCCTCGTCTCCGGCGGCAACTACTGGCACAACACCGACTTCTACAACACGCAGTTCAAGATCCTGCGCTCCACGAGCCTGGGCGACAAGGTCGTCGAGCGGCTGCGCCTCAAGGACCGGCCGCCGTTCAAGGACAGCGCCGGCGCCGGCGCGCTGTTCGTGTCCCACGTGAGCGTGGAGCCGATCCCGGACAGCCGCCTCGTCCTGGTCCAGGTCACACACACCGATCCGAAGGAGGCGGCGCTCTGGGCCAACACGCTGGCGGACGAGTACATCCGGCAGAGCCTGGAGACGCGCGTCGAGGCGGCGCGCAAGGCCTACGACTGGCTGCAGGAGCGGCTGCAGGCGACGCAGCAGAACATGCGGGAGGCCCAGGACCGCCTCTACAGGAGCTACCAGGGACAGGAGCTGTTCGTCCCGGAGGGGGAGGTTTCGGCGGTGACGGCCTCGATCGCCAAGCTCAACGAGGACTACATCGACACACAGTCGCGCCGCATCGTCCTCGAGGCGGCCTTGAACCAGCTCGAGGAGATGGACACGCAGAAGCAGAGCCTGGAGAGCGTGCCCCAGGTCGCCGCCGACGCCATGATCCTGAGCTTCGGCAGCCAGCTCGCGGGCCTGAACCTGGAGATGTCGCGGCTCCGGGAGAAGTACAAGGAGGGCCACCCCGAGGTCCAGAAGGTCCAGGCGCAGCTCGAGCAGATCCAGAAGGCTCGCGACGCGCGAGCCCACCAGATCGTGGAGGGCATCCGGGCGGAGCACGGCCAGCTCCAGAGGCGCGAGGCCGAGCTGCGGGAGACCATCGATCGCCAGAAGGCCCAGGCCGCCACCCAGAGCCGCAAGGCCAGCGAGCTCGAGGCGCTCAAGAAGGAAGCCGAGTCGGCCAAGAACCTGTATTCCGTGCTGCTCCAGAAGCTCAACGAGACCGACATCGCGGCCTCGCTCCGGAGCAGCACCGCGACGCTCGTCGAGCGGGCCATGGAGCCCGCCGCTCCGGCGCGTCCCGATCGGCCGAGGATCGCCGGCATCGGCCTGCTCCTCGGCCTCGTGCTGGGCGTCGGCTTCGTGATCGGCCGCGACCACCTCGACAACTCGCTCAAGGACCCCGACGACGTCGAGCGCTACCTGCACCTCGACCTGCTCACGAGCGTGCCCCGCTACGAGGACGCCTCGGCCCACCTGGTCACCGAGGCCTACCAGAACCTGCGGACCGCGCTCCTCTTCGCGCGCCGCGGCGAAGCCGGCCATGTCGTGCTGGTCACGGGCACGGCGCCCCAGGAGGGCAAGACCACGACCCTCGTCAACCTGGCGGCGCTGCTCGCCGCCTCGGGCGAGAGGACCGCCGTGGTCGACTTCGACCTGCGCCGCGCGGACCTCCACGCACGCCTGGGGCTGTCCCGGGAGCCGGGCGTGACGAGCCTCTTGCTCCGCCAGGAACCCCTCGAGACGCTGATCCGGGCGACGGAGACGCCGGGCCTCGACGCGATCACCGCCGGCGCTCTGCCGCCGAACCCCCCGGCCCTCCTCGCCCGCAAGGACCTGCCAGAGCTGCTCCACCGCCTGCGCGGCCAGTTCGACTGGGTGCTCGTCGACTCGCCGCCCCTCGCCTCGGTGACCGACGCGCTGCTCCTGGCCCGGCACGCCGACTTAGTCGTGCTCGTCGTCCGGCACAACGAGGTGGACAAGCGGCTGATCAAGCGCACCGTCAACGCGCTGCGGCGCAGCGGCGCCGAGATCCTCGGCGCCGTGCTGAACGCCGTGGACGCGGCCGCGAAGGGCTCCTACTACTACTACCACCAGGAGCAGAAGGCCCCTGCCCGCGGCCTCGCCCGGCTGCTCGGCTCCGGCCGCCCATGACGACGGCGCGCGGGGGCCTCCTCGCGGCGCTCACGGTCGTCGTCGCGGCCGTCCACGCGCTCGCCGCGGTCAAGCCGAAGCCCCGCCGCGACGTGCCGACGCTCGTCACCAAGGACGACGCGGAGCGCGAGCGCGAGCTCCAGGAGCGCCCGGGCATCCCCGTGGCGCGCCTCAGCGTCGCCGAGGGCAAGGTGGAGCAGACCGACGGGCGCGGCCCCTGGGGCCGCGCCCGCGAGGGCGCCCGCGTCCTGACCGGCGACAGCCTCCGCACCGGGCCCGCGACGACCGCCCGTCTGGACTTCCCGTGGATGCAGATCGGCATCGGGGAGGCGAGCGTCGTGGCCGTGCGCCCGAACCGGCTGCTGACGGCGGAGCTCGTGGAGGGCCGCGCGGAGCAGCGGGCGGAGGCGGGCGCGCAGCTGATGCGGATGCGGACGCGGGAGGCGGTGATCCGCGGCGACGGCCACGTGGTGCTGCGCCGCGAGGGCGAGCGGACGCTCGTCACCGTGCTCGAGGGACGCGTCCTGGTCACGGCGGGCGGGAAGACCAGCGTGCTCCCGAAGGGCCAGGGGGCCCTCGCGCGTCAGGGGGCGCCGCCTGAGCTCGTGTCCCTGCCGCCTCCCCCGACGGGCCTCGTGCCGGGCGCCGATCCCGCCTACGTGGTCGACGGACAGGGCGTCTCGCTCGCCTGGACCGGGGCGCAGCGCGAGCACCTGGTCCAGGTGCTCGCGCTGGCCTCCGAGGACGTCCTGCTGCAGCGCGACGTGAAGGGTCGCTCGGTCACGCTGGACGTTCCCTGGGAGGGCACGTTCCGCTGGCGTGTCGCGACGCGGGACGTTTCGGGCGTCGAGGGCCTGCCGTCGAACGCGGGCTACTTCTGCCGCGTCGCGAAGTAGCTACGGCACGACCGGGCTGGCCGGTGGCTGCGGCGGCACGACCGGGGGCGTCACCGGCGGTGGGCCCGGCGGAAGCGGGCCGGGCGGCCCCGGCGGCGTAATCGGAACGGGCGGCTCGGGTTGGCCGCCCGACGCGCCCTGGAGCTGCGCCACGAGGGTCTTTGGCTCGTCGCCGCACTCGCTCTTCGGCAGCGCCGCGCGCTGCCCGAGGATGAAGTCCACGGCCTCGTTGGCCTTCGCGCGGCTGATCGCCCCGTCCGGTCCCGGGTCGAACCCCAGCCGGCGCAGCGTGGCCAGGTAGTCCTCCGGCTCGGCACGCTTCCGCTCCAGGCGCAGCCGCTCGACGCTCGCGCCGCTCGCGAGCGTCACGCTGAAGAAATGACGTCCCGCCAGGAACTGGCCCGTGGTCAGGGTCCGCCAGCGCGGCTCGGGGGCGGCGCGCCCCGCGCTGCCGCACACCACGGCCTTGCGGCAGGAGTCGCCGAGCCAGCTCTGTCCCGAGCCCTCCTGGCCGAAGACGGAGACGGTGTAGAGCCCGTCTCTGGGCACGTCGACGAAGACCACGGCCTCGAGGCCGGAGGCTCCAGCCCGCAGCCACGCGCGCTCGAGGCCGCCCGCGGGCGCCGCCGCTCCGCGCGTGACCTGAAAGGCCTCACCCGAGACCTCGACGGGCAGGTCGGAAGGCGGCAGCTCGTCCTCCCGATCGATGGCTTTCAGCGCCGTGACCGCGACGTCCGTGGTCAGTGCGACGTCGGTTCCGCGCCAGCCGCCCGGCGGCTCGATGGCCGCGACGCAGGGTGGCGCGACCTCGAGGGCCTCGAGCGACGTGCCCGCGGGCAGCTCCACGGAGGCGGTGTAGACGCCGGCGTCGAGGTGCACCGAGCCCGCCTCGACCCAGCCCGTCGTCGCGGTGGGCGTGAGGCGGAAGGACCCGATGGGAGCCTCGTCGCGCGAGCGCAGCAGCTCGATGGCCGCGGGGCGCGCGGGGTCCCCGCTGAGCCGCATGCGCACGCGATAGTCGCCGCCGCGAGGAACCGCGACCGGGTAGGCGACCTCGCCGATCCCTTCCGACGCGGCGACCCGCCGCGCCCCGCCCTCGCTCGTCACGACGACGACGCCGTCGGCGCGCTGGTAGCGGTCGGCGGGGAAGGACAGGCTGTTCTTCCACGAGAGGATGGCGAACGCCGCGGACGCCTCGCCGGTCGAGGCCAGCGCGTCGTCCATCGCGAGGCCGCGCAGCAGCAGGCGTGCCCACTCGGCATGGGTCACCGGCCCGTAGCGCGGATCGCCGAAGACGGGCAGGAGCGCCCCGGCCACGACCACGGCGGCGATGGCCGGCGTCCGCGCGCGCCTCAGAAGCTCCACGACGGTCCTAGCGTGAGTCCCGCCCCCCGAAATGTCAACGGCGTTGCGGTCGCCACCGGCTGCGTGACAATCTTGCACGAAGCCTGTTCCCCATGGCGCCCGAGCCACTGCCGCGCCTCGCCCGTCCCAGCACCTGAATGGCCAGGCTGGACCGCCTCGGGTGGGCGGCGGGCAAGGCGGTGTTGAGCCACGGCGTGCGGATCGGAATCCGCGCCACGGACGCCGGCGCCCTGTCCCGAGCGCTCGAAGGCCTCCCGCCCGGGTGGCGCGAGGCGGGGTCGCCGGTGGTCGCCGAGCTTTTCTCGCTCCTGGCGGGCGGGGCCACGCACGGCGGCGCCCGGAGGCTGAGCGTCGCGTACCACTGCAGCGGGCTTCTCGCCCGTGGGCGCGACCTCGATCCGGTGCTGGACGCGTTGCAGGCGGCCATCCGGATCTGCGTCGCGGAGCGCGCCCCGCGCCGCGTCTTCGTCCACGCGGGAGTCGTGGGCTTCCGGGGCCGGGCGATCCTCGTCCCGGGCGCGAGCTTTTCGGGCAAGAGTACGCTCGTCGAGGCGCTCGTGCGCGCCGGTGCGCGCTACTACTCCGACGAGTACGCCGTCCTCGACCGCCGCGGCCGCGTCCACCCGTTCCGCGCGCCCCTCGCGCTCCGCGGCGCGGTGGGCGAAGCCGCGCGTCTCGTGCCTCCCGCCGAGCTCGACCCCGACGGCCGGACGAAGCCCCTGGCCGTGGCCCTCGTCGCCCTGAGCCGTTACCGCCCCGGCGCGCGCTGGCGGCCGAGGACGCTGAGCCCCGGGCGCGGAACGCTGGCGCTCCTGGGACACACGGTGCCCGCCCGCCGCGATCCGCGGCGCTCCCTCGCGACGCTGCGCCGCGTCGCGGCCAGGGCCCGCGTGCTCCAGGGCAGCCGCGGCGACGCCGACGAGACGGCCCGGCTGCTGCTCGCCGACGTGGCGGAGCGCGGCTGACCTCCGCTTCGTCGCGCGGCGGCGCCGTCGCCGAGATCCTGGCGGGGTGCTGGCGCGCCGAGGCGCCGCCGGTCACGGTCCCCGACGACCCCTTCGTGCTCGAGCTCCTGCTCGGCGCGGGCTGCGCCGCGCTGGCGTTCCGCCGGCTGAAGGGGGACGATCCGCGGCTCGAGGCGCTCCACGAGGCGCACCGGCTCACCGCCCTGCAGGCCCGGATGCGCGAGGCGCCGCTGGCCCGAGCGTTCGGCGCGCTGCGCGACGCCGGCATCGAACCGATCCTCGGCAAGGGCTGGGCGGCCGCGCGGCTCTATCCCGCGACCGGCCTTCGGCCGATGGGCGACATCGACCTGTACGTGCCCGAGGCCGACGCGCCGCGCGCGCTCGAGGCCTTGCGCGCGTCTGGCGATTCCCCGGTGGACCTCCACGCGGGGTTCGCCGAGCTCGACGATCGCTCGGCGGCGGAGCTGCACGCGCGCAGCGTGCGTCTCTCTGTCGGCGGCGGGACCGTGCGCGTCTTCTCTCCGGAAGACCACCTGCGCCTCCTGTGCCTGCACCTGCTCCGCCACGGCGCGATCCGGCCCCTGTGGCTCGTCGACGTCGCGCTTGCGGTCGAGACGCGGCCCGCGGCCTTCGACTGGGGCCGCTTCCTCGCCGGCGACCCTTGGCGCACCGAGGCGGCGCGACACGCCCTGGCGCTGGCCGGCTCGCTGCTCGGCGCGCGCCTCGACGGCGTGCCGCTCTCCGGCGACCCGCCGCGCTGGCTGGCGTCCGCCGTGCGGCGCGAGTGGGGGCGAGGCCGGCCGCCTCACGGCGCACGCACGCCGATCGCGGTCGAGCGGCCCGCGCGCTGGCCGCGAGCCCTGGCCGTGCGCTGGCCGAACGCCGTCGAGGCCACGTACGCGATCCGCGCGCCCTGGCGGCGGGTCCCGCGCCTGCCGATCCAGCTCGCCGCGGCAGCGCGCCGGGCGGCCGCGGTGGTACAGTGAAGGCGGCATGCGGCCCCGCGCCCGCAAGGACGGCCTGATCGTCGAGAGGCTGGGCGGCGAGACGCTCGTCTATGACCTCGAACGCCACCGTGCCCATTGCCTGAACCCGACGGCCGCGGTCGTGTGGGACTCCTGCGACGGGCGGTCCACGGAGGCGCAGATCGCGCGCCGCGTCGCCGACGCGCTCGATCTTCCGGACGACGCCGCCCTCGTCGAGCTGGCGCTCGCGCGGCTCGATCGGGCCCGGCTGCTCGATCGTGGCAGCGGCCCGCCCCGCTCGAAGGCCGCGAGCCTGTCGCGGCGCGAGGCGGTTCGCCGCCTCGGCCTCGCGGCGGCGGCCGTACCGGTCGTGGCCGGCATCGTGGCCCCCACCGCCGCCCAGGCGGCTACGTGCCTGATCGACATCGACACGGGCCGGCCCTGCGCGGCGTCGCAGTGCGGGCGCGAGTGCGGGGGTCCTTCGGTGTGCGGCACCGGCGCCTTCTTCTGCAAGCAGATCGGCGGCGGCAACTACCGCTGCGTTCCGCCCTCCGCCGGCACCTGCCCCTAGCGGAGCATCAGCTCCCGGAAGTTCGGCGGACGCGGCGTGCCGTCGCCCGAGAGCGCTTTCTCGACGGCGAACTCCGCCATCTTCTCGACGGCCCACGGGAAGTGGGCGTCCTTGAAGCTGCGGTAATCCATGTCCGGCGTGTAGTTCGTCAGGTCGATACCGTAGTAGCGCCCGTCCTTGTAGGCGAACTCCACGGCGTTCATGTCGTAGCCGAGGGCCTTGTTGTAGCGCAGCGAGATCTCCTCGGCCTCGTCGCGGATGGCGCGAGGAATGACGTCGTAGTCCTGGTTGTAGCCGCCCATCCCCATCGGCGCCGGGTCGTAGCGGATCGCCCGCGCCCAGCGCCGCCCGATCGTGGGCACGCGAATGTACAGGTCCCAGGTCATGAACTCCTGGAGCATCATCGTCTTCTGCCCTGAGCCGTTGTAGGTCTCGATGAGGTGCTCGAGGCTCGTGATCTTGGTGACGTCCTTCCAGCCGCCTCCGAAGGCGGGCTTCATGATGCAGGGCACGCCGACGTAGTCGAGATACATCTCGTAGTCGGTCGGCCACAGGTTGCGCAGGCTGTCCGGCGTCACGTCCTCGACGTACTCGCGGTTGGGGAGGACCACCGTCCGGGGCTCGGCGATGCCGAGCTTCTCGGCCGCGGCGTAGCCGAAGAACTTGTCGTCGGCGGTGCGCCAGAAGGTGTTGTTGATGCAATAGGCGCCCTGGAGCGCCGCCATCTTCAGGTAGACCGCGTAGTAGGGCACCTCGTGGCTCATGCGGTCGAGGATCACGCGGTACGGCACGCTCTCGTTGAGCTTCGTGCCGCCGAGCTGGATGAACTCGGCCGTGACGCCCTTGCCCATGGAGTTGACCTTGGCGATGAAGGCCTCGGGGAACGAGTTCTCGCGGCCGCGCAGGACGCCGATCTTCATGAGCGCACTCCTTGACGACTGGGGGACGCGGATTCTAGCACGTCGGCCTGCTAGGATCCGGCGTGGTGGGCCTCGGCGTTCTCCTCAGCTTCGGGTTCGGCTTCGCGCTGCTGGTGCTCGGCGCTCTCTGGCTGGTCAAGGGGGCGGCGCGCCTCGCCCTGGGCCTCGGCGTCTCGCCCCTGGTCGTCGGCTTGACGGTGGTGGCCTACGGAACCAGCGCGCCGGAGCTGGCTGTCAGCGTCGAGGCCGCGCGCTCCGGCCGGGCCGACATCGCCTTGGGCAACGTCGTGGGCAGCAACATCCTGAACGTCCTGCTGGTCCTGGGAGGCTCGGCCCTGATCGCGCCCCTCGCCGTCGCTCGCCAGCTCGTGCGCCTCGACGTGCCGATCCTGGTCGGCCTGTCGGGCCTGGTGTACGTGATGGCCCACGCCGGCCGCATCGGGCACGGAGCGGGCGCCCTGCTGGTGGCCCTGGCCGCCGCGTACACG
>DASSJI010000068.1:0-15485 GCA_035691285.1 Vicinamibacteria bacterium | reverse complement strand
GTTCCGTGCGTTGAGCAGAGCATCGAGGGCGGCGAGGTCCTCCTTGCTCGGCGGCGCCGAGGCCACGGGTGGGGGCAGCGGCTCCTCGAAGGGCGCCGGAACGTAGGGCGCCGCCGGAGGCCCGGGGGGATAGGGCGTCGGCGCGGCCTCGGCGCGTGGCTCGGGCCGCCCCTCGTCCGGCCGGGTCGCGTCGGGGCTGCCTGACGAGACGGGGGGTTCGGCCTCCTCCTCCGCCTCGATCATGAGCGCCGATGCAGGCGCACGCATGGGCTCCCCGGCAGCGGTCCCGTCCGGCGACGCGGACCCGGGCTCTCCGAGGAGCAGCGGCGGCGCGTCGTCGCCCACGAGCAGCGTGGCGTCGGCGGCGCCGAGAGCCGGCGCCTCCACGGCCTCGCGCACGGTGGCGCCGAGGTCGAGGAGGTCCGGAGCGGCCTTCTCGACGGCGCCCAGGAAGAGCAGGGCGCAGGCGGCCTTGGCGGCATCGAACTCGTCGAGGCGCGCCTCGGCCGCGATCTCCTTCACGCTCCGGTGCCCGTCGAACAGGCGCAGCGCAGGTCCGACGTCCGTCTCGACCTCGCCCAGGACGCGGCCCAGCTCGGCGCCGGGCGTCAGCACGGTGTCGAGACCCTCGAGGTGGCGCAGCACGAAGTTGCGGCCCGCGACGCGCCGCACCGCCGCCAGGAACAGCTTCTCGCTGGACAGCTTGAGGTCCACGGCTCCCTTGGGCAGCACGCCGTCCTCGAACTCGAAGCTGCCCGTGTCGTACGAGAGCACGTCCGAGAGGATCCGCTCGACCTTGACCCGCGCCGCCTCGCTCAGCTCGCGCTGGTTGACGAAGCCGCTGTCCGACAGCACCTTGGCGAGCGGGTTCCCCGGTCCCACCTTGGCGTTGACCTCCTCGAGCTGCTCGGGCGAGATCTTCCCGCTCTCGATGAGGATCGCGCCGAGCTGGTCCTTCGGGTCGTTGGACGATCCGAACAGCACGCGGCCGCCGCGGAAGTAGATGGCTTTTTGATACGAAGGGCCGTCCACTTTGAGGGAGCCTGTCGCTCCCTGCCGATGGAGGTGCGCGATGAGGAAGGGGAACGCCTTGGGGTCGATGCCGCCCGCCAAGGGAAATGCGTCCGCCATCCATCCTCCCGGCGGCCCGGACCGCGCCTGCGAGGGGCCGGATCGCCTTTGCCATCAGCATATTAACACGGCCTTTGACAGCAGGGAACAGTGGCCGATAGACTCGGCGGAGTCTTCTCGAACAGGAGTGGATTCGTGGCAGATGAGCGCCGGCGCGAGGACGATTGGTTCCAGAGGAACGAACGGGAGCTGCTGGAGGCCGCCAAGGCGTCCCGCGAGAAGCGCGAGAAGGAACGCGCGGCGAAGGAGCGCGACGAGGAACGCCGGCGCCTGCGGGAGCAGCACTACATGAAGTGCCCGAAGTGCGGGCACGACCTGAAGGAAGAGGCGCTCGAGGGAATCAACATCGATCGCTGCACGCACTGCGAGGGGATCTACCTGGACGCCGGCGAGCTGGACAAGCTCTTCCTCAAGAAGGATTCGGAGCGCAAGGGCCTCCTTCGCAAGGTCCTTGGAATCTAGACGCCCTACCTGATCGACGGAAACAACCTGCTCGGGTCCTGGGGAGGACCACGCTCGGGAGACGACCGCCGGGCGGAAGCGGTGCGGCGCGTGGCGGCGTTCTGCAGGGCTCGCGGGGCTCGTGCCACGCTGGTCTTCGACGGCGCGCCCCTCCGCCCCGAGCTTGCCTTGCAGGATCTCGGCCCGCTGACCCTGCGCGTGCCCGAGCCCGGGGAGGACGCGGACACCCTGATCCGTCGCATCGTCGAGCGGGCCGAGCGGCCGGCCGAGCTGATCGTCGTCACGTCGGACAAGGCGCTCTACTCCTACGTCAAGACCCTCGGCGCGTCGGTCCTCCGCGCCCACGAGTGGAACGCCATCGAGCGGCGGCTGCCTCGAGCCGCCGCGGCCGCCTCCGAGAAGCCGGAGCGCGAGGACGACGTGGAGGGATGGCTGCGGCGCTTCCAGGGGGAAGAGTAGCCAACCTGCCTTGACGCCCGCCCGGCGGCGTCCGGTCAACGACTTCGCCCCGGTTCTGCAGAAGCGCGTCAAGCGCGCTTGACGCGCGCGCGCGGGCGGCGCCGTGCAACCGCACCCGCGCCACCTCTCCCCAAGTGGCGACGCGGCACGGGCTTCGGGGCCGGCAGGCCTGCTCCGCTCGACCGTGGCAGGGCCGTTGCTCCGCTCTCCGGCGTGTGTGGCGTGCCCGGCGCCGGTCTCCGAGGGAGAGACGGGGGCTGGCGCCGGGCGATTCCAAAGGAGAGAAGCCAATGAAGAAGTCCATGCGTCAGGTCGCCCTCGGTCTCGCGTTCGCGCTGGCGTTCCTCGCCGCCTCGGGCGTGGCCCTGGCCGCGTCGGCGGCGGCCCCCGCGGGCAAGGTCAACATCAACACGGCGAGCGTCGAGCAGCTCGCAGCGCTGCCGGGCATCGGCGACACGCTGGCCGCGCGGATCGTCGAGCAGCGCCAGAAGAGCGGCGCGTTCAAGTCGGTGCAGGAGCTGATGACGGTGAAGGGCATCGGCGAGAAGAACCTCGCCAAGCTCGAGCCGCACCTCACGGTCGGCGAGCCCGCGAAGGGAGCGTCCAAGTAGGGCGGCGGAGGGGGCGGCGGCGAGCCGCCCCCTCCTCGCCCGAACGGAGGAAGCTCCATGCGCGAACGCGGCTTCAGCCTCGCGGAGACGTTGATCGTGGTGGCCATCCTGCTGCTCCTCGGCGCGCTGTCGGCGCCGACGCTGCGCGCCTACGCGGTTCGCTCCAGCCTGCAGGCGGGGGCGCGGGTGTTCCAGGGCGAGTTCCGCAAGGCGCGCTCGATCGCGGTGCGCACCGGACGCCAGACGGCGATCCGGTTCGAGACGAGCCCGGACGGGCCGGTGTTCAGCGTGTACGCCGACGCGAACTGGAACGGCGTGCTCTCTTCGGAGATCGCCTCGGGCCGGGATCGCCGGATCGCCGGGCCGTTCGCGCTGACGGGCGGAGCGCCCGACGTGCGCGTCGCGATCCTGCCCGGGACGCCCGCGATCCCGCCGGACCGCGGCACGCTCTCGACCGACGACCCGATCCGCTTCGGCCGCTCGAACCTCCTGTCCTTCTCGCCGGACGGCACGGCGACGCCCGGCACGTTCTACCTCGCGACCCGCTTCGAACAGGCCGCCGTGCGCGTGGCGCCCGCGACCGCCCGCGTCTCGTTCTGGCTGTGCCAGGCCGGCGCGTGGAGGGAGCGGTGAGTCCCGCAGGCCGCGTGCTGGGCGCGGCGCTGGCCCTCGGAGACGGATCCGTGGTGCTGCGCGTCTCGGCTCCGCTGGATCCGAGGAGCGTCCGGCCGGACACGGTCCGGGTCCTCGACGCGCACGGTCCGGTCCCGGGGTCGGCTCGCCTCAGCGGCGACGGCCGCGTCGTGGTCTGGCGGCCGCTGCGCTCGCTCCGCGACCGGGCCATCCACTTCGTCGTGACCCAGGGGCTGCGCGACCGTCGCGACCGGCCCCTGGAGACCCACTGGAGCCGCTTCGTTCCCGGCGGCCGAGCCGAACCGAGCACAGCGCCGTGAGGCACGGGCGCCCGCGCGGCCTCCCGCCATCCCAAGCCTCCAGTCACCCCGCCTCGAATCCCGCCGGCCCGAACCCGGGCCCTGTCGTTCCCCGTACCAACCGTCAGCGCCGCGCGGGCGCCCGCAGCCGTGCTAACGTTCCCCACGGACGATGAGCTCCCGGATCTACCTGCTCCTGACGCTGGGCTTCTACGCCGTGGGCGCGCTGAACGTGCTGCTGCAGGCCGTCGCGCGGCGCCGGCTCCTCACGACCTGGACGGTCACCGCGGCGCTCGCCGGCTTCGCGATGCACACCGCCTCGCTCTCCCAGCGCTGGACCGAGGCCGGCCATTTTCCCATCGTCGGCTTCCACGACGGCGCGTCGTTCCTCGCCTGGGCGACGGTCCTCGCCTTCCTCGCGACGTACGTCCAGGCACGCGTGGACGCGCTGGGCCTCGCGGTCTATCCGGCGGCCTTCGTGCTGGTGCTGGTCGCGGTCCTGACGCCGGTGAGCGAGCGCGAGGACCCGATCCTGCGCAGCCTGTACCTGCCCATCCACACCACCCTGGCCCTGATCGGCTACGGCGCGCTTTTCGTGGCCTTCGCGATGGGCGTGATGTACCTGATCCAGGAGCGCGAGCTGCGATCCCGGTCGCCCCGGGCCTTCTACTACCTGGCGCCGAGCCTGGAGCGCTGCGACACGCTGGGCGGGCACTCGGTGGAGGTCGGCTTCGTCTTCCTGACCCTCGCGATCCTCACCGGCCTCATGTGGAACCTGAGCCGCGGCGCGATCTGGACCGGCACCCCGAAGGAGTGGAGCGCGTCGCTGGCGTGGTTGATCTACGTGGTCATGCTGGTCGCGCGCCGGAGATCGGGCTGGGGCGGGCGTCGCGCCGCGCTCCTCGGCATCGCCGGCTTCGTGATCGTCGTGTTCACCTTCTTCTCGCTGTCGCTGGCCCGGAGCGCGAGGGGCGGCGCTTGACCCTCGTCGTCGTCGGCGTGAGCCATCGCACCGCGCCCCTCGACGTGCGCGAGGCGCTGGCGTTCCCCCGCGAGCGCATCTCCGAGGCGCTGGCGCGGGCCCGGGCGGAGGCGGGCCTCGAGGAGGCGATGATCCTGTCGACCTGCAACCGCGTGGAGGTGTATGGACGCGCCGCCGAAGGCGCGCCCGCCGACGCGGTGGCGCGCTTCCTCGAGGGCTATCACGGCCGCGCGGCTGGCGACCTGGGTCCGTACGTCTACGCCGTCTCCGGCGAGGCGGCCGTCCGGCACGCGTTCCGGGTTGCGGCCAGCCTCGACTCGATGGTGATCGGCGAGCCGCAGATCCTCGGCCAGGTCAAGGAGGCCTACGAGATCGCCGAAGAGGCGAAGAGCCTGGGCGCGAGCCTGGGGGCGCTCCGCAACCGCTCGCTCTCGGCGGCCAAGCGGGCGCGAAGCGAGACGCGCATCGGCCAGAACGCGGTCTCGGTCTCCTCCGTGGCGGTCGAGCTGGCCCGGAAGATCTTCGGGTCGCTCAAGGATCGGTCGGTCCTGCTGGTGGGCGCCGGCAAGATGAGCGAGCTCAGCGCCCGGCACCTCGTGAGCGGAGGGGCGCGAGCGACGGTTCTCGGCGGGCGCACCTTCGAGAAGGCCGAGGAGCTCGCCGCCGCCCTGGGAGGCCAGGCGGCGCCCTTCGAGGCGTTGCAGGCCGAGCTGGCCAAAGCCGACGTGGTGATCAGCAGCACCGGCGCCCCGCACACCGTCATCCACAAGGAGGACGTGGCGGCCGCGGTCCGGGCCCGACGCCGCCCGCTCTTCCTCATCGACATCGCCGTGCCGCGGGACGTCGAGCCCGACGTCCGCGAGCTGGCGAACGTCTTCCTCTACGACCTCGACGACCTCAAGGCGGTCGCCGACGCCAACCTGCGGGAGCGGAAGAAGGAGGCGGCCTCCGCGGAGGCGATCGTCGAGAGCGAGGTCCGGGCTTTCCTGGAGTGGCAGAAATCCCTGGACGTCGCGCCGCTCCTGGCCGACCTGCGCCAGCGCGCCGAGGCCATACGTCGGGCGGAGCTCGAGCGGGCGCGCAAACGCCTCGGACCCCTGACCGCCGAGCAGGAGTCCGCGATCGACGCGGCGACGTCCGCGATCGTCAACAAGCTGCTGCATCCGCCGACCGCCCACCTGAAGGAGGTGGCGAAGAACGGCAGCGCGCCGGACGTGGTGGAGCTGGTCAGGCGGCTGTTCGGGCTGTAACGATGCGGACCGCCGCGCGTCACGGTCGCTTCGTCCACGTCCACTCCTCGTAGACAGTCTTGCCGTCCTGGGGGCCCTCGATGCGGGCGTGGAGGGCGCCCTTTTCGTCCAGCCAGTAGAGGATGCGCTGCGGGAAGTCATGCTCCTTGTTCTCGAACACGACGCGTCTCGAGTCCTGCGAGACCAGCCTGAAGGGCGTGGGCGGCGCCGAGCGCGGGCTCGCGAAGTAGAACGTCCCGTCGCCCGTGGTGTCGATGCGCAGGAACTCCCACGACACGAGCCGTCCGTCCTTAACGTCCGCGTGAACGCCCAGGAGCGCCCCACCCAGCGGACCGGTCCAGCGCTCCTCCATGGCGACGCCGTCCCGCTCGCCCGTCCAGCGGCCTTCCATCCAGGCGAGGCGCTCGATCGCCTGGCGGGACTCCGCTGCGTCGACGGGCGCCGTGAGGGAAGCCCACAGGACGACGATCGGAACCGTTCTCGGGATCATGTTTCTCTCCTCGGGGGGAGTCTCGGCGATCGACAGTCGTCGGGATTGGAAGAATGCGACGCTACTCGCCGACGAACAGCGTGCGCAGCCGGTCGGGGCGGGTGAAGTGCCGGGCCATCTCCCCGTCGGCCTCCCGCGGGGAGCGCGGCCGGCGACCGGCCAGGAGCCGGAAGTCGCGCAACAGGTGGGCCTGGTCGAAGTAGCCGGCCTCGAGGGCGAGGTCGACGGCCGCCCGGCGCGCCGGAGCGTCCAGGGTCAGGAGCACGGCGTTGAGGCGCACGATCCGCGCGTACAGCTTGGGTCCGATGCCGAGGTCCCGCGCGAAGGCCCGCTCCAGCCGTCTCCGCGTCCACCCCAGCTCCTGCGCGACGCTGTCGACTGAAACCTTCCCACGCGTCTTCAGGATGATCCCCACCGCGGTGCGAGCGCTCTCGCGCGGCGCCCGCGCCTCGAGCAGCCGGCCGAGCAGCCACTCCTCCGCGGCGGCGAAGCGCGACTCGGGCGAGCGCGCCCGGACCAGCCGCGTCCAGAGGGTGCGCGACGCCGGGAGGCCCTGGAGCTGCACGAGAGGCACCTCCTGGTCGCGGGTCCGGGCCATGCTCGTGGGGAAGAGCGCTGTCGGTGCGCCGGGGCGAAAACGCATCCCGAGCGTGAGGACGCGACGCCCGCCGCGGAGGAGCCATGGCCGCGACAGCGTGCCGGCCAGGAAGACGCGCGGCTGGGTGCGCCAGCGTCCCCCGACGCTTCTCTTGAAGGGATCTCGCAGGTGGACGATCAGCTCGGGGCAGCCGTCGGGCACGATGCGCTCGGGCGGCCGGGTGACGCGCGGCCTCGTGTCGGCGATCTCCCACAGGCACTCGAGATGGGGCCGAAGCTCCGGGCGTGGGACCCGTTCGAGATAGCGCACTGGCCGCATGGTAACGTGAGCCGATGCCTCCCCTCCGCATCGGCACGCGCGCCAGCGCCCTCGCGCTGTGGCAGGCCCATCACGTGAAGGGCCGTTTGGAATCGCTGGGTCACTCCGTGGAGATCCGGATGATCACGACCCTGGGGGACCGGATGCTCGACCGTCGTCTCGAATCGGTTGGCGGCAAGGGCGCCTTCCTCAAGGAGATCGAGGAGGCGCTCCTGGCGGACGAGGTCGACCTGGCGGTCCACAGCCTCAAGGACGTGCCGACGGAGCTGCCGCCGGGCCTGGCCCTCTGCGCGTTCCTGGAACGGGCCGACCCGCGCGACGCGCTCGTGTCCAGCTCCGGCGCCCGGCTGGACGGGCTCCCGCCTGGAGCCAGGCTCGGAACGACGAGTCTGCGCCGGCAGAGCCAGCTCAGGGCCCGCCGGCCCGACCTGGTCGTGGCGGACCTGCGGGGGAACGTGGACACGCGCCTGCGCCGCCTCCGCGAAGGGGCGTTCGAGGCGATCCTGCTGGCCGTCGCCGGCATGCGGCGCCTGGAGCGCGCGTCGGAGATCACGGAGGTGCTCGAGCCCGAGGTGCTGCTGCCCGCGCCCGGTCAGGGAGCGATCGCCCTGGAGTGCCGCGCCGGCGACGAACGGGCCGCGGCGGCGGTCTTGCCGCTGGGTCACGAGCCGACGGCGCGGGTCGTCACCGCGGAGCGCGCGTTCCTCGCGGCGCTCGGCGGCGGCTGCAACGTGCCGCTCGGGGCGCTCGCGGAAGAGGCCGACGGCCAGCTCCGGCTGCGGGCGTTCGTCGGCCGCGAGGACGGCAGCGCGTGGCTCCGCTCCGAGAGCCGCGGCGCCGAGCCCGGGGCCCTGGGGCGTGCCGTCGCCGAGGACCTGCTCGCGAGGGGCGCCGCATCGTTCCTCGGTCGATGAGCAGCCTCCGCGGGCGACGCTTTCTCCTCACACGCCGCAGGGAGCAGGCAGGGGGCCTGGTCGCCCTGCTCCGGAAGTCCGGGGCGGAGGTGATCGAGGCGCCCGCGATCGCGATCGCGCCGCCCGAGGATCCGGGGCCCCTGGACGGGGCCGTGGCTCGCCTGGGCGAGTTCGACTGGATCGCCTTCACGAGCACGAACGCCGTCCGCGCCGTCGCGGAGCGGGCGTCGCTCGCGGCGCCCTGGCCCCGGATCGCATCGGTCGGTCCCGCGACGACCCGCGCGATCGAGGAGGCGCTGGGACGGAGCCCGGAGCTCGTGCCCGCGCGCGCGTTCCGCGCCGAGGGCCTGGCGCAGGCGCTCGTCGAAGCGGGCGTCGCGGGCAAGCGGGTGCTGCTTCCGCTCTCGGACCTGGCTCGCGACACGCTGGAGGCGGGCCTCGCCGCGGCGGGGGCGCTGGTCGAGCGCGTGACGGCCTATCGGACGCTGGCTCCGCCGGGCGCGGCCGAGGCCCTGCGGGTTGCGCTGGAGCAGGGCTTCGACCTCGCCCTGTTCGCATCGCCGTCGGCGGTCGAGAACGCGGCGTCGCTCCTGGGAGACAGGGCGCGCGGCCTTCCGGCGGGCGTCATCGGTCCGGTGACGAAGCAGGCCGCGGACGCCGCGGGCCTCGACGTGCGCGTCGTCGCGGAGCCCAGCACCGCTGCGGGGCTCGTGGAGGCCCTCGGCCGGTACCTGGGCCGCGCTTGACAGTGCGTCCCTAACTCATCTAACATCAGCAGGTTAGTCCTCGCTGCGCGGAGCCTCCTTCGGGGCGACGTCGGCCCTGGATTAAAAATCTCTAGAACCCGGAGGTTCTGCTTCGAACCCATGTCGGACAGTGAAAAGATTGCCGTAGAGGCCCCTACCGATCCCGAGGAGTTCGAGAAGCTCCTCGACATGTACGACGTCAGCTTCAGGAACTTCGCCGAGGGCGAGGTCGTGCGCGGCGTCGTGCTGCAGGTGTCCGCGAGCGAGGTGATCGTCGACGTCGGCTACAAGTCGGAGGGCATGATCGCCCTCGACGAGTTCCGCGACGAGGCCGGTCAGGTCTCGGTCAAGCCCGGCGACGTCGTGGACGTGCTCCTGGAGAAGACGGAGGACAAGGAAGGCTACATCGTCCTCTCCAAGGAGAAGGCCGAGAAGATGAAGGTCTGGGACGACGTAGAGCGCGCCTACCAGGAGCGCCGCGTCGTGACCGGCCGCGTCATCGAGCGCGTCAAGGGCGGCCTCGCGGTGGACATCGGCGTGCGCGCGTTCCTGCCGGGCAGCCAGGTGGACGTCAGGCCGGTCCGCAACCTCGACGCCCTGCGCGGCCAGGAACTGCGCATGCGCGTCATCAAGGTGAACAAGAAGCGCGGCAACATCGTGCTGTCCCGCAAGGCGGTCCTCGAGGAGGAGAACGCCGAGCGCAAGCGCGACACCCTCGAGACCCTGGAGGAGGGCAAGGTCCTGGTCGGGGTGGTGAAGAACATCACCGAGTACGGCGCCTTCGTGGACCTCGGCGGCATCGACGGCCTGCTCCACATCACGGACATGTCGTGGGGTCGCGTGAACCACCCGAGCGAGGTGGTGAACGTGGGCGACGAGGTCAAGGTCGTCGTCCTCAAGTTCGACCGCGACAGCGAGCGCGTCAGCCTGGGCTACAAGCAGCTCAAGGCCGATCCCTGGAGCACGGCGTCCATCCGCTATCCGGTGGGCGCGCGGGTGAAGGGCAAGGTCGTGAGCCTCACCGACTACGGCGCCTTCGTCGAGCTGGAGGAGGGCGTCGAGGGCCTGATCCACGTCTCGGAGATGTCCTGGTCCAAGAAGGTCAAGCACCCGTCGAAGATCCTCAACGTCGCCCAGGAGGTCGAGTGCGTCGTGCTGGGCATCGACCAGGAGGCGCACCGCATCAGCCTCGGCCTCAAGCAGACCGAGTCGAACCCCTGGGAGCAGCTCGCGGGCAAGTATCCCGTGGGCTCGCGCATCAAGGGCAAGGTCCGCAACCTGACGGAGTTCGGCGCCTTCGTCGAGGTCGAGGAGGGCATCGACGGGCTGATCCACATCTCGGACCTGTCGTGGACGAAGCGCGTGAAGCACCCGTCGGAGATCCTGAAGAAGGGCGACGTGGTCGAGGCGGTCGTGCTCAACATCGACGCGGACAACCAGCGCCTGAGCCTCGGCCTCAAGCAGCTCGCCACGGACATCTGGGACGAGTTCTTCAGCCACCACAAGGTCGGCGACATCGTCGAGGGCAAGATCGTGCGGCTCACGAACTTCGGCGCGTTCGTCGAGCTGGCCGAGGGCATCGAGGGGCTCGTCCACATCTCCGAGCTCGACGAGAAGCGCGTGGAGCGGCCCGAGGAGCAGTTCAAGCCCGGCGACGCCTTCCCCATGAAGATCATCAAGGTCGGTGAGGGCGAGCGCAAGATCGGCCTCTCGATCCGCGCGGTGAAGCAGGACGAAGTCGCCCGCGACCTGCAGAGCTACCGGGAGAAGGCGGGCGAGGGCACCTCGACGCTCGGCGACGTGATCCGGGCCGCCCGGGCCTCCAAGGGGGGCAAGGAGTAGCTTGAGACGATGACCAAGGCCGAGCTGGTGGACGAGGTCGCGAAGGTCTCCGAGCTCACCCGCAAGCACAGCGAGGTCATCGTCGAAGCCGTCTTCACATCGATCCTGGACGCGCTGCAGAAGGGCGACAAGATCGAGCTGCGCGGATTCGGCAGCTTCAGGATCCGGCGCCGGGACAGCCGCAGGGGGCGCAACCCCAAGACCGGCGCCGGGGTCCTCGTCCCCGCCAAGCGCGTTCCGCACTTCAAGCCCGGCAAGGAGCTCCGGGAACTCATCAACCGCCGCTGATGCCGGCCAGGAGGGCCTTCTTCCAGGGCGACCCTCGCTCGGCTCGCTTCGTCGCGGGAGGCCTGGCCGAGGCGGAGTCCCTCTTCGGGTCGCCGCTGCCGCTCTTGCCTCCCGCCGAGTTCGAGAACGAGCGGGCGGTGTTCTTCGTCCACACCCACCCCCGGCTCAAGACGCTCCTGCAGCGCCACCTCCAGGCGCTGATGGCCCAGATCGGGGTCGAGGTCTCGCCCCAGGCCCGCGGGCGGCAGAACCTGGAGCGCGACCAGGAGGAGTACGAGGCCGCCCTGCTGCGGATCCTGGCCTCGGCCCGTGACGCCGACCGCCGGCTGGGCCTGCTGAACCTGTTCTGGCTCGCCCACTCGCGGGAGGCGACCTGCATCCTGAAGGAGCTCGAGGCCAGGAACGCCGCGGTCCGCAAGCTCAAGTACTCGCTGCACCCGCTGCTCTCGTCGTTCTACAGGCGCCTCGAGCAGGCCTCGCGTCGCGAGTTCGAGCGCGCGTCCAAGGAGCACGCGGCCACCATCCCCGGAACCCGCGAGAACCCCACCCTGATCGAGGCCGTGATCGAGGACGGCTTCGCGTTCACCGAGGCCTCGATCCAGGCGTTCGACTTCAACCAGTTCCTGGCCGCGAACAAGCGCTACCGGATCGCGGCCGACGTGTTCTTCGAGATCTACCAGGTGCTGCTCCGGGAGACCGAGCGCCGGGTCCGCGAGAGCGACCGCGGCCTCGTCCAGCGCATCCAGCAGCACATGCCGCTCCTGCCGAAGGAGACGTGGTCCACCCAGCAGGGGATCGTCAAGATCATGATGAACGCCCACGTGATGACCTACCTGTTCGGCGACGCGTGGAACGTGGGCACGAAGCTGATGGCCGGGGCCAAGCTCCAGGGCGAGGCCCAGAGGCGCAGGCCGGCGGAGATCGTGGACGCGTTCCTGGATGTCGTGAGCGGCGTGAAGCGCTTCGAGGTGGTCTCGGGGATCCGCGACAGCATCGTGCTGCTCGAGGACAAGGACCTCGACCTGTCGGCGCGGCGCAACCGGCGCGTCTACGAGTTCTCGGAGTCCGCGACGGTGCTCAACAACGCGGTCAACGCGACGGTGCTGTTCCTGGACCTGCGCGGCTTCACGAAGACCTCCGAGGGCCAGATCTCCGAACGGGACCTCACGCGGGAGCTGTACACGGTCTTCGACGCCTTCGCGCCCCACGTGCGGCGCTTCGGCGGCACCATCGACAAGTTCCTCGGCGACGGGATCATGGTGACCTTCGGCACCGAGCACGTGGACCCCCTCGACCCGCTGAACGCCCTGCGGGTGGCGATCCTGTGCCAGGAGACGCTCAGCCGGCTCCGCGAGACCGGCAAGACCGTCTACAAGATGGGCATCGCGATCCACTACGGCCGCGTCTACCTGGCTCGCTTCATCGCCGACGAGGAGACCACCCAGCAGACCGTGATCGGGCGCAACGTGAACCTGGCCGGGCGGCTGTCGTCGGCGGCGCGCAAGCCCATGGAGGAGGACCAGGAGCAGCCGAAGGGCGCCTCCCCCCAGTTCCCGCCGCCCCGGCCCTCGGGGCTCCAGACGGTCGTGGACAAGGCCGGCACGCTGTTCAACGAGGGCATCGCGATCTCCCGTGACACCCTGGTCCAGCTCGAGGCGCACCTGCCTCTCGTCCACACGGAGGACGAGGACGAGGAGTCCACGGTGCTCGAGTACTTCGACGAGTCGATCGGGCGCCGCATCCTGATACGCTACGCGGGGGACGCGAAGTTCAAGGGCGTGCGCTCGAGCTTCCCGGTCTACGAAGTCGACTACGAGGTCTAGGTGGACGTCCTGCGCTCTCCGTGGAGGATGGCGTACGTGACGAGCGGCGTGAACGAGCCGGGCTGCGTGCTGTGCCGCGCCCTCGCGGGGGCCTCGGGCGAGAAGAGCCTCGTCGTTCACCTGGGCGAGAGCTGCTTCGTGGTGATGAACCTGTACCCCTACAACGCCGGGCACTTGATGGTCTCGCCTCGGCGGCACGTCGCGCGCCTCGCAGAGGCCACCCCCGGCGAGCTGCAGGAGCTCATGGCCCTCACGCAGCGCCTCGAGGCGGTCTTCGCCGAGGCCTACCGGCCCGACGGGCTCAACGTGGGCCTGAACCTCGGGCGCGCCGCGGGCGCCGGGGTCGAGGGCCATCTCCACCTGCACGTGGTGCCCCGCTGGAGCGGCGACACCAATTTCATCACCGTCACCGGCGGGACGCGGGTGATCCCCGAGGACCCGTACGAGGCCTGCCAGCGCCTCCGGCCGTTCTTCGCGAAGTGACGCGGGCCGCGGCGATCGTCACGGCGGCGGCGCTCGCCGCTGGCCCGGCCCGGGCGCAGGCGCCCTCGCGTCAAGCGCCGGTGGTCACGAGCCTCACGCTCTTCGCGGGCACGGCGCAGGGCCTCTACCGCTCCCGGGACTGGGGCGCGAGCTTCGAGCGGGTGGCGGGCCAGCGAGCGGGCGGAAGCCTCGAGAGCGTCGGCGCGGTGGCGTGCATCCTGCCGGTGGGGCCGCAGGTCGTGCTGGGGTCCGCGTCGGGCGTCTACTATTCGACCGATTTCGGCGAGACGTGGAAGCGCGTCGCGGAGTCCGGACCCTGCACGGCCCTCATCGGCTCGCGCTATCCGCTGGCGGACCGCACGCTGTTCCTGGGCACGCCCCAGGGCCTGCAGCGCGCGCCTCTCGACCTCTACGCCCCCGAGGACATGCCCCGGGCCTTCCTGCCCACTCCGGTGCCCGGCCGCGTGGCGCGCATCGAATGGCCCGGCCCCCAGCTCCTCGTCGCGACCTCGAGCGGACTGTACCTGTCCGAGGACTCCGGATCGACGGCCGGGCGGGTGGGGACGGACCCCACCGCGCCGCTCCCGGCGGGCGACGTCACGGCCCTCGTCGTCTCGGCGTTCTTCGCCGTGGACCCGGCCCTCGTGGTGGGCGTCGGCTCGGAGGGCGTCTTCCGCTCGGCCGACGGGGGCCGGCGCTTCGCGCACGCCGGCCTGCGCGGGCGGCGCGTCCACGATCTCGTGTGGCTCGGGCCGTTCCTCTACGCCTCGACCGACGCCGGCCTCTTCCGCACCGAGGATCTGGGCCGGAGCTGGACCCTGCTGGCCGAGGGGATGCGCGACCGCGAGGCCCGCCGGCTCCTGTTTCCCCTGGCTCCCGCCTCCGGAGCCGAGGCGTTCCTCGGCACCGACCGCGGCATCTATTGGACCGGCGACGGCGGGCTGAACTGGCGCGCTCTGGGCGGGGCGCTCGCCGAGCAGGAGATCCTCGCGCTCGCCACCTTCCCGCAGCCGGACCCCGTGCGCAGGAGGGGCGGCCGGTGAGCCTCCCCGTCGCCGAGGCTCACGGGGCAGGACGGCGCCGAGGCTTCAGGAGTCCGGAGGGGAGCGTCGGGCTCCGACGCAGACCATGAAGTCCTCGAAGGCGGCTCCGGCATTCAGGGCCGCTTCGAGAGCGGCCCGCACGTCCGCGGAGGACGTGGCGCCGTCGAACACGCCCTCGCGGGCCATCGCGAGGAGCAAGAGGTTCGGACGCAAGAGGTCGTAGCGCAGGAAGGCCCAGCCGCTCGCGTCGCCGGCCTCGCGCACGTTCAGGACCAGGGAGTCTCCGACCGACGACGCGAAGGCCTCGTATGCGTCGGCCCTGGTGCCCTCCCGCCAGGTGATCGAATACAGCCGCTCATCGGTGGGGTGAGGCGCGACCGTGACCCAGGCCTCGTCCGTCTCCTCGACGTCGGCGAGCATGCAGCGCCAGGCGCCGGCGAGGCCCGAGTCGAGATCGAGCTGCGGGCTCTCGTCGAGCGCTGAGTCCGCGTGGCACGCAACCAAGGTCATGGCTAGAAGCACCGTCCCCGGCACTTTCATGCGGGGAAGGCTACGGCGAGGGCGCGTCGGCGCCCTGCCCGGCCGAACGGTTCTTCCGGTGTCACAAGACGCCGGGGCTAGCTCTTTCTCGCGGGCCGCCGGCCCTTCGGATGCTCCTCGAACCACTTGTCGAGGGCGGCGCGGAAGTCGGAGCGCAGGCTCGCGGCCTTCGCCTTGAGCTCGGCGCCGGCTTTCTGCGCGGCGATGAGGTCCTCCTGGGCGAGGAGGTCCGTCACGGCCTTCAGGCCGGTCTCCACCTCGCCGACCGGGGAGGCGAGCGCCTCGAACGCGGCCTCGGGCACCCTGGCCTTCCTGGCCTCGTCGCGAATGGCCGCGACCTCGTCCAGCGCGGCCTGGGCCTCGGCCTGGGCCACCTCTGCCGCGCCCTTCAGCAGGACCTTGGCCGACGGAACCGCCGCGGCGGCAGCGCGCGCCTTGTCGGCCGCGTCGATGGCCGACGAGAGGGCGCCCCGATAGTCCTTCTGCTCCACCTTCTGTCGCGCGGACTGCAGCGCGCCGCTCGCCTGCTCCCAGAGATCGGGAGCGTACGCCTCCGCTCCCGCCTTCCGCGCG
>DASSJI010000067.1:0-24017 GCA_035691285.1 Vicinamibacteria bacterium | reverse complement strand
CGTCGCTTGAGCGCCTGGCCGGTCCGGGAAACGTCCGCGCGAAGGAAACCCCAGACGCGAAGGAGGTCGCCGGTCTCGTCCGCTCAGGCATGGCGCGCTTGAGGGATGCGGGAAACGAGGCGAACTCGCTGGAGAGCAGGTTCGATCTCGCGTACGGCGCCGCCCACGCACTGTGCCTGGCGGCGTTACGGCATCACGGGTTCCGCCCGACGCATCGGTACGTCGTCTTTCAGGTGCTCCCGCACACATTGGGCCTCGGCCCGGAGGTCTGGCGCGTTCTGTCGAAGTGCCACGACATCAGCAATCGGACCGAGTACGAGGGGGCCCTCGACGTGGACGAGAGGCTCGTCGCCGATGTGATCGACGCCTGTCGCAAGGTCGCCGAGAAGCTCGACAAGCTGCCGCCGATTCCGGAGGATCGGAGTCGTAAAGTGCGATATCCGGGACATTGATCCCGCCGCCGTCACGCCGCTCGGGCGTGGACGGCGACCTCCGATGCGTATCGAGCGAAAGCCTTGTCCATGAGTGTCCAGGGTATGTACAACTGTTAGCGCTCGTCGAGAAGCGCGGTTTTCTTGCTGGCGAAGGGCCTGAGCTTTGCGGCGAGGTAATCGACGTATGCGGGGTCGAGCGGCTGGTCGAGGACCTCGTCGATGGCGGGCAGGAAGTAGTGGAGGGTTCTGACCTGTGGTAGCGGCGGGCCCGAGCGGAGTGTTCGGCGGGCGGCAGCGAGGATGAGAGCGGCGCGGACGACCCTGAGCGGGACGCCGCGGCGGCACAGCTCCCGCGCCAGCCGACGATCTTGCCGGCTGGGTCGCGGCGGCGTTCCTGGCAGCGAGCTGTAGGTTCCGAGCACGGCCTCGAGGTAGACGCGCTCCTGGTCAGCCGGTCGGATCACTTCTTCTTCCTCCGCGCGGCCGCTTCCTGCTGACTCTCGTGCACGCGGTAGCTGTTGCCCTCGATGACGGTGACGTCGGCGTGGTGTGTGAGCTTGTCGAGCAGCGTGGCGATCGAGGTGGCGTTTGGGAAGACGGTGTTCCAGTCACGGAAGGCGAGGTTGGTGGTGAGCACGATCGACTTCTTCTCGTAGCGGCGGTCGACGACCTTGTAGAGCAGGTCGGCGGCGTGGTGGTCGTAGGAGAGATAGCCGACCTCGTCGATGACGAGGATCTGCGGCGAGGCGTACTTGGTGAGCTTGCGTCGGAAGGTGGTGTGGGCGACTTCGGCGCGCAGGTCGTCGAGCAGCTCGGCCGCGGTGACGAAGAGGACGGAGTGGCCGGCGAGGGCGGCTTGGTAGGCGAGGTTCTTGGCGATCATGGTCTTGCCCACACCGTTGGGGCCGAGCAGCACGAGATTGCGGTGCTCCTCGATGAAGTCAAGATTCAGCGCACGCTCGATCACGTCCCGCTCGATCCTCTTGGTCCAGTTCCAGTCGAAGTCGGCCATGGGCTTGAAGCGGCCGATGCGGGAGCGTTCGAGCCGCCGCTCCAGGCTTCGCTTGGCGCCTTCGACGAGCTCGAGGCGCACCACTTCCTCGACGACTTGACGGGGCGAGAAGCGGCCCTTGCTGGCGCGCGCCAGGAAGTCGTCGACCGAGTCGGCGAGCGCGAGCAGGCCGATCTGGGCGAGCTGCTCCTTGAGCTCAGGACTCCGGTTCGGCGTCTGTACGGGAAAGCTCATCGTAGATCTCCGCTTGATGGGGCTTGACCACGAGGTCGGCCAGGTCGGGACGGCGAGACAGGTCGACCGGCAGCGGCCGGCGGCTCTTCTGCGCCCGGCGCTGCTTCTCCAGCAGGTATGCGACCGAGGACATGCGCGGCGTGCCGCGCTGGAGCGCCTCGCTGATGGCGACGCGCAGCGCCTGTTGCCCGTAGTCGTCGAGCAGGCGTAGCAGCTTCAGCGTCGTGGAGCCGGTGTTCTCGCCCTTGGCGAAGGCAGCGCGCAAGAAGTCTTGCGCTTGGGGCACGGCGGCGCTCAAGCGTCCGGCGGGTGTCTGGCCGCGGGCTCTGCGCTTGGTCTCGAGCAGGGCCTCCTCGTGGCCGGCCTCGTCGACGTACTGGTCGCGTTCGTAGCTGCGGCGGTGGCAGGCGATCTCGAGCGTGCCTTCCAAGATCCGCACCGTCGTCGCGGAAGCCACGAGCGTGAGCGAGAGCGGCCGGACCGCCTGAGGCGGAATCGAGTAGTGGTTCAGATCGAACGGGACCCAGATTCCCTTGAGCTGCTTCACGGGACACACCAGCTCGGCCACGTAGGGATGGACCGGTAACGAGAGCAGCCGCGGCTTCTCCTCCGCAAACACCTCAGCGACGGTGCGTTTCGCGTCGTCGGGCCACGGACGCTGATGCGCCACTTGGTCGCGCCACGCCCACGCCCTACGGTTCAGATCCTCGAGCGTCGTGAAGCGCGTGCCTTCGAAGAACGACTCGCGTACGTAACGGATCGCCCGCTCCACCTTGCCTTTCTGGTTGCCCTTGCCGGGAGCGCAGGGACGCGGCTGGAAGTGGTAGTGCGAGCAGAGCTCCAAGAGCCGGGGATGGAAGTGGATGGCGTTGCCGTGCCGTTCCAGCACCGCCGCTTTCAGGTTGTCGTAGAGGATCACGCGCGGGCAGCCAGTGAAAAAGGAGAAGGCGGCCACGTGGCCGGAGAAGAAGTTCTCCTGGCTCTGGTCGAAGAAGAATTCGAGAAAGAGCGCCCGCGAGAAGCTGAGCGTCATCACGAAGCAAGACAGCTTCCGCTTGGCGCGGCCTACCAGCACCTCGCCGAAGTGCGCCCAGTCCACCTGCGCCTGCTCGCCGGGCAGCGTGACCAGGCGTAGAAACGGCTCCCGCGTCGCAGGACGTAGCCGCGCCACCACCGAGCGCAGCCGCTGGATCGAGCCCACGTAGCCGCGCAGACGGATCATCTCCAGCAGCCGCGTCGCCCGCAGACGCGGGTAGCTCTCCAGCGTCTCGCGCAGAAACGGCAGGTACGGATCCAGCCGGCTCGGCCGCAGCCGCCGCGGGCGGTGCAGCGGGTCCGTCTCGATTGCGGCGCGCACCGTGTCGCGATGCACGCACAGCTCGGCCGCAATCGTGCCGATCTTCCAGTGTTCGGCGTAGTACAGCCGGCGGATCGTGGCGAGCTTTTCCGGATCCAGCATCTCCTCACCCACAGAATGGGTCGATCAGCACGCCGACGCTGCCGCAGATGCGACACAAGACCTCGTTCCCGCAGCGAACGAGCGGCGCCGGCGTCGGCGCAGCCAGGGTAGAGAAACCGATCGCTGCGTTGCTACCCTGATCCGTCACGCGCCGCGCGATCAGCCGCCGCCGGTACTCCCGCTGCCGGTCGCGGTGGTCGAGCCGTCCTTCGGGACTCTGCTGGTGCCGGCGGTTGGCCGCGCGGCGCTGCTCACGCCGCGCCTTCTCCCGACATCGCTCTGAGCAGTAGCGCTGCCCGTGGTCGCAGCGCCCGCACAGGTAGAACACCGCCCCGCACGCTTCCGCCCGGCACAAGCGTTGACGAAGAAGGACTTGCTCGGCGCTCGCCATCGGCCCCGCACGGCAGGGCTCGACAGACGACCGCCGTCATGGAAAGCTCGCCTACGATGCCGTGTGCGGCTTCCCTTGCGGGGGTCACACACAAAACCCCGGTCGTCCGCCAAGACGACCGGGGTTTCGTTTCTACGCCTGCCGCCGAGAGATTAGCGCGTCACGCCGGCCGCGCCTTCGGCGCGGATGATGACCAGTCTCTACCTCGCCAGTCGGAAAACCGCAGTTCCCGGTGAGCGCCTACATACAACAGCCCGCCAAAGCGCGGCGACCAGCCGCTCAGATGACCGGGCGGCTCCTGCAAAGCGGCGTCATGGCCGGGTCTTCCGACGAGCCGCTCGCCGGCCGCTTGCAAGCCGTGGCCTCCGCAGCCTTGTCCATTCCGGACCGGTGTGATATATGGTGCTCACATATATGGAAGCCACGAGCGTCCTGGACCGGGAGCTCAAGAAGGGGAGCGCGGAGCTGCTGCTGCTGTCCCTGGTGGAGGACCGGCCGCGACACGGCTACGAGCTCGGCAAGCTGATCGAGCAGCGCTCCCGCGGGGTGGTGCAGTTCCACGTGGCCTCGCTCTACCCGCTCCTCTACCGGCTGGAGCGCCGCGGCCTCATCCAGGGGCGCTGGGTGGAGCGCGCGGGCCAGCGCCGGCGCCGCTTCTACCGGATCACGCCCGCGGGGCGAAAGGTGCTTCAGGCGCAGCGGAGCGGCTGGCGGGAGTTCGTGGCGGCGATCGATCGCGTGCTGGGGGTGAGGCCCGCGTAGGCATGCCGGACTGGGCGCAGGCGGTTCGCGAGAGGGTGGCCGGGCTGAAGCTCGATCCCTGCCGGGAGGCCGAGATCGTCGAGGAGCTGGCCCAGGACCTCGAGCAGCGCTACGCCGAGGCGCTGGCGCGCGGCGCCACGCAGGCGGAAGCAGCGGTGGAAGCGTTGGCCGAGCTGCGGGACGGCCCGGCCCTGGCCCGCGAGATCGCACGCGCCGCCGCGGCGCCTTCGCTCGCGCTCTCCCTCGTGCCCGGCGGCGAAGGGAGGGTCAACGTGTTCGCGGACTCCTGGCAGGACCTGCGCTACGCCGCTCGCGTGCTGGCGAAGAACCGGGGCTTCAGCGCCGCCGCGCTCCTGTCCCTGGCCCTGGGCATCGGCGCCAACACCACGATCTTCACCGTGGTGAAGGCCCTGTTCTTGAGCCCGCTACCGGTCCACGACGTTGGATCGCTGGTGTCGATCTTCACGACCGACGAGCGCAACAAGGGCCAGGGCAACGATCTCATGCCCATCTCCCGGCCCAACTACCAGGACCTGCGCGACCAGACAGACGTGTTCTCGTCGGTGGCGGGCTTCACCTTCACGCCCTTGAGCATCACGAGCGGCGCCGGCGACCCTGAAGAAATCCAGGCGTGCGTGGCGTCTGGCAACTACTTCGAGGTCCTCGGCGTGAAGGCTGCGTACGGCCGGACCTTCACGCCCGAGGAGGACGGGGTGCCCGGCGCGCACCAGGTTGTCGTGATCAGCCATGGGCTCTGGCAGAACCGCTTCGGCGGCGACCGCTCACTCGTCGGCAACACGATCCGGCTCAACGGCCTTGACTTCACCGTGGTCGGCATCCTTCCGCCGAGGTTCCGCGGCGTCTTCACGCTGTTCGGCACCGACGTCTGGGTGCCGCAGGCGATGTACCAGCAGGTCGTGAGCGGCTTCGTGCGCGAGAACTGGGACGACAGGCGTACCCTGACCTTCTTCAGCTTCGCGCGGCTCGCGCCCGGCGCCTCCGTGGAGCAGGCGAAGGCGGCCCTCGGCGCTGCCGGACGACAGCTCGCCCAGGCCTTTCCTCGCGACAACGACCAGCGCAGCTTCACGGCGCTGCCGCTGGCCGAGGCCGCCCTCAATCCGAACCGGCGCGAGGCCTTCGTCGCCGCCGGCGCCGCGATGATGGGGGTCGTGGCGCTGGTGCTCCTGATCGCCTGCGGCAACGTGGCCAACCTGCTCCTGGCGCGGGCGGCCGGTCGCGAGCGCGAGCTGGCGGTGCGCGTCTCCCTGGGCGCCAGCCGCTACAGGCTGGCGCGACAGCTCCTGACGGAGAGCGCGCTGCTGGCGCTCCTCGCCGGCGGCCTGGGCCTGCTCTTCGCGCACTGGAGCCGGAAGGCGCTCTGGGCCGTGCGCCCGGCCTTCCTGGAGCAGGCGGCTCTCGACCTGTCCCTGGACCCCGGTGTGCTGGGCTTCACGCTGGCGATCTCGGGGCTGACCGGGCTGGGCTTCGGCCTGCTCCCGGCGCTGCGGGCCTCGCGGCCCAGCCTCGCCCTGGCGCTCAAGGAACGCACCAGCTTGCGCAGCGACGCCAACCGCTGGTTCAGCCTTCGCAACGCGCTGGTGGCGGGCCAGGTGGCGCTTTCCCTCGTGGCGCTCGTGGGCGCGGGCCTGTTCCTGCGCAGCCTGCACCAGGCGCTGCAGATCGATCCCGGCTTCGAGAGCCGCAACCTGATGCTCTTGTCCTTCAACGTCGCCGCGCAGGGGATGGACGCGGCGCGGGGGCAGGAGTTCTACAGGCAGGCCGTCGAGCGTGTGCGGGAGCTGCCCATGGTCCGCGCCGCGTCCCTGGCCTCGACGCCCCTGATGGGCGGCTTCCTCTCGCGGACCGTGTTCCCCGAGGGTGTCGACACCAGCGATCGGCGCGGCGGCAGGCTCACGAACCTCAACCAGGTGGACCCGGGCTTCTTCGAGGCCAGCGGGATCCCCGTCGTCCGCGGGCGGGCGTTCACGGAAGCGGACCGGGAGGGCGGACCCATGGTCGCCGTCGTCAACCAGACGATGGCGCAGCGCGTGTGGCCCGGAACCGACGCCGTGGGACAGCGCTTCCGGGTCTTCGGCGAGTCCTGGATCATCGAGGTGGTGGGCATCGCGGGTGACGCGAAATACGAGTCGCTCGGCGAGGCGCCCGCTTCCCACTTCTACCTGCCGCTGCGCCAGCACTTCTCGCCCGGCGCGACCCTCCACGTGCGCACCACCTCCGACCCGACGGCGGCGCTGGGCGCCGTGCGCCGGCAGGTTCAGACCCTGGCGCCCGGCATGCCGCTCGTCGGCGTGCAGACGATCGGCACGCTCCTGGACCAGGTGCTGTGGGCGCCCCGGATGGCAGCGACGATGCTGGGCATCTTCGGCGCCCTGGCCCTGGCCCTCGCGGCCCTGGGCGTGCATGGCGTCGTGTCCTATTCGGTGGCGCAGCGAACGCAGGAGGTCGGCATCCGCATGGCGCTGGGTGCCAAGGCCGCCGACGTCCTGCGCCTGGTGATGCTGCAGGCCCTCGCGATCGTCGGCAGCGGCGCCCTGCTCGGCTCCCTCGCCGCCTTCGTCGCGGCCAGGGGGCTCGCCTCGCTGCTGCTCGGGATCAGCACCGCGGACCCGTTGGCATTCGGCGGCATGGTCGCTCTCCTGCTGCTGGCCGCGGGGTTCGCGTGCTATCTCCCCGCCCGCCGCGCCACGAGCGTCGACCCGCTCGTGGCCTTGCGCTACGAGTGACGTCTTAGCGGCGCGCGACCGCCGGAGCGGCCCGGGCGAGCCGCTCGCCTGCGGCCTGCTCCGCCCTCGCCTCGTTCAGCCGGCCCTGACGGTTGTACACGTCGGCGAGGACGAAGTGGCCGAGCGGGGCCAGCGTGGTCTCGGGGCGCAGCGCCAGGCCGGCGCGTGCCTCGCGCTCGGCTTCCTCCAGGTCGCCCGCGTCCAGGAGCGCCTTGGCGAGGTACAGCCGTCCGATGGCGAAGTCGGGCGCCAGCGGCACGACCTGCCGGAACCGCTCGAGGGCCTCGCGTGGCCGGCCGCTGCGCTGAAGAAGACGGCCGAGGTTGAAGGCGGCGCGATACGCCTTCGGGTTCTGCTCGATCTCCTTGGCATAGGCGGCCTGGGCCCCGGCGGGATCGCCGCGCTCCTCGAGGGCCAGGCCCAGGTTGAAGTGCGCGCCCTCGAGCCTCGCGTCGTGCGAGATGGCGTCCCTCAGCGCCTTCTCGGCGTCCTCCCAGCGCTTCATCTCGAGGTAGCACTCGCCGAGCTTGAGCAGCAGCCGCTGCGGCTCCTCCTGCCCGGCCACGGCCTTCTTCAGCCGCTCCTCGGCGGCTTCGAAGCGCCTCTCCCGCATCTCCAGGTCTGCGAGCTGGATCGTGATCCGCAGGTTGCGCGGGTCGAGCTGCTGCGCCCGCTCGAAGCCAACCCGGGCGTCGGCGAGCCGACCCAGCTCCTTGTAGGCCAGCGCCAGCCGGAACAGGGACTCGTGGTGCTCGGGGTCCAGGGCGAGGGCCTTCTTGTAGGAGACGATCGCCTCGGCGTGGCGCTTCTCCTTGGCCAGGAAGTTGCCGAGCAGCATGTGGCCTTCCAGCACCTCGGGGTCCTGTTCGAGGACCCGGCGCACGTGGGCGAGGGCCTCGTCGGTCCGGCCCTCGCTCGACGCGCCCGAGGCGCGCTTCAGCAGGTTGTAGAGCTCGATCTTGTCCTTCGGGTCGCCCCGGGGCCGCTCCTCGAGGTGCCGCGCGCTGATGGTCCCGCCGACGTAGCCCAGCGCCTGGAGCCGCTCCGACGTCTCGGCGTCCATCGCCTGGGGAGCCGCGACGGCCTTCCCGCTCCCGAGCCGCGCGAGCAGCTCCTCGAGCGCCCCGCGGAGCACCTCGACCTGCCGGGGCTCCGTGGCGGCGAGGTCGTCGCGCTCCCCCGGGTCGCGCTGAACGTCGTAGAGCTCCGGGCGCGGCGCGCGGATCAGCTTGAAGCGCTCGTCCTGGATCGTGACGAGCTCGCTCCAGCCGTAATGGAAGCGCGGGTACCAGCTCTCGGCGACGGCTTTCAGCCCCAGCCGCACGCCGCGCGCGAGGGGCATCAGGCTCGACCCCTGGACCGCTGCGGGCGCCTCGACCTTCAGCAGCTCGAGGGCCGTGGGCATCACGTCCACGATGCGGACCTGGTCCTTCACGACGCGGGCGGGCACGCCTGGGCCGGACAGGACCAGCGGGATCCGCACCGCGGCCTCGTAGACGAAGAAGCTGTGGGTCTGCTCGCCGTGCTCCCCCAGCATCTCGCCGTGGTCCCCGAGCACCGCCACCAGCGTCGACCCCAGGCGGCCGTCGCTCTCGAGGGCGTCGAGGAGCCGACCGAGCTGCGTGTCCGCCTCGGCGATCTCCGCGTCGTAGGCGCCCTGCAACGTGCGCGGGAAGCGCGCGGCCTGCTCGGGGGGCGCGGCGTAGGGCGTGTGGGGGTCGTAGAGGTGCACCCAGGCGAAGAAGGGCTTGCGCCGGTCCTCCTCGAGCCAGGCGAGCGCGGCGTCCACCGTCTCGCGCCCGGGACGCTGGATCGCGTCCATCCCGGCCGCCTTCTCGAACTTCGAGAAGTCGAAGTCGTCGAAGAAGCGCTCGAAGCCTTGCGCAATGCCCCAGCGGGAGTCGAGGACGAACGCGGAGACGAAGGCGCCGGTGCGGAATCCCCGCTCCTTCAGCACCTCGGCCAGCGTGACCTGGTCGTCGCCGAGGTAGAAGCCGCCGTTGTCGCGGACACCGTGGAAGGCGAGGAAGGTCCCCGTGAGCAGGGACGAGTGCGCGGGCAGCGTCAGGGGTGCCACCGTCGTGGCCCGCTCGAAGCGGAGACCGCGCGCGGCCAGGCCGTCGAGGCGGGGCGTGCGGGCGGCGGCGTAGCCGTAGCTGCCCACGTGGTCGGCCCGGAGCGTGTCGAGGGTCACGATCAGCAGGTTTCGCGGCACGCCGGAGAGCCAGGAGGGGCGCAGGCCCGGCCGCACCAGGAACAGCACCGCGCCGGCGGCGACGAGGGCCGCGAGGAGCGCCAGGAACGGCCCGCGCCGCTTCATCCCGCCGATTGTAAGGGGCAGGGCCCTACTCGCCGATCACCTTGGTACTTCGTGTGGGACCTCATCCTTCCACGGCCCTCCTCGCCGCCTCGAAGACGCGCGAGGCCGTCTCGCGGCTCACGCCCTCGCGGAGCCGCCCGCACGGCACGGAGAGCACGCCCCCGGCGGCGAGCAGCTCGACCTCCCAGCGCTCGCTGCCGTCAAAATCCGTCGCGGGCGCGGGCGACGGCAGCGGCCCGCCGTCCCGGGATGCCTGGGCGACGACGGCGCCGTTGAGCAGCATCCGCGCTCCTCTCAGCTGCGACCGGGCCACGCGGCTCGCGCCCCACGCGAAGCCCGCGTCGTCCTCGAGGAAGAGCACGACGCCCTCGTCGAGGGGCAGCTCCGCCACGACGCGCCGCCCCTGCCGCTCCTGCTCCGCTCGCTCGCGCTCGCGCTCGAGCTTCGCGTGGCGGAGGCGCATCGCCAGCCCGAACATGCGGAAGAGCGCGAAGGCCAGAAGCGCGGCCGCGGCGATGCGAAGCCACATCCCGTCCGTGATCTTAGCCGCTTCCCAACCAACCCCGGGGGAAGCGCTATGATCGCCCGCGTGCGCGGCGCGCTCTTCGACTTCGACGGGGTGATCGTGGACAGCGAGCCGCTGCATTTCGGCGCCCTTCGCGACGCCCTGGTTCCCGAGGGCATCCACATCGACGAGGACGAGTACCGGAAGAGCTACCTCGCCTACGACGACCGCGGCTCGATCCGGCTGGCCCTGGAGCAGCACGGCCGCGACGCGAGCCTGGAGCGCGTGGCGCGGATCGTGACGCGCAAGGCCGCGGCCTTCGAGGCGCTCATCCCGAGCGTGCCGTTCTTCCCGGGCGCACGGGAGCTCGTGCGCGCCCTGGCGCGAGAGGTGCCGGTGGGGATCGCCTCGGGAGCGCTGCGGTCGGAGATCGAGGCGATCCTGGGCCAGGGCGGCCTGCTGGACGCCTTCTCGGCCATCGTCGGCGCCGAGGACGTGAGGCAGGGCAAGCCGCATCCGGAGCCGTATCTCACCGCCATGGCGCGCCTCGACACCGGGTTGCGCCCGGGCGAGTGCCTCGTGTTCGAGGACTCGATGCCCGGCGTGGCCGCCGCGCGCGCCGCGGGGATGAAGGTCGTCGCCGTCACGAACTCCTATCCGGCGGCCAAGCTGAGATCCGCCGACCGCGTGGTGGAGTCCCTCGCGGGACTCGACCCGGGCGGCCTGCGCGCGCTGTTCGAGCCCTGATGCCGTCGAGGTTCCTCGATCCCGAACTCGCGAGGAAGCAAGCCGAGCACCGCTACGAGCTGGGGCGGAAGGCGCTGGCGGGCAAGGTCGTGCTGGTTCCAGGCGGGGCGGGCGGCCTCGGCTCGCCGATCACCGCCCTGCTGCTCCTCGAGGGCGCCTTGCCGGTGGTGGGCTACCGCTCGCAGCGCGGTCGCGCCCTCGCCTTCCAGCAGAAGATGCAGGACGCCTACGGCGGCCCCATACGGCTCGTGGAAGGCGACATCCGCGAGGAGGCGGTCCGCGACCGGTACCTCCAGGATGCCCTCGAGGTGAAGGGCGAGGTCTACGGGCTCGTGGCGCTTCCGGGCGACCCCGCCCGCGTCAAGCCCGAGGCCCTCGACGCGGAGGCCCTTCACGCGTCCTTCGAGGCAAACTACGCGGCGCCGCTGCTCCTCGCGCGCTCGGCGGCCGAAGCCATGCGCATGCGGGGTACCAAGGGCGCCATCGTGCTCGTCTCGAGCATGCAGGGGGTGCACCCCTTCGAGGGCAGCCTGGCCTACGCCGGCCCCAAGGCCGCTCTGGTCCACGCGGCGCGCGTGCTCGCCAAGGAGTACGGCGGAGCGACGGACATCCGCGTGAACGTCGTGGCCCCGGGGGCGACCAGCGTCGGGATGGCGCGCGCCTCGATCGACTCCGGCAAGTACGACGCCTACGTCGAGAAGGGCGTGATTCCCCGCTTCGGCCGTCCCGAGGACGTGGCCCGCGTGGTCCGCCTCCTGCTCGAGCCGGATTCGTACATCACGGGACAGCTCGTCACCATCGACGGCGGTCTCACGCTGCGACGCGACCGCCTGGCGTGAACAGGCTCCCGCGCTTGACGCGGCCGCCAGAGGCCCCTATTCTGGTCGGATGAATCTGGCCCGCCTCGCGCTCCTGCCTGCCCTCGCCGTCGTCCTCACGGCCTGCGCTCGAAGCACCGACGCCGAGGCCAAGCCTCCCGCCGACAAGCCGGCCGCAGGGCCCGGCAGCGTCGTCGCAGAGGTGGACGGCGCGCCCATCAGCTTCGAGGAGATGGAAGAGCGCGCCGCGCGGCGCCTGTATGCCCTCCGCCAGGAGGAGTACGAGGCGCGCCGTGGCGCCATCGACGAGATCGTCTACCAGCGGCTCCTCGACAAGGAGGCGCAGCGGCGCGGGCTGAGCCTCGCGGCGCTCGAGAAGGCGGAGATCGCCGACAAGGTCGCGCCCGTGACGCCCGCCGACGTGGAGGCCGCCTATCAGCAGGCGCGGGCGCGCCTCGGCGGCCGCACCAAGGAACAGGTCGCTCCGGACATCGAGCGCGCGCTGAAGCAGCGGCGCGAGGCGGAGAAGCGGACGGAGCTGCGCGAGCGCCTTCTGGCCGCGGCCAAGGTGAACGTGAGCCTGGCGCCCCCGCGCGTGAGCCTCGAGCTGCCGGCCTCGACGCCCGCCGTCGGCCCGGCCGACGCGCCGATCACCCTCATCGAGTTCTCGGACTACCAGTGTCCGTACTGCCACCGCGCCCAGGGCACCGTGGACGCGGTCATGAGCCGCTATCCCGGCAAAGTCCGCTTCGTGCACCAGGAGTACCCGCTCGCCCAGCACCCGCGCGCCTTCGCCGCGGCCGTCGCGGCGCGCTGCGCGAACGAGCAGGGACGCTTCTGGGACTACCACCGGAGCCTGATGACGGAGCCTGGCGACTTCGCCGACGCCGACCTCGCACGGCGCGCCGCGCAGTTCGGAATGGACGCCGCGAAGCTGCAGACCTGCGTCGCCTCCGGCCGCTTCGACGCCGACGTGAACAAGGCCTTCGAGGCCGGCGCGGCGGTGGGCGTGAACTCCACCCCCACCTTCTTCGTCAACGGCCGCCGTCTCACTGGAGCGATGCCGTTCGAGGCGTTCCAGGCGATCATCGACGAGGAGCTCGCGCGCCCCCAGAGCGATTGAGCGCCCACTTTTCTCTGGACTTGCGCGGTCCGGGCGCTACAATGCGCCCGCAGAAACGGCCAGGAGACCTCTAGGGCATTGCACACCGAGCTTCGCGCCTGGACGGTCAAGGACGCGATCGAGCACTACAACGTCCACGGCTGGGGCAAGGACTTCTTCACCATCAACGAGGCCGGCCACATCGAGGTGACGCCGGCGGGGCCGGGCTCGCAGCCCATCGACCTCAAGGAGCTGGTCGACGACCTCCGCAGCCGGGGCATCAACCTGCCCGTGCTGATCCGCTTCTCGGACATCCTCCGCACCCGGGTGCAGCAGCTTTGCGGCTCCTTCCAGCAGGCGCTCGCGGAGAACGACTACCGCGGCAGCTATCGGGGCGTCTACCCGATCAAGGTCAACCAGCAGCGCCACGTGGTCGAGGAGCTGATCGAGTACGGGCGCCCCTACAACCTCGGCCTCGAGGCCGGGTCGAAGCCCGAGCTGCTCGTCGCCCTGGCCCTCCAGGACAATCCCGAGGCCCTCGTCCTGTGCAACGGGTACAAGGACCGCGCCTACATCGAGACCGCGCTCCTGGCCCGCAAGCTCGGCCGCCAGGTGGTGATCACCATGGACCGGCTGGGCGAACTGGACACCATCCTCACCGCGTCGCGCGAGCTGGACATCCGGCCGGTCATCGGAGTGCGGGCCCGGCTCTCCACGAAGGGCGCCGGCAAGTGGGTGGAGTCCACGGGCGACCGGTCGAAGTTCGGCCTCACCACCACCGAGATGGTCGCCGCGGTCGAGCGGCTCCGCGTCCTCGGCATGCTCGACTGCCTGCAGCTCCTCCACTTCCACATCGGCTCCCAGATCACGGCGATCCGGGCCATCAAGGACGCGCTCCAGGAGGCGAGCCGCATCTACGTCGAACTGCACGCCCTGGGCGCCAACATGCGCTACATCGACTGCGGCGGCGGTCTCGGCGTCGACTACGACGGCAGCCAGACGAACTTCCACTCCTCGGTGAACTACACGCTCCAGGAGTACGCGGCCGACGTGGTGAGCCAGGTGGCCGAGGCCTGCAACGCGAAGGGCGTGCCGCACCCCGACATCGTGACGGAGTCCGGCCGCGCCCTCGTCGCGCATCACTCGGTCCTCGTCTTCAACGTCCTGGGATCGAACGAGATCCTGCTCGGCCAGGCGCCCGAGCGGATCGAGAACGGCGAGCACCGCATCCTGCAGTCGCTCTACGAGACCTACTCCTCGGTGACGCGCAAGAACTACCTCGAGGCCTGGCACGACGCGCTGCAGCTCAAGGAGGAGGGCACCACCGCCTTCAACCTCGGGGTGCTCGACCTGCGCGCCCGCGCCCGCCTCGAGCAGCTCTTCTGGGCGACCTGCGAGAAGATCTTGAAGATCGTCCGGGAGCTGCCCTACGTGCCCGACGACCTCGAGGGGCTCGAGAAGCAGCTCACCGACACCTACTACTGCAACTTCTCGCTGTTCCAGTCGTTGCCCGACCACTGGGCCGTCCGCCAGCTCTTTCCGACGCTCCCCATCGATCGCCTCAACAAGGCGCCGTCGCGGCGTGCGGTGCTCGCGGACCTGACGTGCGACAGCGACGGGAAGATGGACGAGTTCATCGACCTCAAGGACGTCCGGCACTTCCTGGACCTGCACTCCACGAACGGCGAGCCGTATTACATCGCGAGCTTCCTGGTCGGCGCGTATCAGGAGATCCTGGGCGACCTGCACAACCTGTTCGGAGACACGGACGCGGTCCACGTGCGCCTCGACGGGGACGACTACCGGGTCGACCACGTCGTGGAGGGCGACTCGGTGACCGAGGTGCTGTCCTACGTGCAGTACTCGAAGGACGACCTCGTCTCCAAGGTGCGCCGGGCCGTCGAGGACGCCGTCCGCGACAAGCGCCTCACTCCCGCAGAGTCGGGCCGCTTCATGCGGCGCTACGAGGAGGCCCTCGAGGGCTACACGTACCTCACCGTCAACGACTGAGTCCTCGGGTCGGATGCCGGACGCCCCCGTCGGTGCCGTTGGAGGCCGAGCTGCTGGCGAGCGGATCCGCCCCCGCCTGAGCACGCCGGCCCTCGCTCAGCGCCAGCCGGACCGCTCCCGGAGCGACGCGATCTGCGCGACGTGGTGCCGGCCGTGCCAGGCGTAGAGCGCCAGGTTCCCCTCGAGCGTGACGAGACCGCGCTCGGGATGGCGGAACGCGCGGCGCCACTCGTCGTCCCCGATCCCACGCAGCAGGAACACCCAGCGACCGTGGAGGGCCTCGAGCAGGTCGAGGGAGAGGCTCACCGGGGCGCGGCTCGAGTCGGGCAGCCTCGCCCAGCGGTCCTCGAAGTACGGCCGGATCGTGGGCGCGTCCTCGGTGAGCGCCAGCCGCATGCGGACGTAGCTGTTCATGTGGCTGTCGGGCACGTGGTGAGCGACCTGGCGCAGCGTCCACCCTCCCGGCCGGTAGGGCGTCTCGAGCTGCTCGTCCGACAGGCCGGCGAGGGCCGCGCGCATCGCGGCCGGAAGGCGCTCGAGCTCGCCGATGAAGCGCGTGCGGTCCTCCGGGGCGATCTCGGTCGGCGCCTCGAAAGGCCCGATGGGATAGCGAAGGTCCTCGTCCGTCACGACCCCATCGCCAGGATGTTGGCGCCGTGCTCCTGAATGAGGTTGTTGATGCAGGCCGACGTGGTGTTCATCACGTCGCGCCAGCGCTGGTCGTCGATGGCCTTGAACACGATGTAGGGCTCGTCGGGCCGGTAGTAGTGGTACTGGCTGCACTGCTCGTCCGCCCACCAGGTCGGGCGCGGCCAGTCCCGGGGGATGGCCGTGAGGGCCTCGGGCTTGAGCTTCCCGCCGACGCCGAAACGGAAGACGAAGTGCTTGGGACCGACCACCAGCTTCGAGGCTCCGTAGCGTCCCACGGCCTCGAGCACGAGATGCGCGTCTGCGGCGCTCTCGGCGATGACGATGTTCTCCTTCACGCCGGCAAGCCCCTTGCCGACCACGGAGTTCTTGATGTCGCGGATCGAGTCCTCGAGGTCCTTCGGCTTGATCGTGAACAGCAGGTACTCCATGGCCTTCATGACGTACTTCTCGTAGACGAGCTGGTTCTCGTCCTTGGCCTCGGCGGACCACTTCGCCAGGTCCTTGCCGTGCTTCTTCTTCATCTCCTTGAAGAACGCGTCGTATTGACTCCAGAGCGCGTCCCTGTCCTTCTCGAGCTGCTTGGCGTGGGCCTTCGGGTCGGCCGCCGGGGCTGGCGGCGGAGCGGTGGTGAAGAAGACCCGCAGCGGCTGTGGCGGATCGGCCGCGAGTGCGCGAGACGCGCACGCCAGCGACACGAGGCACACGAAGGCGATCCTCGGCATGAGCCCCTCCCTGGTTCAATCGGTCGGAAGCCGGGTCGGCTGCGAGGATTCTACGCTTCCTCGCGCGCTCCCGGGTCCTGGGCCCTGAGCTGGGCGCGGATCGCCGGCGGGATCGGCAGCGAGCGCTGGCTCCCGAAGTCGTAGTAGACGCACACCTTGCGGGCCTCCGCGAGGAGCCGGCCCGAGGCCCTCTCCTCGACGCGGAACTGCAGCGAGAACGAGGACCGCCGCATCGCGGCGCAGCGCACGCCGACGCGGACGGCCTCGCCGAAGACGAGCGGCGAGCGGTAGTCGATCTCGGTCCGCGCCAGGATCATGTCGAGAGCGTCGAGGCCGCGCCGCTGCGTCACGCGCTGCCACCATTCGAGACGGGCCGACTCCAGGTAGGTGACGAACGTCGCGTTGTTGACGTGGCGCATCGCGTCGAGGTCGCTGAAGCGCACCTCCGTCTCCCAGGTGAAGGCGTACCCGTTCAACACTCCTCCTTCTCGGCCTCGGCCAGCTCCTCCTCCACGACTCCCGCCCACTGGGCCAGGATCGCGTCGGGGCAGCGCTCCAGCCCCTCTTCGGCCGCGGCCAGCGCCTCCTTGTAGCGGCGCAGCTCGCGCAGGCACCACACCAGGGTCAGGTAGACGGGCGACGCCTGCCGGAAGTTGTCCCCGACCGGCAACAGGCCGCGGGCGCGCTCGGCGGCCGACAGGGCCTCCTGGTCCCGAGCCAGGGCGTGGAGACAGCGCGCGAGCCCGTTCCAGGCCTCGGCCGACTCGGGGGCGAGCCGGGTGGCGCGCTCGTGGAGGTCGAGGGCGGCTTCGCCTTCGCGGGTCTCGAGCAGCAGCGAGGCCTTGAGCAGAAGCGCCGCCACGTGGTCCGGCTCCTCGCCGAGCACCGCGTCGAGGGCCGCGAGCGCGTCGCGCGTGTGGCCGCGGGCCGCCAGCAGGCGCGCGTCCTCGTAGACGGCGTTCACTGGCGCGGGATGCGTACTCGGGGGAAGAAACGGTGGACGTAGTCGCGCAGCGCTTCCTGCGTGCTGGCGAACGCCAGCTCGTCCCACGGGATGGTTTCGGGCGGGAAGGCCCGCACGTCCTCGGCCTCGTCGCCGACCGTCAGCTCGCCGCCCGCGACCTCGGCGGCGTACACGACGACCGCCACCGCCTCGCCGGGGAACGAGTACACGTCCAGGATGCCGGTCAGGGTGACGCGCAGGCCGACCTCCTCCCACGTCTCGCGAATGGCGGCGCCGTGCACCGTCTCGCCCCGGTCCACGAAGCCGCCGGGGAAGACCCAGCGGCCCTTCTGCGGCTCGATGGCGCGCCGGAGCAGGACGATGCCGCCGCCCAGCATCGAGATCGTGCCGGCCGCGAGCTTCGGATCCATGTAGAAGACGAACCCGCAGCGCGTGCAGACCAGGCGCGGTGGGTGGATCTCCATGAGCTGCCTCTCCTCGAGGGGAGCGCTGCACTTCGGGCAGAAGCGGTAGGTCCCGTCCCCGTGAGAGTGGGCCATGAGCCTGCCGATTATAGCGAGCTTCGAGTACACTCCCGGCCATGATCGCGGGCGTCCCCAGGGAAACGCTGAAGGGCGAGCGGCGCGTGGCCCTCGTGCCGGGCAACGTGATCCAGCTCAAGAAGATGGGCCTCGAGGTGCTGGTTGAGACCGGCGCCGGTGACGCAGCGGGCTTTCACGACGCGGCCTACGCCGACAAGGGCGCCGCCATCGCGGCGGACGGCGGCGAGGTGTTCGAGAGGGCCGACATCGTGCTCCGCGTCCGCGCGGTCGCCGGCGAGGCGGCGGCCGACGTCGAGAGGCTGCGCAGGGGGCAGGTGCTGGTCGGCATGCTCGAGCCGCTGGCAGCGCCCGAGGGCGTCGCTGCCCTGGCGAGGCGCGGCGTCACGGCCTTCGCCCTCGAGCTGGTGCCCCGCATCACGCGCGCCCAGGCCATGGACGTGCTCTCGTCCGTCTCGACCGTGGTCGGCTACAAGGCCGTGCTGCTGGCGGCCGACGCGCTGCCGCGCCTCTTCCCTCTCTTGATGACCGCGGGAGGCACGGTTCCGGCCGCCCGCGTGTTCGTGATCGGGGCCGGCGTCGCCGGCCTTCAGGCCATCGCCACCGCCCGCCGGCTGGGAGCGGTCGTGGAGGCCTACGACGTCCGGCCCGCGGTGAAGGAGCAGGTCGAGTCCCTGGGAGCCAAGTTCGTGGAGCTGCCCCTCGAGACCGGCGACAGCCAGGACCAGGGCGGCTACGCCAAGGCGATGGACGAGGCCTTCTATCGCCGGCAGCGGGAAACCATGGCGCGTGTGGTGGCCGCGAGCGACGTCGTGATCGCGACCGCCGCCGTGCCGGGCAAGCGGGCGCCTGTCCTGGTCACCGCGGACATGGTCGCCGCCATGCGGCCGGGCTCCGTGATCGTGGACCTCGCCGCCGAGCAGGGAGGCAACTGCGAGGCGACGAAGGCCGGAGCGACGATCACCCACCAGGGCGTCACCGTGATCGGCCCGGTCAACCCCGGCGCCACGGTGCCGACCCCGGCCAGCCAGATGTACGGGAAGAACCTCTCCAACTTCCTGGGCCTGCTGGTGAAGGACGGCGCCATCGCCCTCAACCTCCAGGACGAGATACTGCGGGACAGCCTGGTCGCCCGCGACGGCGAGGTCGTCTCGCCCCGGGTCCGCGAAGCCCTGGGCCTGCCGGCCCTGGTGACGGCCTGAGGGCATCCGGCTGATCGGGAGCGCGCGCCGCTGATCGTCCTCGTCCGCTTCCACGAGATCGCCCTCAAGGGCCGCAATCGCCCGTTCTTCGTCGAGAAGCTGCTCGTCCATCTGCGGCGCGCCACGGCGGACCTCGGTACGCTGAAGGTGCGGAGCTACGCCGGCCGCGTCGAGATCGAGGCCGACGACGACGTCTCCTGGCCGGCCCTGCGCGAGCGGATCGAGCGCAGCTTCGGCGTCGCGAACTTCTCCCGCGTCCACGAAGCCCCCCGCGATCTCGAGGGCTTGAGGGCCCGCGTGCTCGAGCGCGTCGCCGCCGACCGCTTCGCGTCGTTCCGCATCACGACGCGCCGCTCCGACAAGGCCTTCCCGCACCGCTCGGCGGAGATCGACCGCGACCTCGGCGCCGCGGTGGGCGCAGCCACAGGCGCGCGTGTGGACCTCGGCGACCCCGAGCGGACGATCTGGGTCGAGGTGCTGCACGACCGGATCCTCTTCTCGTTCGAGCGCCTGCCTGGCCCGGGCGGCTTCCCGGTGGGCGCCTCGGGCCGGGTCCTGGCCCTGCTCTCCGGCGGGATCGACTCGCCCGTGGCGGCCTGGCGCCTGATGAAGCGCGGCTGCACCGTGCAGCTCGTCAACTTCCACGCCTTCCCGCTCCAGGATCGAACGATGATCGACAAGGTCCAGGAGCTGGCGTGCGTGCTGGCGCGCTGGCAGCTCCGGGTGCGGCTCCTGCTCGTCCCGTTCGCGGCCGTGCAGCAGGAGATCGTGGCCGGCTGCCCCGCTCCGCTCCGGGTCGTGCTGTACCGGCGCTTCATGCTGCGCATCGCCGAGGCCCATGCGCGCCGCCTCGGGGCCAAGGCCCTCGTGACGGGCGAGAGCCTGGGCCAGGTCGCCTCCCAGACGCTCGACAACATCGCGGCGATCGACGAGGCCGCGCGCATGCCCGTCCTGCGCCCGCTGGTCGGCATGGACAAGCAGGAGATCACCGCCGGGGCGCAGGCGCTGGGCACCCTCGAGATCAGCACGCGGCCCGACCAGGATTGCTGCCAGCTCTTCGTGCCGCGAAACCCCGCCGTGGCCGCCGACCTCGCCGCGCTGCGAGACGCCGAGAGCGGCCTCGACAGCTCGCGCCTCGTGAGCGACGCGCTCCACGCGACCGAGGAGCGCCGCTTCGAGTTCCCGGCGCTATAATCGCGAGGATCCGTGGAACACCGGGCACGCTTCGCCGACCTCGTGTCGCGTCCAGAGGCGGAGCTCGACTTCGCCCACGCCGCCCTCCTGATCGCCGCGGAGGAGTACCCGGACCTGGACGTCGCGAGCTACATCTCGCGCCTCGACGCTCTCGGCGACGCGCTCTCTGCCCGCCTCGGCGCCGAGCCCGGACCCGACGACGCGCGTGACGCGCTGAACGGCCTCCTCTACGAGGAGGAAGGCTTCCACGGGAACACCAAGGACTACTACGACCCCCGCAACAGCTTCCTGAACGACGTCCTCGACCGCCGCACCGGCATCCCGATCACGCTCTCGGCGGTGTACATCGAGGTGGCGGGGCGCGCCGGGATCCCGGTAGAAGGGGTCTCCCTTCCCGGGCACTTCATCGTGCGGCTGCGCACGCCCGAGGGCGGCATGCTGGTCGACCCGTTCCACTCCGGCGTCCGGCTCTCGGAGGAGGACTGCCAGAAGCGCCTCGACCGCATCTACGACGGCAAGATGAAGCTGTCGCCGGCCATGCTCGCCTCCTGCGGACCCCGCTCGATGCTCGCGCGGATGCTGCGCAACCTGAAGGTGATCTACGTCAAGCGCGGCGACCTGCAGCGCGCAGTGGCCGCCGTGGACCTGCTCCTGGCGGCGAGCCCCGACTGCCATGACGAGCGGCGCGACCGCGGCCTGCTCTACGCCGGCCTCGATTGCTACGCCTGGGCCGTGCGCGACCTGGAGGGCTACCTGGAACGCGTGCCTCAGGCCAAGGATGCCGCGGCCGTGCAGGCCAAGATCGCCGACATGACCCGGAAGGCCGCGCGCCTCAACTAGAAGGAAGGAGAACGATGAGCCAGATCAAGGCGATCCAGGACCTCTTGGGCGCCGAGGCGGATGCGCTGCTCCAGCACGCCTGCAAGGGCGTTCCGAAGGAGAGGCTGCACCTGCCCGGTCCCGACTTCGTCGACCGCGTGATGGCCGCGACCGACCGGCCCCCGGCGGTCCTGCGCAGCCTGCAGCAGATCCTCGCCCACGGCCGCCTGGCCGGAACCGGCTACATCTCGATCCTGCCCGTGGACCAGGGCATCGAGCACTCGGCCGGCGCCTCCTTCGCCAAGAACCCCGACTACTTCGACCCGGAGAGCATCGTGAAGCTCGCCATCGAGGGCGGCTGCAACGCGGTGGCCTCGACCCTCGGCGTGCTCGGCGCGGTCTCCCGGAAGTACGCCCACAGGATTCCCTTCATCCTCAAGTTCAACCACAACGAGTTCCTGACCTATCCCAACAGGTTCGACCAGATCTTCTTCGCCCGGGTGAAGCAGGCCTTCGACATGGGCGCCGTGGCGGTGGGAGCGACGATCTACTTCGGCTCGAACGAGTCGGGCCGGCAGATCATCGAGGTCGGCGAGGCGTTCCAGGCGGCCCACGAGATGGGCATGGCCACGGTGCTCTGGTGCTATCTGCGCAACAGCGCCTTCAAGACCAAGGAGAAGGACTACCACGTGTCGGCGGACCTCACGGGCCAGGCCAACCACCTGGGGGTCACCCTCGAGGCCGACATCATCAAGCAGAAGCTGCCCGAGAACAACGGCGGCTACAACGCGCTCTCCTCGAAGGAGAACCCGTACGGCAAGATCGACAAGCGCGTCTACACCGAGATGACCAGCGACCATCCCATCGACCTGTGCCGCTACCAGGTGGCGAACTGCTTCATGGGCCGCGCGGGTCTCATCAACTCCGGCGGCGCCTCGGGCGAGAACGACTTCGCCGAGGCCGTGCGCACCGCCGTCATCAACAAGCGCGCGGGCGGCATGGGCCTCATCTCCGGGCGCAAGGCCTTCCAGCGCCCTCTCGCCGAGGGCGTGAAGCTCCTGAACCACATCCAGGACGTCTACCTCTGCCGGGACGTCACGGTCGCCTGACCGCGTGATCGGCCAGGCCGTCTCCCACTACCGCATCGCGGAGAAGCTCGGCGGCGGGGGCATGGGAGTCGTGTACCGCGCCGAGGACACGCGGCTCGGGCGCGCGGTGGCCCTCAAGTTCCTGCCCGAGGAGATGTCGAAGGACGCCCAGGCGGTGGAGCGGTTCCGGCGCGAGGCGCGCGCGGCCTCGGCGCTCGACCATCCGTACATCTGCACGATCCACGACATCGGGGAGCACGAGGGCCAGCACTTCATCGTGATGGAGCTGCTGGAGGGCCGCACCCTCAAGCACCTCATCAATGGCCAGCCGGTCGAGCTCGACATGCTCCTGGACCTCGCGATCCAGATCGCCGACGCGCTGGACGCGGCGCACGGCAAGGGCATCGTCCATCGCGACATCAAGCCGGCGAACATCTTCGCGACGAAGCGCGGCCAGGCCAAGGTGATGGACTTCGGCCTTGCGAAGCTGGTGCAGCACCCGCGCGACTCGGGCTCGGCATCCGCGGACTCGGCCCTGGCCACCGCCGCGGTCGTGCCGGAGGAGCACCTCACGAGCCCGGGGCTCACCGTGGGGACCGCGGCCTACATGTCGCCCGAGCAGGCCCGCGGCAAGGAGCTGGACGGACGGAGCGACCTCTTCTCCTTCGGCCTCGTGCTCTACGAGATGGCCACGGGCCGCGTGGCGTTCCCCGGGCAGACTTCGGCCGTCATCTTCGAGGGCATCCTCAACCGCACGCCCCCCTCGCCGCTCCGCATCAACCCGGACCTGCCCGCGGACCTCGAGCGGATCATCGGCAAGGCCCTGGAAAAGGACCCGAAGCTGCGCTACCAGACCGCCGCCGACATGCTGGCCGACCTGCGGCGCCTGAAGCGCGACAGCGACTCGGGCCGCTCGGCAGCGGTCCACGCCACGCCGCCTTCAATGGCCGTCGCCCCCGAGGCGCCCCCCGCCGCGGCCACGCCGGCGTCCGTCCCGATCGCCGCCTCCAGCGGAACCTCGGGAGCGGCCGGCGTCCGGGCCACGTCAGCACGGTGGATGGCGCCGGCCGCCCTCGGTGCGATCGTGCTCGCCGTCGCCTTCGCGTTCGTGTTCCGGCGGCAGAAGGCGCAGGCCCTCAGCGAGCGCGACACGGTCCTCCTCGCCGACTTCGTCAACACCACCGGCGATCCGGTCTTCGACGGCGCCCTGAAGCAGGCCCTCGCCGTGCAGCTCGAGCAATCGCCGTTCCTGAACCTCCTGCCCGAGGAGCGCGTCAGGCGCACGCTGGGCTTCATGGGCCGCTCCGCCGACGAGCGCGTAACCCCGACGCTCGCGCGGGAGATCTGCGAGCGCGAGGGCGCCAAGGCCGTCCTGGGCGGCTCGATCGACGCCCTCGGCAGCCACTACGTCATCGCCCTCAACGCGCTGAACTGCCACAGCGGCGAGTCGCTGGGCCGTGAGCAGGTGGAGGCCGGACGAAAAGAGGATGTCCTGGGCGCACTCGGCAAGGCGGCGACCAGCCTGCGCGGGCGGCTCGGCGAGTCGCTCGCCTCGGTCCAGAAGTTCGACGCGCCTGTCGAGGAGGCCACCACGTCCTCACTCGAGGCGCTGCGCGCCTTCAGCCAGGGCGAGCAGGCGCGCCTCACCGGAGACTTCGAGTCAGTGCCTTTCTACGAACGCGCATTGGAGCTAGACCCGAACTTCGCCCTGGCGTACGCCCGCCTGGGGACCGTCTACAACAACCTGGGCGAGTCGGAGCGCAGCATCACGCACCTCACCAAGGCCTTCGAGCGCCGGGACCGAGTCAGCGAGCACGAGAGGTTCTACATCGAGCAGCACTACTACCAATCGGTGCCTGGCGATCTCGATCGGAACATCCGGACCCTCGAGACCTGGAAGCAGACCTATCCGCGCGACTCGTCGCCCTATATCAACCTCGCGGGCGTCTACAACGTCGCGCTGCCCCACTTCGATCGCGCCATCGAGCTCGCGACCGAGGCGATGCGTCTCGAGCCCAACGGGCACTGGCCCTACGACCAGCTCGCTGCGGCACACCTGGGCCTGAACCGTTTCGACGAGGCGAAGGCCGTCGCCGAGAAGGCCGTGGCCCTGAAGGTCGACAGCGTGGACGCGCACATGCTGCTGTTCAACATCGCCTTCGTTCAGGGCGACGCGGCGGCCATGACGCGGCAGCTCGAGTGGGCGAGGGGCAAGCCGGGCGAGGAATTGATGCTCGCGGCGAGGGCGGGAGCCGCGGCCTTCGCTGGTCGACTTGGCGAGGTGCGTGCGGCGCGGCGCG
>DASSJI010000066.1:0-12834 GCA_035691285.1 Vicinamibacteria bacterium | reverse complement strand
GCCCGCGAGATCGGGGGCGGGCCCGTCCAGGTGTTCTGGACGCGCGAGGACGACCTGCGCCACGACTACTACCATCCCGCGACTCGCCACCGGCTGGCGGCCCGGTTCGAGGGCGGCCGACTGCGCTCCTGGCGGCATCGGGTCGCGGCGCCGTCGATCGAGAAGCGCTGGGGATCGCGGCCGCGACGGCCCGAGCTCGTCGCCCGGGTCGAGACCGCGGGCGCGTGGAACCTGCCCTACGCCGTCCCCGATCTCCTCGTCGAGTACGTGGACCCGCCGCTGCCGATCGTCCCGGGATTCTGGCGCGGCATCGAGATCGTCTCGAACGTCTTCGCCGTCGAGAGCTTCGTCGACGAGGCTGCCCACGCCGCCGGCCGCGATCCCCTCGAGTTCCGCCTCGCGCACCTCGGCGTGTCGGTCGTGGCGCCCATGACGACCAGGCCCTTCCCCCTGCGCCGGCTGCGGGGAGCGCTCGAGCTCGCGGGGGAGCGCGCCGGCTGGGGTTCGCCCCTTCCGCCCGGACGCGGCCGCGGCGTCGCCGGCCTCGTGTTCGACGGGCGCACGGCGTGCGCCTGCGTGGCCGAGGTCACGGTCGAGGCGGGCTCGCTGCGAGTCGACCGCGTCGTGTGCGCGATCGACTGCGGCATCGTGGTGAACCCGCTCGGCCTGGCCGGCAACGCCGAGAGCGCGATCGCCTGGGGTCTCTCGGCGCTCTTCTCCGAGATCACCTTCGAGGGCGGGATCGCCGCCCAGGCCAGCCATCTCGACTACCCGATCCTCCGCCTCGGGCAGATGCCGGAGGTGGAGATCCACACGGTGGCGAGCGCGGAGCCGCCCTCGGGCACGGGAGAGATCCCGGTGCCCCTGGTCGCGCCGGCTGTCTGTAACGCCGTCTTCCGCGCGAGCGGCCGCCGGCTGCGACGCCTCCCGATTCGGCCGGAGGACCTCGCGTGACCGGCGCGGAGCGCAAGCGGACGTTCGCCCTGCAGGTAAACGGCGTCCGGCGCGACGTCGTCGCCCACGAGGAGATGCCGCTCCTCTGGGCGCTCCGCGACCTCCTCGGCCTGACGGGAACCAAGTACGGCTGTGGCCTGGGCGTCTGCGGAGCCTGCAGCGTGCTGGAGGGCGAGCGCGCCGTGCGCTCGTGTCAGGTCCCGATGCGCCTGGCCGACGGCCGCTCCTACACCACGATCGAAGGGCTCTCGGCGGACGCCTCCCACCCCGTGCAGCGCGCGTGGCTCGCCGAAGACGTCGCCCAGTGCGGCTACTGCCAGGCCGGCATGATCCTGGAGGCCGTGGCGCTCCTGGCCGCGAAGGCGTCGCCGACGGACGCCGAGATCCAGGCGGCCCTCGAGGGCGTGCTGTGCCGCTGCGGGACCTACGCGCGAGTGCGCCGGGCCGTGCGCCGCGCGGCTTCCCTCGCGCACGGCGGCGGCTGACGCCTGGCGTCCGGGCGCGTCGAGCCTGCGTGTTATGCTGCCCGGGCTCACGTGAAGGTTTCGCCGCCGCTGCTTCTCCTCCTCGGGATCCTGCGAGCCGCGGGAACGGCGGCGCAGGAACTCCAGGACGAGCTGGATCTACAGGCGAACGCGAACTTCGTGCAAGGCTCGGGCGCGCGTGCCTTCGGCATGGGAGGCGCCTTCCTGGCCCGGCCCGACGACGCGACGGCGGCGTCCTGGAACCCCGCCGGCCTCAGCTATCTCCGGGCCCCCGAGCTGTCGCTCGTCTACCTGGGCAGCGATTTCGACGTTGAGCTGGAGCCCGTGCGGGGAGGGATCCAGACGGACAATCGGCGCAGCCACTACCCGGACTTCGCCGCCTTCACCTGGCCGTGGACGGCGAAGTCGCTGAGCGGCTCGCTGCAGCTGAGCTATCAGCGCGTGCTGCCGTTCAAGACCGATCGAACGATCACGCTCCGACCGCAACCGGGCAACGACGCACCCAACGAGGTTCGCACCATCGACTCCACGGGCGGCTTCGACACTTTCGCGCTCGGAACGGGCGTGCAGGTCACCCGCAAGCTGCGCCTCGGGCTGACGCTGAATCGCTGGTTCAACGGCTACGACCAGACACGCCTGAGGCCGGATCTCGACGTTCCGAGCCGCCAGGAGTCCGACCTCGAGTTGCACGCCTGGAACGTGCACGTCGGCGCGATCGTCTCGCCCATGGACAGCCTGAACGTCGGCTTCGTGCTCAAGACCGGCTTCGAGGCGAAGGCCGTCCTGAGGCGCGTGCGCTGGGACGAGTACGACGACGGCGCGAACACCCGGATCAACACCTACTCGCGAGACGACGTGCGCATCAAGCTGCCGGGCGCCCTCGGCGCGGGCGTGTCGTGGCGTCCGCTCAGCAACCTCACCCTTTCGGCGGACTACACGCGGACCCACTGGTCGACGGGGGAGATCCGCAACTTCTTCACGCTGGCGCGGGCGTTCCCGTCCGGCCCCCCCGCCCGGCCCAGCCCGCCCCAGTCGGGCGATTTCTGCGGCGTGTATGGTCCCGACGATCCGCCCCCGCGCCCCGGCGTCACGCCGTGCCCGCCGGTGCTCCCGTATCCGACGCTCGAGGGCGACCAGCAGGACACCAACCAGGTCCGAGCCGGGCTCGAGTTCGTCCTGCTCAAGCCGCGGCTCAAGGTTCCGTTGCGGGCGGGCTATTTCCGTGACAGCCAGTTCTTCCCCTCCCTGGGGGGGGATGCTCCCACCTTCGACGGCTTCACGGTGGGAACGGGGCTCATCGTCGCCAACGTCCTCTTCGACGTCGCCTACGTCTACGAGTCGGGGCGCTACTCGGACGCGAACGGCATCCAGAACGACGTCACGTTCCAGAAGGCGTACGCCTCGGTGATCTACCGCTTCTCCCGACGGCCGTAGCTCCGGAGCGCCATGGACGAGACGCGTTCCCCGATCGCTTCCGTCGAGGAGGTCCGCGAGCAGCTCCGGCGCCTGGGATATCTCGACAGCGGCCTCGACCGCTTCGTCCTCGGCGGCGCGGGGACGCACTCGCCGTGGCGGGCCTCGTCCCGGGTCGCCGTGCGCGTGGGGGCGATGGCGGGACCGCTCCTGGGAGCGGCCTTCGCGCTGGCCGCCGCCAGCCTCGACCGACGCCTCCTCGCCGAGCCCCGCGACCTCTTCGTCCTCGCGACCTACCTCGCGCTCCTGACGGGGGCTCTCGTGGCGGCCGGGGCGTTCCTGCTCGGCCTGCTCGCGGCCTGGGCGGCCCGGCGCGGAGGCCGGCCGGGGCCGGCGCTGCCTCGGAACGTCGGCCTCGTGCTCGCCGTGGCCGGCTTCGGCTACCTCGCGCTGTGGTGGCGCTCCCACGCCGCCTCGGCGCCCCTCCTCGCACAGGGCGCGGCGCTCGTCTTCGGCCTCGGGCTCGCCCTGCTCCTCGCGCGCTTCGGCTCGCTGGCGGCGGTCGCGGCGCTCTCCGCCGGAGGCGCCACGCTGCCCGAGGCGCGGCTCTCGCGCCGCCACCTCGCGGGGTTCCTCTCGGGCGCGGCCGTGCTGCTCTCGGCGGCCCTCGCGGTCTCCGTGACGGGCGAGCGCGCGGCGGAGCGCACCCCCGACTTCGCGGTGGTTCCCACGGGGCTTCGAGTCCGCGTGCTGGGCATCGACGGGCTCGAGGCTCGCATGGCGGACCAGCTGCTGGCCCGGGGCGAGATGCCGAGCCTCCAAGCCCTCCTCGCGAGGGGAGCCCGCGCTCGCCTCGAGGCGGAGCCCGAGCGCGTGCCAGCCATCGTGTGGACGACCGTCGCGACGGGTCGAGGCCCGGAGGCCCACGGCATCCAGGCCGCGGGTGCGCGGCGCCTGGCCGGCATGCGCACGCCGGTGAGCCTCGGCTCGGGAGAAGGGCCGCTCGGGCGCCTCGGCGCGGCCACCGACCTGCTTCGCCTGACGCGAACGGAGCCCCCCTCCTCTGTTCTGCGCAGCGTCAAGACGTTCTGGAACGTCGCGTCGGACAAGGGGCTGCGGGTCGGCGTCGTCAACTGGTGGGCCACCTGGCCGTGCGAGAGCCTGGACGGCTACGTCGTGACGGACCGGACGTTCTTCCGCGTCGAGCGCGGCGGTGCCACCGACCGGGAAGCCTGCCCTCCCGAGGTGTTCGAGCGTCTCGTGGACCTGCGCCCGGCGGTCGCCGACCGCGCCCGCGCACTCGACCTCTTCTACAGCGAGGCGGCGCGCCGGCTGCGGGCGGTCGCGCCGCCGGACGTGGAAGCCGTCTACCTGCCGGGCCTCGACATCGCCACCATGCAGCTGCTGGGAGAGGCGCCGGCGGCCGACCTGGCGAGCCTCGACCAGCGGCTCGAGGCGGTGCGCGCCCACTACCGGTTCGTGGACGAGCGGATCGGCGAGGTGAGCCGGGAGCTCGGGCCGGGCGACGTGCTGCTGCTGGTCGCCGATCCGGGCCGCCTGGCGCGCCAGGGAGGCGGCCGCGCCGCGGGTCTCCTGGTCATGGCCGGAGGGCCCGTGACGCTGGGCGACATGGGCAGTGCGAGCGAGCGCGACGTCGCCCCCACGGCCCTGCACCTCCTGGGCCTGCCGGTGAGCCGCGAGCTCGACGGCCGCGTCCTCGTGTCCGGACTGCGGCCCGAGTGGTCCGAGGCGCACCCCGTGCGGTACGTGGAGGCCTACGGCCGCCGGCCTCCGCTGCGGGCCGAGCAGAGCGACTTCGACGCCCAGGTGGTCGAGGAGCTGCGCAGCCTGGGCTACATCCAGTGAGCGGCTTCGACCTCTCGGCGGATGAGCTGCGGCGCCTCGGAGCCCTCGCGGTGGAGGCCGTCGCGGTCGAGCGCGCGCGCCTCGAGTCGGGCCCGGTCTTCGGCAAGGTCGGCGGCGGCGCCGCCCTCTTCGACGAGCCCCTGCCCGAGGAGGGCCGTGCCTTCGAGGAGGTCCTGGCGTTCGTCCGCGAGCGCGTGCTGCCCTACCCGTTCGGCAACTCCCACCCGCGCTTCTTCGCGTTCATCAACGCCTCGGCCGATCCGGTGGGCGTCCTGGCCGAGCTGCTCGCGGCCACGATGAATCCCAACTGCTGGGGCGGCGACCACGCCGCGATCCACGTCGAGCACCGCGTGCTCGCATGGCTCGCGGCGATCCTCGGGATGCCGGCGGGAACCGAGGGCATCCTCACGTCGGGCGGCTCGATGGCGAACTTCACCGCGCTCGCCGCGGCGCGCGCGGCCATGGCGCCCTGGGACGTGCGCGAGGAGGGCGCCGGCCCGCCGGGCCGGCCGCGGCTCGTCGTCTACGCGTCCGACCAGGTCCACAACTGCGTGGACAAGGCCGTCGACCTCCTCGGCATCGGCATGCGCCAGCTTCGCAAGGTCGAGACCGACGACGGCTTCCGCATGCGCCTCGACAGGCTCGAGGACGCGGTCGCGGAAGACCGCGCCGCCGGGCGGCTGCCGGCGATCGTGGTCGGCAACGCGGGGACCGTGAACACCGGCGCGGTGGATGCCCTCGACGGGATCGCCGACCTCTGCGACCGCGAGGGTCTCTGGTTCCATGCCGACGGCGCCTACGGGGGCATGGCCCTCGTTTCGGAGGCGATGCGGCCGCTCTTCCGCGGCATCGAGCGGGCGCGCTCGGTGGCTGCGGACCCCCACAAGTGGCTGTACGTCCCGTACGAGGCGGGCGCCGCCCTGGTGCGCGAGCCGGGCCGACTGTCGGCGGCCTTCCGGCGCCCGGCCGAATACCTCGTCCAAGATGCGGAGAGCCCGCTTCTCGGCCCTCCGGGCTTCAACGACCGCGGGCCCGAGCTGTCGCGGGCGTTCAAGGCCCTCAAGGTCTGGATGGGGCTCAAGGTCCATGGCCGCAGGGCCTACGCCGAGCGCGTCGAGCGCGACTGCGCGCTCGCGCGCTTCCTGGCCGAGGCGGTCGGGCGCCGGCGCGACTTCGAGCTTCTGGCCGAGCCCGTGCTGTCGATCGTAAACTTCCGGTACCGGCCGGAGGGCGTCGCCGGGGGCGACCTCGACGGGCTGAACCGGCGCATCGTGAACCGGCTCGTCGGCGGCGGCGGCTTCATGCTGGCGCCCACGGTGCTGAAGGGCCGCGTCGCGATGCGTGTCTGCATCGTCAACTTCCGCACGAGCGAGGGCGATCTCGAGGCCCTTCTCGATGAGGCCGAGGGGGTCGGGCGCGCTCTGGCTCGCTGAGGCGTTCGGGCGCATCCTCAGGCCCGTGTTGCAGTTGCGGCGTATGATCGACTTGAGCAGCCGTCGCGTTCCAACCGCCGGGGGCTCTCCGGCATCTCAAGGGTCGAGTGATGGTGCTGACGCAAGGGATCGGGGCTCGATCCAGCGCAACCAGCGATGACGAGCGCCGCTCCCGGGAGCGCCAGCGAGTGCGCGAGGCCCAGGCGGGAAACATGTCGGCATACGAGGAGCTCTACCGGGACAACGTGGGCCGGATCTACGGTCTGTGCCTGCGCCTCGCCGGGAACAGCAGCCTCGCCGAGGAGCTGACCCAGGACGTCTTCGTGCGCGCCTGGCAGAAGATCGGCACCTTCCGCGGCGAGAGCGCCTTCTCGACCTGGCTCTACCCCCTGGCGGTCAACGTGGCGCTCTCGGAGCGCCGCGCCCGGGCGCGGCGCTCCGCCCGCGTCTTCGCCACGGACGACCTCGCGTCCTACGACCGCCCCGAGAAGCCGCCGGGGCCGGAGCGCGGGCTCGACCTGGAGCGCGCGCTCGGCGAGCTGCCCGAGGGCGCGCGGGCGGTCTTCGTGCTCCACGACGTCGAGGGCTTCAAGCACCAGGAGATCGCGGAACTCACGGGCATCGCCGCCGGGACGTCGAAGGCCCAGCTCCACCGGGCGCGCCGGCTTCTCAGGGAGGCTCTGGGACGATGACCTGCGAACGGCTGCGCGAGATCCTCGACGACTACGCCGACGGCTCGCTCTCTGAGGCGGAGCACCAGGAGGCCGAGCTGCACCTGGCCTCCTGCGCGGCGTGCCGCTCCGAGGAGCGCAAGCTCCGCGCCTTCCTGGGCGAGGCCGCCGGACTGCGCCACGAGGCCCAGCCGGGGCGCGACCTGTGGCCCGGCATCGCGAGCCGCATCGAAGCGCGCGCGCGCGTGCTGCGCTTCGCGCGCCGGGGCGGCCTCCTGGCCGGCCTCGCCGCGGCGGCCGCGCTCGTTCTCGCCCTGGTGATCGGCCGGACGCCTCGCCCCGGAGCGGGGGCTGCGTCCGTCGAACCGGGCGGCGCCAGCGTCCAGCCGGCAGCGATCGGAACCGCCGACATCGAGAAGGCCGAAACGGAGTACCTGCGCGCCACGAGCCAGCTCATCCAGACCCTGAATGCGCGGCGAGGGTCGATGTCCCCCGAGGCGCAGAAGCAGATGGCCGACCTGGAAGCGAACGTGGCCGCCATCGACACGGCGCTCCGCGAGGTGAAGGACGCCCTCGAGAAGGACCCGCAGAATACCAAGCTGAACAAGATGCTGGCGTCCACGCACCAGAAGAAGATCGACCTGCTCCTGAAGCTGATCCGGCTCTCGGCCCAGATCTAACCCATGAGGCACGCAATCATGCGCACGACGAGACTGGCCTTCCTCCTGCTCCTGCCCGCCGCCCTGACGACGGCCGAAGGCCGCATCGAGCAGCGGCAGTCCGCCGCCCCCGACGGCATCGTCGAGATCGACAACCCCGCCGGCTCGATCCGCGTGATCGGCTGGGCGAAGAACGAGATCCAGGTGACCGGCGTCCTCGGCCAGGGCGCGAGCGGCGTCGACTTGAGCGTCCACGGGCGCAAAGCCGTGGTCAGCGTGGACACCATGAACCCCCACGGCATCAAGTCCGATCTCGAGATCCGCGTGCCCGCCGGTAGCCGCGTCCAGATCGACTCCTTCGCGGCCGAGGTGAGCGTCGAGGGCGTGAACGGCGAGGTGCGCGCCGAGACCGTGAACGGTTCGATCCGCCTCTCGGGGGGCTTCCAGGCGGCCGAGGTCTCGAGCGTGAACGGCAGCATCGAGGTGTCCGGCAACACGAAGCGGCTCCAGGCCGAATCGGTGAACGGCGCGGTCACGGTCAAGGGCGCGGGCGGCGAGATCGCGGCGTCGTCGGTCAACGGCCTCCTGTCGGTGGCCGGCTCCGCGTTCGACCGGGCGTCCCTGGAGACCGTCTCGGGCGGCCTCCGCTTCGAAGGCGACCTGCGGCCCGAGGCCAGCCTCGACGCCAGCAGCGTCAGCGGGGCGACCGAGTTCGTCTTCCCCGCCACCGTCTCGGCCGACTTCGTCATCACGACGTTCAGCGGCGAGATCGTGAACGAGCTGGGCGGCCCGACCCCGACGCGCTCCAGCAAGTGGACGAGCGAGAAGGAGCTGGAGTTCACTGCGGGCAAGGGCGGCGCCTCGGTGACGATCGAGACGCTCTCCGGCACGATCCGCCTGCGCAAGCGGCCATAGCTGGAGGATGAACCCATGACTGTTCTCAGGCTGGCGGCGTCCACGGCCTTCATGTGCGCCCTCCTCGCCCCACCTCTCAACGCCGACAGCAGCGAGTTCCGCTGGACCGGACGGCTCGCGGCCGGCCAGACGATCGAGCTGAAGGGCGTCAACGGCTCCATCACGGCCGAGCCGTCGCCGGGCGGCGAGGTCGAGGTGATCGCCGACAGGCACGGCCGGCGCGACGACCCCGACGAGGTCGAGATCAGGACCATCGAGCACGCGGGCGGTGTGACGATCTGCGCGGTGTACCCCTCGGCACACGCGGTGCGCGCCAACCGCTGCGAGCCGGGCGAGGGCGGCCATCTCGGCGCCGACAAGAACGACGTCGAGGTCGACTTCCGCGTCCGCGTCCCCGAGGGCGTGAACTTCGCCGGCCGGACCGTGAACGGAGGCGTCGAAGCCGAAGGCCTGGGCGGCGACGTCGTCGCGACCACGGTGAACGGCGCCGTGCGCGCCACGGGTCGCGGCGTCGTGCGCGGCCAGAGCGTCAACGGCTCGGTCTTCGCGCGCCTGGGCCGCGCGGACTGGCCCGGCAAACTCAGCTACAGCACCGTGAACGGCGCCATCACGATCGAGCTGCCCGCCGACGCCAGCACCGAGGTGCGCGCCTCCACGGTGAACGGCGGCATCCACTCCGACTTCCCGCTGGCGGTCAAGGGCCGCTGGGGCCCGCAGCAGGCGCGCGGCACACTGGGCGCGGGCGGCCGCAGCCTGGAGCTGGAAACGGTGAACGGCGCGATCCGGCTCGTCAAGCGCTAGAAGGCCAGTCCGGCGCGGAAGTACGCCCGCGTCTCGCCGCCCGAGGCGAAGCCTCTGGCGACCCCAGCCGTCGTCGTCACGGCGAGCCCGTGGCCGAGGAAGAGGTCGGCTCCGAGGGCCGCGCCCGCGCTGGGCTTGATGCCGTCGATCCGGAACGGCCCGCTCCACGCGCTGGCCGCGTCGGCGAAGATCGAGCCGTGGAGGTGCCGGAGGAAGACGGGGAACGACCAGAAGCCTCGTTGCGGGTGTCCTAGCGGGAAGCGGTACTCGAGGTTCGCGTGGGCGAAGCTCCGCCCGCGGTAGGCGTCGTCGGGGTAGCCACGCAGCACCGTCTCGTTCGTGAACGCCACGTCGAGGAGATCGGAGTCCGGGAAGCCGCCGACGACATAGGACCCGTCGAAGCCCGGCTCGCCGAAGGTGGTCCCGCCTCCGAGGCGCACCGCCAAGGCGTCCGTGGAACCGAACACCCGACGGTAGCCGCGCAGGTCGGCGGTCAGCTTGCCGAGGGAGACGTCGCTGCCGAGCGCCTCGGCTTCGCGCAGGAAGGCGACGCGCGCCCGCACGCCCTCGACAGGGGAGATCGAGAACGGGAAGCTCCGCGCGCTGGAGAACGACCACTCGGCCTCGAGCCCGCCCAGGTCGAGTCGGGGGGCAGTCGAGTGCGCCCCGTCCGCCCGCTCGGCGCGCCGCCTGTAGGCGAGGGACAGGCTCTGGGAATGGCGCACCCGCCGCAGCACCGGGAGGCTCGCGCGCAGGGTCAGCTCCTGGTTGCGGAGCACGCCGCCGTCGACCAGAGCGTCGCTCGTGTCCTCCCACACGGCGAGCAGCGTGGGCCGCCAGCGATCGTACTGGTACACGCCGCGAAGCTCCAGGCGGCCTGTGTCCTCGGCGCGGAACAGGCTCAGCCCGTAGGCATGGCGGAACAGGGGATCCACGCCGCCCGTGACGGCTCCGACGCCGCCGTCGTCCCCGAACCTGAAGTAGGGGCTCCAGAAGCGCGGCAGCAGCGCGGGCAGCGGCCGGTACGGACGGTCGGGGCCGGTCCAGGGCTCGGGGTCCGAGCGCGACGGCGGCAGGCGGTCCTCGAAGGCGGCGACCGGAGCGAGCGCGTTCCAGTTCACGTCCATGAGGTGCACGTCGAAGCCCCGGAACGAGTAGTCCGAGAAGGCGATGCCGCGGCCGTCCGGAGCCACGTCCGGGGTGAAGGCGCCGCCGACGACGCTGGTGACGCGCAGCAGCGCGCGGTCGGCGAGTCGAAGCGCGTAGAGGTTGGAGACGCCGTCGCGGTCCGAGCGGAACACCACGAAGCGTCCGTCGGGAGTGAAGGTCGGCTCGACGTCCTTGGCGCGATCGGACGTGAGCGGCGTCACGGCTCCGGTCACGGGGTCGACCAGCACGACATCCAGCAGGCCGCCCGCCAGGAGCCGCGACGCCACGATCGAGCGGCCGTCCCTGGAGAAGCGCGGACCGCTCCACTGCGTTCCGGGCTCGGAGGCCGTGAGCCCGCGCAGGCCCGTGCCGTCGAGGGCGATCGTGGCGAGCTCCGCATGCCCGCCGGACTCCTTGACGAACGCGACACGGCGGCCATCCGGAGCCACGTCGGGGTCGCGCGCCCGCAGGCCACGCGTGAGCTGGCGCACCGCGCCGGTGGCGACGTCGGCCACGCGGAGGTCCGAGAAGGTCGAATACACCCGGAACGCCTCCGGCTCGTCGAAGACCAGGGAGCGGCCGTCGGGCGTCCAGGCGAGGCCGCTGCCGCCGTTGCGCCGGACCAGCTCGCGGTCAGCCGAGCCGTCGCGGAGCACCAGTCGGATCGCCCGGTAGCGGTCGAGGCTGCCGCTCGTGTAGGCGATCCAGACCCCGTCGGGGCTGAAGCGGGGCGCCAGCTGACGGATGCCGCGCGCGGTCAGCGGCCGCGAGGCGGTCACGCCCCGCGTCCAGATCCCGGCGCCCTCCGCGACCGCCCGGCGCTCCTCGGCCACGCGCCACTCCTTGAAGCGCGCGTGGAAGCTCGCGCCCGTCACGCTGTGCGCCGTCAACTCGTCGGTGTAGGGAATGATCCGACCCGAGTGCTCCCGGGCGAGGGCGGGCAGCGTGCCCTCGCCGAGGCCCTCCTCCAGCTCGCGCAGGAAGGCCTCGCCGTAGAAGTACGCGGCGATCCCGCCGGGCCAGGCGTCGAGGCCGGTCGTGGCCTGGTCTTCCTTGGGCAGCGCGCCTGCGAGGGCGGCGACGCGCCGCACCATGCGCACGTCGGGGTTGCGCCCGCGGCCGAACGCAGTGCCCTCGGTCTCTTCGTAGGTGGCGAGCCCCTCGAGGAGCCACGGCGGCGTGAGGCCGTTCGGGAACAGGTAGGGCGCACGGCCGAGCAGCTTGCGGCCGAAGGCGATGACCCCGCGCGCCTGCTCCAGGTGGACGACGTGGGCCAGCTCGTGGGTCAGGACGAGCCGCAGCCACCCGTCGTGGTTCCCGAACTCGTCGGTGCCGTCGGGCGCCACCGCCCGGATGTGGACGAGCGGGTAGGGCAGCGGCGTCGCGAAGCCGTTGGGGTCGTCCGTGGTGTCGGCGAGCACCACGTGGACGGGCCGCACCTTCACCCCGGAGCGCCCCTCGTGGGCTCGCATCACCTGCGTGCCGAGGGACGCGGCCACGCGCGCGGCGCCCTCGAGCCCGTCGTGGTAGTGGATCACGACCTCGGGCGTCTCGAGGGTGCGGAAGCGCAACCCCGGGGGGAAGGAAGCGCCGGCGACCGGCGGCCCCGCGCCGAGGAGGCAGACGAGGACGAGACGCGCGGAGCGGGACACTCACTAGAATGGTGCCACATGGGCGGCCAGGCCGAAGAGGAGCTCCTGAACGTCTACGACGCGGCGGGCCGCGTCACGGGCGCCCTGCCGCGCCGCGAGGCGAAGCGCTCGGGCCTCGCGGTGGGCGCCGTGAACGCGCTGATCGTCAACGCGCGGGGCGAGCTCCTCATGCAGCGGCGCCCGGTGGCCAAGGAGAACGGCGGGCTGTGGGACAAGTCGGTCGGGGGCCACGTGAGCGCCGGGGAGAGCTTCGACGAGACGCTCGTGCGCGAGGCGGGCGAGGAGCTCTTCGACGACCCGCGGGCGGTCCAGGTGCGGCTCGTCGCGGACGGCGACGCCCCGGAAGCGGCGGGGTTCGACCTCGCCCGCGGCGTCCTGCTGCGTCCGGTCGAGCGCCGCTTCAACCTCCGCGACGTTCGCCACGCGCCCGGCGGCGGCCTGCGACGCGTCCTGTACCACCTCGCGATCTATGCGGGCCGCACGGAGCTGCCCCTCTCGGGCTTCAGGCCCCAGGCGAGCGAGATCACCGAGCTGCGCTACGTGCCGGCCGACGACGTGGACGCGATGCTGCTCGCGGGCCGGCTCGCGCCCAACATGGCGTTCCTCTGGCTGACGCAGGCCCACGCGCTGCTCGGGCGCTGAACTAGAATCGGAGCGTGCGCCTCGCGTGGGACCAGCTCGCCGCCGCGTTGCGCGAGCGAGAGTGGGCCCGCGTGGCGGACGCTTCGCTCAAGCGAGCGGCGGTCTCGGTGGTCCTGCGCGACGGGCCGACAGGCCTCGAGATCCTCTTCATCCGGCGCGCCGAGCATCCCCACGACCCGTGGTCCGGGCAGATG
>DASSJI010000065.1:0-24629 GCA_035691285.1 Vicinamibacteria bacterium | reverse complement strand
CGCGAGAGCCTGTTCCAGAGCGAGCTGGTGGAGGCCGCCGACAGCCTGAGCGCCCGCATGGTGGACCTGCTGGGCGCCTATGGCGAGGCGAGCGCCTTCGCCGGCGCCCAGCAAGACGGCGCCTCGTTCTCGATCGAGATCATCGGACAGCTCGCGCGGCGCGTCGACCGCCTCGAGGACATCCTCGACGTCTTCCGCAGCGATCCGCCTCCCGATCGGCGGGGCTTCGAGGCCCTGCGCCGACGCCTCGCCGACCTCGGCATCGAGGCGGAGATGGCCGAGGGCCGGAGGGACGAGACGGCCGATGACGAGGACGGCGATTGAGTTGAACGATCCGGCGGGCGCGCTGCTCTTCCGGCCGTTCTCCATCGGGCGCGGCGGGCTCGTGATGCCGAACCGCATCTGGCTGCCCGCCATGGTCACCTGGCGCGGCAGCGACGACGGCTTCGTCACGCCGTCGGTGCGCGAGATCTACCTGCGCTACGCCCTGGGCGAACCGGGCATGATCGTTCTCGAGGCGATCGGCGTCCGCGACGTCGCGAGCGGCCCGCTCCTGCGCCTCTCGGACGACCGCTTCCTGCCCGGCCTCAGGGCCCTGCGCGAGGCGATGCGGGGCGTCTCGCCCTCCCTCGTGATCCCGCAGATCATCGACTTCCTGAAGATCGCGCGGCGCAAGCCGACCCGGGAGTTCCTCGAGGGCATGGTGCGGCGCGGACGGCTGCCCGAGCCGGTGCTCGGCCTCACCGACGCCGAGTTCGAAGCCCAGCACGAAGCCTGGCTCGTGGACCCGCGGGACCGGCGCGACTTCCTGTTCGGCTATCGGCAGACGATCGAGGACCTGGGCCTCGAGGAGATCCGCCGGATCCCCGGCTGGTTCGCCGCCGCGGCGCGGCGCGCGAAGCAAGCGGGCCTCGACGGAGTGGAGCTGCACTTCGCCCACGCCTACACCCTGGCTTCTTTCCTGTCGGCGACGAACGCCCGGAGGGACGCGTACGGCGGCAGCCTCGAGAACCGGCTGCGGCTTCCGCGCGAGGTGATCGCGGCGGTCCGCGAGCAGGTGGGCCCGGAGTTCCTCGTCGGCTGTCGCTACCTCGGCTCCGAGGACATCCTCGGCGCCGATGGGCGGATCCACGGCACGGGCATCGAGGAGGCGGCGCGCATCGGCGTCGAGCTGGCCCGTGCCGGGCTCGACTTCCTTTCGATCTCGCGGGGTGGCAAGTTCGACGACGCGAAGCAGCCGAAGGTGGGCGAGCCGGCCTACCCCTATACCGGCCACAGCGGCCACACGTGCATCCCCCGCGACAAGAAGGACCCGTTCGGCGTGAACGTCCCGCTCGCCGCGCAGATCCGCGCGGCGGTGCGAGCGGCCGGGTTCCAGATCCCCGTAGTGACGACGGGCAAGATCGCCCGCTTCGAGCAGGCCGAGGCGATCCTTCGCGAGGGCCAAGCGGACCTCGTGGGCATGGCCCGCGCTCTGCTCGCCGATCCCGATCTCCCGCGGAAGTGGGCGCTCGGCGCGGAGGATCGCGTGCGGCTGTGCGTCTTCTGCCCCTTCTGCGAGGAGGAAGACCACGGCCACCGCGTCGTCACCTGCACGCTGTGGCCGAAGGGAAAGGACGGCCCGCGCTCCCGGCTGACGCCGTCCGTCTGGTACCCCGGGCGCCCCTGGGAACCGGCGGGCGTCTTCGAGGCGGGAGAGCTGATGCGGCCCGACTAGAAGCCCGCGCGGCGTCGCGAGCTAGAATGCCCGCCATCCCGCCAATGCGCCCCATCCTGCTCGCGGCTTTCGTCTCGGTGGCCGGCTGCGCCGCCGAGCCCCCCGAGCCGTGGCCGCGGCCCTTCGATCTGCCAGCGGTCCCGGCGGCGTATCCGCTGCCTCCCTTGCCCGGGCGCTCGCCGCGCATCGCGAGCTACACGATCGAGGCGCGCCTCGACGAGCGCACGCACCAGATCGACGGGCGTCTCGTGCTCGACTGGAGGAACACGAGCGACAAGGCCGTCGACGAGCTTCCCTTCCACCTCTACTGGAACGCGTTCCGGAGCAACCTCTCAGCCTCGGCCCGCGGAGAGGGCCCGCGCGCCGCGCGCTTCCGCAAGGACCGCGATTTCGGCTACACGCAGCCGACGCGGGTCCTGCTCCTCGAGCCGGCGGAGTCGGACCTCACCGCGACGCTCCGCTACGTCGACGCCGACGGCGGCAACCCGGACGACCGCACGGTGGCCGTGGTGCGAACGCCCGCTCCGATCGCGGCGGGAGCGACGGCTCGCCTGCGCATCGAATGGACCTCGCACGTCCCCCACGGCACCGTGGGACGCGCCGGCTGGGTGCACGACTACCTCTTCATCGTGCAGTGGTTCCCCAAGATCGGCGTGCTGGCGAAGGACGGCCAGTGGAAGGCCCACGCGTTCCATTCGACCACCGAGTTCTTCTCCGACTACGGGAACTACGACGTGCGCGTCACGCTGCCGGAGCGCTTCGTGGTCGGCGCCACCGGTCGCGAGACGGAGGCGCTGCGCAACCCGGACGGCACGAAGACGTTGCGGTTCGTCCAGGAGGACGTCCACGACTTCGCGTGGACCGCATGCCCGCGCTTCCTGGAGCGGCGCGAGCGCTTCGACGCGCCCGGCTACCCGGCCGTCGACGTGCGCCTGCTGCTGCTGCCCGAGCATGCGCACCTCGCGCGCCGCTACCTGGATGCGACGCGGCTCGCCCTGCGCGCCTACGGCGCCTGGTCGGCTCCCTATCCCTACGCGCAGCTCACCGTCGTCGATCCGGCCTGGTACTCGGGCTCCGGCGGGATGGAGTACCCCACGCTCTTCACGGGCGGCGCGCCGGCGTGGGCTCGCCGCGATCTGCTGGCCCCGGAATCCGTGACGGTCCACGAGGCGGGACACCAGTTCTGGTACGGGCTGGTCGCGAACGACGAGACCGAGGAGGCCTGGCTCGACGAGGGGATCAACCAGTACTTCGAGACGCGCGCCGTCGACCTCGCCTACGGCCCCGAGGCGTTCGCCGTGCGCTACTTCGGCGGCAGGAACCAGCGCGACGCGCGCCGGGGCATCCCGGTGGTCGCGCCCGGAGTGTTCATGCGCCGCGGCGACGAGCATCGCAAGGACCTGCGCCGCTTCGGCCGCGAGGACCCCCTGGTGCGGCGCGCCTGGGAATACCAGTCGAAGGACTCCTACTACCTGAACGCCTACGACAGGCCCGCCCTGGTATACGAGACCCTGGAGAACCTGCTGGGCGCCGAGAACATGGACCGCGTCTGGCGCACCTACGCGCACCGTTACCGTTTCGCACATCCGACGACACGGGATCTGCTCGCGACGCTGAACGAGGTGACCGCCCGGGACTGGAGCGCGTTCTTCGACGAGACCTTCTACTCGAGCGGCCTCGTCGACTACGCGGCCTCGGTGAAGCAGGAGGAGAGCCGGGCGCCGCGGGGTTTCCTGGAAGCCACGTCGGAGCGCTTCGTCTCCCTGGACGCGCCCACGCCCAAGCCCGCCCCGGCCGTGTGGGACTCCGTCGTGACCTTCGAGCGGCGGGAGGAGGCGCGGCTGCCGGTCGAGGTCCTGATCGAGTTCGCGGACGGCAGGCTCGTCCGCGAGAGCTGGGACGGCCGCGACACCTACAAGCGCTACGCGTTCCGCGCGGGACCGAAAGTCGTCCGCGCCGTCGTCGATCCAGAGGCGAAGCTGACCCTCGACATCGACCGCTCGAACAACGTGTGGCGGGACGAAGACGGCCTGGCGCGGCGTGCGGCCCTCAAGTGGTCGGCCCGCTACCTGTTCTGGCTGCAGACGCTCCTCGAGCTGCACACGGTGCTCGGATGATCGACGCGCTCCGCGCGGGCCTGGCCGGGGCGTGGCGCCTGCGCTCCCTCGCCGTCTTCCTCCTCGCGTTCAACCTCGCGGCCGCGGCCCTGCTCGCGGCTCCCCTGTTCCGGATCCTGGAGGGCGACGTGACGAACCGCGGCGCGGCGCCACGGCTCGTTCACGGCTTCGACTACGACTGGTGGCGTCGCTTCGCGCACGAGCGCGCCGGCTTCGGGACCAGCTTCGGCCCCGAGATGCTGGGCGCCGGCTTCGCATTCCGGAACGCCGAAATGCTCCTGCGGGGCGACCTGCCGGGCCGGCTCTTCTCGCGCGGCGGAGAGGCGGTTTCGGGAGCGGAGCCGCTCGTGCTCGGCCTGGGCGTCGCCTACCTGGCCCTGCAGACGCTGTTCACCGGGGGCATCCTCGCCGCGCTGCGGGCTTCCCGCGGCGGCTTCGCGCTGCGCGCGTTCGCCCACGCCTGCGGCTTCTACCTGGGCCCCATCGCGCGCGTGACGCTGCTGGCCCTCGCTCTCGACGGGCTCGTGTTCCTTTTGAACGCCCCGCTGGCCGCCTGGGCCGACGAGCGGGCCCGCGAATCGGTGACGGAGAACGCCGCCCTCGTGTGGTCCCTGGGCCGTCACGCCGCCCTCCTCGCCGCGCTCCTGGCCGTGCACCTGCTCTCGGGCTACGCGAAGGCCCTCGTGGTGCTGGAGGACCGGCGCAGCGCGAGCCTGGCGCTCGTCTCGGCCTTCGCCTTCGTGCTCGGCCGCGCGCGCACGGTCCTCGGCCACTTCGCGGCGATCCTGCTGCTCGGGCTGCTCCTCCTCGCGGGCTTCGTGGCCGCCGACGGGGCCCTGGGCGTCACCGGCTACCGGAGCCAGCTCGCGGCCTTCGGCCTGATGCAGGCCTTTGTGCTGCTGCGCATCGGCCTGCGCCTGGCGCTGGCCGGCGGGCAGCTCCACCTGCTGCGGCGGCGCTGATCTAGAATCGCCTTTGACTCCCGCCATGCCGGTCGACGCCAGCGAGTTCCGAAGAGCCCTCGGCCAGTTCGCGACCGGGGTGACCGTAGTGACGACGCGGCACGCCTCCGGGCAGCCCCTGGGGCTGACGGTGAACGCCTTCAGCTCCGTCAGCCTCGATCCGCCCCTCGTGCTCGTTTGCATCGACCGGCGCTCCGAGGCGCACGGCGGCTTCGGCTCCTCGCGGGTGTTCGGCGTCAGCGTGCTGCGCGAGGACCAGGAGCACTTCTCGCGGCGCTTCGCGCAGCCCGGGCGCGAAAAGTTCGCCGCGAAGGACCTGCACCTCGGCGAGGCCGGCGTGGCGCTCGTCCCCGGCGCCCTCGCCCACCTCGAGTGCCGGGTCGTGAGCGCCACGCAGGCGGGCGACCACATGATCTACGTGGGCGAGGTCCTGCGCGTTCAGATCGCCCCTGGACGGCCGCTCCTCTTCCACGGGAGCGCGTACGGCCGCCTGGACGGAGGCAAGGCGTGAGCCAGCCGATGGAGTTCTCCGAGCGCTTCAACATGGCCTGGTATTTCCTCGACCGGAACGTCGAGGAGGGACGCGGGGACAAGGTCTGCCTCTACTGGCGCGACCAGGCCTACACGTACCGCGAGGTCCAGGCACGGGCGAACCGCTGCGCCAACGCGCTCCGGGCGCTCGGCGTCGGGATCGAGGACCGCGTGCTCCTGATCCTGCCCGACCGCCCCGAGTTCGTGTTCGCCTGGTTCGGAGCCGCCAAGGCGGGTGCGGTCATCTGCATGGTGAACCCGCTGCTGCCCGCCGACGACCTCGTACACTACTTCGACTACACGCGCGCCAAGGCGGCCATCGTCGACGAGAGCACCCTCGACCGCCTGGACCCGGTGCGCGACTGGTTCCGGCACCTTCAGAACATGGTGGTGGTCGGGAGCGCCGGGCGCCATGTCTCCTTCGACGAGGTGTGCGGCAAGGCCTCGGACCGCTGCATCAACGCCGACACGCATCGCGACGACCCAGCCATCTGGCTGTTCACGAGCGGCTCGACGGGCAAGCCCAAGGGCGCCGTCCACCTGCAGCAGGACCTGCCCTGGAACACGGAGCGCTACGCGAAGCAGGTGCTGGGGATCCGCGAGGACGACGTCACGGTGTCCGTGCCCAAGCTGTTCTTCGGCTACGCGACGGGCACCAACCTGCTGTTCCCCTTCGCGGTGGGCGGCGCCACCGTCCTGTTCAGCGAGCGCAGCGAGCCCGGCACGCTGTTCGACGTCGTCGAGCGCTACAAGCCGACGATCCTGACCTCGGTGCCGACCATGATCAACGCCATGATCAACCACCCCGGCAGCGAGCGACGGGACATCTCGTGCCTGAGGCTGTGCCTGTCCGCCGGCGAGGCGCTGCCCCCCGAGCTCTACCGCGTCTGGAAGCGCAACTTCGGGATCGAGATCCTCGACGGCATCGGCTCCGCCGAGATGTTCCACATCTACATCTCGAACCGTCCCGGGAACGTGGTGCCGGGCAGCCTCGGCCTCCTGGTCCCCGGATACGAGGCGCGCATCGTCGGCCCCGACGGGAGCGACGTCCCGGAGGGCGAGGCCGGCACGCTCTGGATCAAGGGCGAGAGCGCCGCGATCCTGTACTGGCAGGCCCACGAGAAGTCCAAGGAGGTCCTGCGGGGCGACTGGGTCGTCACCGGCGACCACATGCGGCGCGACGCAAAGGGCTACTTCTGGTACGAGGGTCGCACCGACGAGATGCTCAAGGTCGGCGGGATCTTCGTGTCGCCGTACGAGGTGGAGGCCTGCCTCCTGACGCACCCCAAGGTGGCGGAGTGCGCCGTGATCGGATATAAAGACGCCGACGGCTTGACGAAACCCAAGGCCTTCGTGGTGATCCGGGAGGGTGCCGCCGGTCCTGAGCTCGCCCGCGAGCTTCAGGAGTTCGTGAAGGGCCGCCTGGCCCCATTCAAGTACCCGAGGACCGTCGAGTTCGTCGCTTCTTTGCCCAAGAACGACCGAGGGAAGATCGAAAGGCGCCGCTTGCAGGCCTCGCCGGCATGAGGTTCCCCGCCGCCTAGCGTCGAATAACCGTCATTCAAGCGAACAGGAAAGGAAGAAGGCCCTACCTTCTCAAGGCCATGGCTGAGCACATCGTGATGTCCGAGATGACGTGGACGGAGGTGGACGAGGCGCTCAAGGACCGCCCCGTCGCGCTCCTGCCCGTGGGCGCCGTGGAGGCCCACGGCCCGCACCTGCCCTTGAACGCCGACACGGTGATCGCCACGGAGATGGCGAGGCGGGGCGCGGCCAAGCTCAAGGAGCACGGCATCCCTGCGCTCATCCTGCCGCCGGTCTACTTCACCGTGGCCGAGTTCGGCGCCGACTTCGCGGGCACCCTGAGCCTCCCGCCCGACACGGCCGTGGCGCTCCTGCGCGACGTGAGCGTGGCCGCCGCGAAGCGCTTCCGCTGCGTGGGCCTGGCCAACATCCACCTGGAGCCCCAGCACGTCGAGTGCGTGAAGAAGGCCGTCGAGGCCGCGTCGAAGGCGGGCGCGAGCGTCTGCTACGCCGACCTGACGAAGAAGCGCTGGGCCGAGCTGATGGGGCCCGTGTTCCAGGCGGGCGACCACGCCGGCGCCTGGGAGACGTCCCTGATGCTGGCCGCCGCGCGGGACAAGGTGCGCGAGCGCGAGCGCATCAGCCTCGCCCCGATGGACGGGCTGATGCCGGCCCTCAAGCGCGGCGCAAAGACCTTCGTCGAGGCGGGCGGCGAGGATGCCTACTTCGGGGATCCGACGGCGGCTTCCGCCGAGGACGGCGAGAGCTACTTCGAGGCGCTGGCCGAGGTGCTGTGCGTGTCGGTGATGGAGCACCTGGGGAGCAAGGCCTGATCGCTCCCTGATGGCGGCCTTCTCCACGACCATCCTCGTCCGCTTCTGCGACCTCGACCCGGCCGGGATCGCCTACTACCCGAACCTCGTCAACTTCCTCCACGTCGCGTTCGAGGACTTCTTCGCGGGCTTCGTGGGCCGGCCGTACCCGGACGTGTTCCGGGAGGGGCTCGGCTTCCCCACCGCGAAGGTCGAGATGGAGTACCTGGCGCCGGTCCACTACGGCGATCGCGTCGAGGTCGGCGTCGTGGTGGAGCACCTCGGGTGCAGCTCCGTCCGTTTCCGCTACGAAGGCAGCGTCGAGGGCCGCGCCGTGTTCGTCGCGCGCAACACCGCCGTGGTCGTCGACATGAGCGACTTCCGTCCGATCCCGATCCCCGGCCCGCTTCGGGAGCGATTCAACCAGGCCATGGAACACGGCTCGGGCTAGAAACGTCAGAACCCCTCCGGAGGTCCCCGTGAAGCGCCGAATCCTTCTCAACCTCGTCCTCGCACTCCTGGCCCTTCCGGCGGCCGCAGAGTCCAAGAAAGCGAACTCCGAGGCGTCCAAGCCGGACACGGAGAAGGCCTGGTCCGTGGACGAGCCCAAGGGCCCCACGCAAAGCGTCGCGTTCACCACGGACGAGGGCACCTGGCTCCACCTCGACGTGCACCCCGACGGCCAGCGGCTGGTGTTCTCGCTGCTGGGTGATCTCTACCTGCTGCCAATCGGCGGCGGCGAGGCCCGGCGGATCACCAGCGGCCCCGCCTACGACGTCCAGCCGCGCTTCAGCCCCGACGGACGCACGATCGCGTTCGCGAGCGACCGGGGCGGCATCGAGAACATCTGGGTCTGCGACCTCGAGGGCACGAACGCACGCGCCGTGAGCGGCGAGAAGGACTCGACGGTGTCGGGTCCGGCCTGGGCCCCCGACGGCGAGTACCTCGTCGGGCGCAAGCGGCTCACGGACGCCTCGACCCTCGGCACCGTGGAGCTCTGGATGTGGCACGTGAAGGGGGGCCAGGGCGTCCAGCTCACGAAGCGCGAGGAGCAGCCCGACGCGGCCGACATGGCCTTCTCCCGGGACGGCCGCTTCCTCTACTTCTCCGCCCGCGACAGCCGGTACAAGTACGACCGCAACGTCAACGAAGGCATCTGGCAGATCAAGCGCCTGGACCGCCGCACGGGCCAGGTGGTGCCGGTGACCGGCGAGTTCGGCGGCGGCGCGGCGCCGGCCCCGAGCCCCGACGGGCGCACGCTGGCGTTCGTGCGGCGCGTGCGCGCGAAGACCCGGATCGAGACCATCGACCTCGCCTCGGGACGCGCGCGGCTGCTGGCCGACGGCGTGCAGCGCGACAACCAGGAGGGCTTCGCGTTCCACGGCGTGTTCCCGGGCTACGCCTGGACGCCCGACGGGCGCGCCATCGTCGCGACGGCCGAGAGCAGGCTGTGGCGCTTCGACGCGGCGACCGGCGAGCGCAGCGCTATCCCCTTCACGGCGCGGGTCGAGCAGACGGTGACCGATGCGCTGCGCTTCCCCGGCAGGCTCGGCGCGGAGCCGGTCCGCGCACGCCTGCTGCGCTGGCCGGTGGAGTCGCCCGACGGCAAGCTCCTCGTCTTCTCCGCCCTGGGCCACCTCTACGCGATGGACCTGCCGGGCGGCGCCCCGCGGCGCTTGACTGATGCGACGGACCTCGAGTACGCGCCGGCCTTCTCGCCGGACGGGCGCGAGCTCGCCTACGTGACCTGGAGCGACGAGGAGGGCGGGCACGTGTGGCGCCGGCCCGTCTCGGGGGGCGAGGCGCGCCGGGTCACGCGCGTGCCGGGCCAGTACGCGAACCCCGCCTTCTCCCCCGACGGACGGCACATCGCGTACGTCAAGGGCAGCGGCGCCACGTTCCGCGGCGAGGACCTCGGCGACGAGCTTTGGTTCGAGATCCACTGGGTTCCCGCCGAGGGAGGGGACAGCCGGTACGTCGTCGGCGTGAAGAACCGCGGCGCCAACCGTCGCATGCCGCGTCCGACCTTCTCCCCCGAGGGCGATCGCCTCTTCTTCGTGGACGACGAGGCCGCCGCCAAGCCGACCGATCCGCCGAAGAGCGTGCTCTTCTCGATCAAGCTCGACGGCACCGACAAGCGCGCCCACCTCAGGATCGGCCAGGCCGAGGAGATCGCGGTGTCTCCCGATGGCCGCCACGCCGCCTTCAGCGAGCGCCACAACGCCTGGGTCACGGCCCTGCCCCTCACCAGGGATGCCGTCGAGATCGCGCTCGAGAACACCGCCCTGCCTCTGGGCCAGCTCACGGACGAGGGCGGCGAGTGGGTGGCCTGGGCCGACGGCGGACGCACGGTGACCTGGATCTTCGGCCCCACCTACCACCGCCTCGCCCTCGACAAGGCGCTGCCGACGCCCGAGCCGGCGGGGCAAGAGAAGCCGCCCGGGAAGGAAGGCGACAAGAAGGAGGCGAAGAAGAAGCTCCCCGAGTCGCAGCGGGTCGAGATCGCGTTGAGCGTGCCGCGTGCGAAGCCCGTGGGCGTCACCGCCTATGTCGGCGCGCGCATCGTGACGATGAAGGGCGACGAGGTGGTCGAGAACGGCACGCTGGTCGTCAAGGACGATCGCATCGTCGCCGTGGGGTCGGCCGCGAGCGTGCCAGCGCCGCCGGGCGCCCGCACAGTGGACCTGGCGGGCAAGACGGTGATCCCTGGCCTGTTCGACGAGCACGCCCACCTCCACTACTCGACCGACGACGTCCTGCCGCAGCAGCCGTGGAAGTACTCCGCGAACCTCGCCTACGGGATCACCTCCACCCACGACGTCTCGGCCGGGACCCACGAGTCCTTCACCCAGTCCGAGATGGTCGAGGCCGGGCTGATGCGCGGCCCGCGCATCTTCACGACCGGCTTCATCCTCTACGGCGCCGACCTCCCCGGCCGCGCCGTCGTCAAGAGCCTCGACGACGCGCGCCATCACATCCGGCGCATGAAGGCCCTGGGCGCGATCAGCGTGAAGTCCTACATGCAGCCCGGGCGCAACCAGCGCCAGTGGCTGCTCCAGGCCGCCCGCGAGGAGGGCGTGATGGTCGTGCCGGAAGGCGGCGGCGACCTCGAGGCCGACATGACCATGATCCTCGACGGGCACACGACCGTGGAGCACGCGCTGCCGATCGCGCCGCTGGGCAAGGACGTCGTCACGCTGTTCAGCCGGAGCAGGACCGCGTACACGCCGACGCTGCTCGTCGCCTACGGCGGCCTCTCCGGGGACAAGTGGTTCCACCAGCACTTCGACCTCTGGAAGGACGAGCGCCTGCAGCGCCACGTGCCCCAGGGCATCGTCGACACGCTCGGCCGCGTGCGCAGCGTGATGGCCACCGATCCGTCCGACTGGCATCACCTGGACGTGGCCGCGGCGGCGAAGGAGATCGAGCGCGCCGGGGGGCGGGTCAACCTGGGCGGCCACGGGCAGATGCAGGGCCTGGGCCCGCACTGGGAGATGTGGGCCTTCGTCCAGGCGGGCATGACGCCCCTGGAGGCGCTGCGCGTCGCGACGCTGAACCCCGCGCGGACCCTGGGCCTGGACCAGGACCTGGGTTCCCTCGAGCCCGGCAAGCTGGCGGACTTCGCGGTCCTCGATCGGAACCCGCTCGAGGACATCCACAACAGCGAGTCGGTGGCGCTCGTGGTCAAGAACGGGACCGCCTATCGTCCCGAGGAGCTGCGGCTGCGCGGGCGGTGAGGGCCTACCAGCGGCCGTACGCCGGGTGGCCGGGCTCGACCGCCACGAAGGTGCCGCGGCAGGTGGCGCAGACCTTCCCCGCCGCCTCGAGGGTGCCCTCGACGACGCAGCGCCGGCCCTCCAGGGAGACAGGCCGGGCGCGCAGCAGGAGCTCGGCCTCCACGGGCGTCGGGCGCTTCAGCGTGATCGAGTAGTCCGCCGTGACCGTCGGAGGGATGGCGCTGTCGCCGGCCGCCCTCATCAGCTCGTAGGCCGCGGTCCAGTTGCAGTGGCAGTCCAGCAGGGTGCCGATGATCCCTCCGCAGAGGACGCCCTCGAAGGCGGCGTGGTGCGCCTCGGCCCGGAAGCGCGCCACCACGCTGTCGCCCTCGAGGAAGCTCCGGATCCGCAGCCCCTTTTCGTTCGCGGGTCCGCAGCCGAAGCAAAGGCCCTCCGGGGCGTAGCGCTCCTGGAGGCTCTGCATCGTCAGTACAGCTTCAGGTCCAGGTTGTCGGCGGCGATGTCCGTGAGGTCGACGATCGCGGCAGCGTTCACGCCGATCGCGATGGCGATCGCCTCGGACACTTCCTCGCGCGTCGCGCCGAACTTGAGGGCCTTCTTGATGTGGCCCTCGAGGCAGCCCTGGCACTTCGCCGCCAGGCTCGCGGCGATGGCGATCAGCTCCTTCGTCTTCCGGTCCAGGACCGAGGGCTTGTAGGTCTCCTTGTAGAACTGGAAGTAGATCTCGCGGAAGCGCGGGTCCACCATCGTGTACGAGTTGGACTGCGGCTTCGGGGCGCCGTTGTCCTCCTCGGGGAAGGGGACGTGGTGCTTCTTCTGTTCCTCGGTCACGGCTTCGCTCCTTCGTCCTTGGGGGCGAGAGCCCCGGCGGGTGCGACCGCGTCGAGCAGGTCCGTCACGGCCCGCTCGTACGCGTCGGTCCCGTCCTGATACGCATGACCGTGCCGCTCGCTGTCGACGACCAGCACGGAAGCCTTCTCCCCCGCCGCCCGGGCGAGGTCCTGGGCGATGTCCGCCGGCATGCGCTCGTCGCCGGACCCGGCCACGAACAGGGCCGGCCGGCCGCGCAGCCGCTCCGCCGCCTTCGCGATGTCGAGGGCGTCGGGGTCGAAGCCGCCGCGTCGGCCCATCCAGAACAAGGTCAGGTCGGCCGTGGGCCAGAGCGGCACCCACGGCAGCGCCGCCCGCAGCATCCGGATCGTCACCGGCGGTCGCTCGCCCGAGGACGAGCGGCGGGACGCGAACTGCCGGAACAGGGCGAGATGGTGGCTCGCCGTGTCCCGGAGGCTGCGGTAGCTGCTGTCGCAGACGATGCCCGCGATGCCCGGCTCCTCGGCTGCCGCCAGCACGCTGGCCGCGCCGCCGAAGGAGATGCCCCAGACGACGACCGGGCTCCGGTCCCGCGACTTCGCGTAGTCGAACGCGCCCAGGACGTCGAGGCGCTCGCCGGCCCCGAGGCTGCGCCGCTCACCGCCGCTCTTCCCGTGGCGCCGAAGGTCGAAGGGCAGCGCGTTCCATCCAGCCCGTGCGATGAACGGCGCCTTGCGCACCATCTCGGCGCGCGAGCGGTTGAGGCCGTGCACCAGCACGACCGTGCCCCTGGCGCCATCCGCGGGCACCCACCAGCCTGACAGCGGGACGCCGTCCCGGGACTGGAACGACACGTCCTCGAACCCCAGGCCGAGCGACGCGGGCGTCACGCCCTCGTTCTCCTTGTCCGGCATCTGGAACGTGCGTGCCGTGAAGAGGCCGGCGAGGAACCAGGGAAGGACGCCGAAGAAGAGGAAGGCGACTGCGGCCAGGAGCGTAACGGCGAGGCCCTTGAGCCATCGCCTCAAACGGCGTTCCCCGTTCCGGTCACGGGGCGATGATAGCAGGTGGCTCGGAGAGGAGCGCGGGAGCCGACACGACGGCCGCGCCGACGGAGGGGCTCTGGGGGCATTGGAGCCGCTCCCGCGCGCCGTCACCCCGTCTGGATCCCACGCTCTCCTCCGATGCTCGACGGGAGTTACGCCCTTCGCGACTCGTTGTTCCGCCTGGACTTGTCAAAGGTTGTCAGCGTTCGGATAGGATGCGTGCCGTGGCGGAGCCCGAGACGTTCCTGCTCGTCGCGTCGGGCGCTGCGACCGGATTCGTGGGCGCCCTCCTGGGCCTCGGCGGCGGCGTGTTCCTCGTCCCGCTCCTCGCTCTGGCCCTCCACCTGCCCATCCGGACGGCCATCGGGGCCAGCCTGGTGTCGGTCATCGCCACGGCGTCCGCGTCGGCCACCGTCAACCTGAACCGGGGCCTCGTGAACATGCGTCTCGGCCTCGTCCTGGAGGTGGCGACGAGCCTCGGGGGCCTGGGCGGCGGCGTGCTCGCGAGCCTCCTGAGCCAGCGCCAGCTCTTCCTCGTGTTCGGCTCGACGCTGCTCGCCATGGGCCTGCTGGTCGCCCTGCGCTCGGGACGTCGGAATGTCATCGCCGACAGCGACGCCGAGCCCGGCCTGCTCGGCGGGCGACTTCAAGAAGGTGAACGCACGTACGTCTACCACGTGAAGCGACTGCCGCTCGGGCTGGGCGCCTCGCTGGCCGCGGGCGCCATCTCGGGGCTGCTCGGCGTCGGCGGCGGGATCGTCAAGGTGCCCGCGCTGAACACCTTCTGCGGCATCCCGATCCGCGTCGCCGCCGCCACGAGCGCCTTCATGATCGGCGTGACGGCCGCTGCCTCGGCCTTCATCTATCTGCAGCGCGGCGACATCTCGCCGGCCGTGAGCGCCGCCGTCGCCCTGGGCGCGCTGCCCGCGGGCCTGCTCGGCGCACGCCTGTCGGAGCGGTTCCAGGCGCGCTCCCTGAAGATCCTCATGGCGGTCGTCCTGCTCGCCGTGGGCGTGCGCATGGGGCTGGAGGGCCTTTGAAGGCGCCCGGCGACCTGGCGCGCACCATCGAGATCGTGCTCATGTCGGGCCTGGTGTCGAGCGCGGGCCTTCTGCTCGCCGGCCTGGCGTCCGGTTCGGCGGCGCCGCTACAGTGGGGCATCCTGCTGCTCCTGCTGACGCCCGTGGCCCGAGTGGTCGTCCTCACCGTGGGCCTCCTCCACGAGCGCGACTGGCTCTTCGGAGGGCTCTCGCTCCTCATCCTCGGCGTGCTCGGCGCCTCCATGCTGGCGGGCGCAAAGCTGCCTTGAAGCCCGGCCGCCTGCGCGCCGTCCTGTTCGACTGGGACGGCACGCTGGCCGACACCGCCGAGATCAGCTTCCGCGTCTACGCCACCCTGTTCGGGAGCTACGGCATCGGGTTCGGGCGAGCCGAGTTCGAGCGCACCTACTCGCCCGACTGGTACCGCACCTTCGAGGCCATGGGCCTGGCGCGGGAGCGCTGGGCGGACGCGGACCGGCGCTGGCTCGAGCTCTACGCCCGGGAGCGCAGCCGGCTCCTGCCCGGCAGCGCCGAGGGCCTCGCCCGCTTGCAGGAGCGCGGCCTGCTCCAAGGCCTCGTCACGAGCGGGACGCGCTCGCGGGTCGAGCAGGACCTCGAGCGGCTGATGGTCCGCGGCTTCTTCGAGGTCGTGGTCTGCGGGGGCGATACCGAGCGGCGCAAGCCCGACCCGGAGCCGTTGCTCGTCGCCCTCGATCGCCTCGGCGTCGGGCCGGCCGACGCCGTCTACGTGGGGGACAGCCCCGAGGACGTGACGATGGCTCGGGCCGCCTCGGTCTTCTCCATCGGGATCCCGGGAGGCTTCCCGAACGGCAAGGCGCTGGCGGCGGCGCGGCCCGACCTGCTCTCGGAGAGCCTCGGCGCGGCGATACGCGCTCTCGTGGGCTGAGGTAAACTCCGCGGCTTGTGACTCCGGAAATCCCCATGCTGGACCTTCGGGCGCAGTACCGCGCCTTGAAGGCCGAGATCGACCCCGCCATCCGTCGCGTGGTCGAGAGCGGTCAGTTCGTGGGCGGCCCCGACTGCCGCGCCTTCGAGGAGGAGTTCGCCGCCCACTGCGGGGTGCGCCACGCCGTGGGCGTGGCCAACGGCACCGACGCCCTCACGCTCGCCCTGCGCGCGCTGGGCGTGGGGCCCGGCGACGACGTCGTCACCGTGGCGAACACGTTCATCGCCACCGGCGAGGCGATCCTGCTGAACGGCGCCCGCCCGGTGTTCGTGGACGTCGACGAGGCGAGCTTCACCCTCGAGCCGACGCTGCTCGAACGAGCGATCACGCCCAGGACCAAGGCCATCCTGCCGGTCCACCTCTACGGCCACCCCGCCGACATGGAACCGATCCTCGCGGTCGCGCGACGTAGCGGGATCCCGGTCGTCGAGGACGCGGCCCAGGCCCACGGCGCGCGGATCGGCGAGCGGCGCGTCGGCAGCTTCGGCGCGGCGGGCTGCTTCAGCTTCTACCCGGGCAAGAACCTGGGAGCCTATGGCGACGCCGGGGTGGTCGTCACCGACGACGGCGAGCTCGCCGCCCGGGTGCGCCAGATCGCGAACCACGGCGGCGGCCAGAGCAAGTACGACAACGTGGTCGCCGGGACCAACAGCCGCCTGGATGCGCTCCAGGCCGCCGTGCTCCGCGTCAAGCTGCGCCACCTCGACGACTGGAACCGCGCCCGGCGCGAGCGCGCGCAGGACTACGCTTCGGCCCTTGGCGGGGTGGAGTCGGTCAGGCTCCCCCGGGAGCGCCCGGGCTTCACCTCGGCCTGGCACCTGTTCTCGATCCGCGTTCCCGACCGCGCGGGCCTCAGCGCCCACCTCGGCGCCCGGGGCATCGCCACGGCGCAGCACTACCCCAAGCCGATCCATCTCCAGCCCGCCCTCGCCGCGCTCGGGGGATGCCCCGGAGACCTGCCAGTCTCGGAGCGGCTGTGCCGCGAGGTGATGCAGGTGCCGCTGTTCCCCGAGCTCACCGGGGAGCAGGTCGCCCGCGTGGCGGACGAGATCCGCGCCTTCTGCGCGAGCCCCGTGGCGCGCGCTTGACGCGCGTCCTCCGGCTCCTGGCGCGCGCCGCGCTGGCCGCGGTGGCGTGCGCCGCCGCGGCCAGGGCATCGGCCGACTCGGAGTTCCTGCCCGAGATCGGCGTCCGCTTGCAGGCCGCCCGCTACCTGCCCAGCGAGGTGGACCTCGTCCACGAAGGCTGGATCGGGGCCAACGCCGGCCTCGCCCGCTTCGGCCGCACCACGGCCTTCCTCGCGGCCGACGTCGAGACGATCCTCGGGAGCGAGCGCCGCGAGTTCGAGGCCAACCAGGCGAACTACCACCTCGAGCTCGGCGCCCGCCGGGCGCTCTCCCGCGACCGCGCGCTGACCCTGTTCCTGCACCATGTCTCGCGCCACGCGCAGGACCGAGACAAGCCGGAAGCCGTCGACTGGAACCTGCTCGGCGTGCGCTTCGAGGCGCCGTTCCCGAGCGAGTTCAAGGTGCCGGGGCGGGTCGCGTTCGGCTTCGGCCACACGACGCAGCATTCGCTGATCGGCTATGAGTGGGAGCTGACCGGCCAGGCGCTCGCCGACCTCGTGACACGGCGCTTCGGCAGCGTCTACGGCGCGGCGGCGTTCCGGCTCGTCAGCGCCGACCCCGAGGCGCCCTTCGAGCGGCGCGGCTTCCTCGACTTCCAGGCCGAGGGCGGCGCGCGCTTCCGGCGCAACGGCCGGATGATCGAGGTCTTCCTCGCCCTGGACCACCGGAACGACGTGCTGATCGCCGAGCCACTGACGGAGACCCGCGCGCTCATCGGCTTCCGCATCCGCGTGGGCCGCCGCCACTTCGCCGCGCCCGAGGACCCGCGGCCGCGCCCCGCCGTCGAGGAGAAGCCGCTCAGCCCCTATCGCGAGTGAGCAGCCGGAGCTGCACCTCGGCGGCCTTGCGGACCTCCAGGTGCCGGCTCTCGGCCAGCAGCTTCCGGAGGTAGTCCACGTCCTCGTTCCGCGTCATGCCGCGCACGAGGATCTGGCCGATGTGCCTGTCGCCCGAGTGCTCCTTCAGCAGGTGCACGTCCCGGATCTTCTTGGCCGCCTCCTGCCGGACGAAGAAGTGGCGGTCGCTGTCGATGACCTGGAGCAGCGACTCGTCCTGGTCGTGGTCCTCGCCGAGGCACTCGATGCGGTACAGCAGCTCGTCGTCCGAGAGGGAGAGCCAGCCGCCCTCGACGGCCGCAGGCCCCTCCTTCCACGGCCGCCGCCGTCCTGGATCGTCGACGGGCGAAGTCATCTGGCCACGCCCAGGAGCGCCGCGGCCCGCCGACGGAACTCCTGAAGGACCTCCTCGACCGCCCGCAGTTGCGAAGCGCTGATGCCGCGGAAGCTCGCTCCGAAGGAGTGCACCTCGGTGGGGTCCAGGGCGGCCTTCATCCAGCGCGCCTCGGCGAGGATGCGCGTGGGGGCGGAACGCTCGCGGAAGCGGATCTCGAGGACCACTCGCTCGCCCACGCGCGGCGGACGCTCGTCGCAATACACGCGGGCGCCCCGCGGGCTGAGGTTCGTCACGTATCCGGCGATCCGGCGCCGACCCACCACGATGCGGCACGGAGCCAGGTACGGCTCGATCCGGCTGGTTCGACGCTTGTCCTTGCGGTTCGGCGGGCGGCGGGGCAAGTCCTACCGCGTCGCTAGGTCTGAGGCTTCGGCTCGGCGAGGGGCTCGCCGGACGCGGTCGGCTCTCCGTTCAGAAGGGCCTTCAACTCCTTCCCCATCTTGAAGTAGGGGATCTTCTTCGGCGGCACGTCGACCTTCTCGCCGGTCTTCGGGTTTCGCCCCTTTCGAGGAGCGCGGTTCCGGAAGCGGAAGCTGCCGAAGCCGCGTATCTCCACCTCCTCGCCGTTCTGGAGGGCGGTCACGATGCTCTTGAGAGCCGCTTCCACGATGATCCCCGACTGGACCTGAGTGATGTCGAGGCGCTTCGCCACGATGTTGATCAGGTCGGCCTTCGTCATCGCGTTGCGCGACTGATCGTTCATAGGGGTCGAAAACGAAAAAAGTCTAGCCGCGCGATCCCCCGAAGTCAAGGCAGCGTTTGGAGATAGCCATGGCGTCGCCCGGAGTTCGGAGGCTTGGGGGGCCTGGCCGCGCGAATGAGACGCCGCTCGTCAGGCGTCCGACTTCTTGTGCCTGGCGCCGACCGGCTTCTGCCGCACCTTCTGGGGAGCGGCCTCGAAGGTCTTCGCGAGCGCCTTCTCCACCTTCTCTTCGATGGCGGTCATCGGCTTGCCCTCGACCTCGGCGATCTCGCTGGTGATCAGGAACTTCGCGCGGTCGAGCATGCGCTTCTCGCGGAACGAGAGCGCCTTCTTCTTGGCGAGGAAGGTCAGGCCCTTCAGGACGTGGGCCACCTCGAAGAGGCTGCCCGTCCGCATCTTGTCCGAGTTCTCCTTGAAGCGCCCCTTCCAGTTGGAGCTCTGCTCGATGTTGCCGTCACCGAGGATCGTGAAGATCTTGCGGACGTCGGAGGCCGTGATCACGGGGCGCAGCCCGACACCGTCGACGTTCTGCTGCGGCACCCAGACCCGCGAGTCGTTCGAGAGGATGCGGAGCTTGTAGAGGCTGATCTTCCCCCCCGGGATGGGGCGCGACTGGATGCTCTCGACGACGCCGATACCGTGGTTGGGATAGATGACCTTCTCGCCGACCTGGAACTCCACGCGAAACCTCTCTTTCCTTACTCGCCGTAGGGATCGGTTGGGTGGGCCAAGGGATTCTTTGCGGCCGAGGGACTAGTGTACCAGACCCGGCGCGCCTCGGCAAAAGGCAGCTCGTCGTTCAGGCGGTCGCGGCGTGCTCCCGGAGCGCCTGGACGCAGCGGTCGACGTCCTCCTCGTTGTTGTAGAAGTGCGTCGACACGCGGACCCCTTCGGGCTTCCGCGTCACGTGAATGCCCCGCTCGAGCAGGGCGTGGCAGGCGGAGCGGGGATCGGCGAGCTGGACGAGCGTCTCGCCCGAGCGATGTGCGCCGCCCGGCGAGAGCACCGTGAAGCCCTCGTGCTCGAGCCGGCCCGTGAGGTAGGCGTTCAGCTCCAGGACGCGCTGGGCGATCGCTTCGACGCCGATGCCGGTGACGTACTGGACGGCGGCGCCGAGGGCGAGGGCGCTCGCGAAGGCCGGACAACCCATCTCGTAGCGTCGGGCCGAAGCGAGCAGCGTGTACTCGCGGTTGTTGTACTCGAGCGGGCGCTCGACGCTGCGCCAGCCGATCGAGCGCGGCGGCCGCTCGAGCAGCTCGCGGCTCACGTAGACGAAGCCCGTGCCGTAGCCCGCGCACAGCCACTTGTAGCCCGCCGAGGCCAGGGCGTCGATGCCGCTGCGTCTCACGTCCACCGGGAAGGCCCCGACGCTCTGGCTGCCGCAGACCACGAGGCGCCGGTGCTGCTTCAAGGCGCCGAAGGCGTCCAGGTCCTGGCGGCAGCCGTTCGAGAACTGCACGTGGCTGACGCAGATCGTCGCGGCTTTCGGGGCGTCGGCGAGCGCGAACGACTCCAGGTGCAGGACGCCCTCGACGGCAGGCACGAAGTGCACCGCCACGCCGCGGTGGATCCAGGGCAGGGTGACCGTGGGGAACTCGAGCTCGTCGGAGAGGACGGCGCCGTCGCCGGCCAGCAGGTCCGCGATCAGGTTCATGCCCGCCGAGGTGTTGGTGACGAACGCGATCTCGTCGGCGTCGGCTCCCACGAGGCCCGCGACGGCTTCGCGGGCCCGCTCCTGGCGCTCGAGCCAGGGGCGCCAGCGGTCGTCCTCGCCGGCCTCGCGGAGATAGGTCGAGACCGCCTCGCTCACGGGCCGCGGGACCGGGCTTCCCGCCGCGGCATTCAAGAAGACGCCGCGGGCCGTGGCCGGGAAGTCCCGCCGGATCTCGTCCCAGCCGGTCATCGCGCCGAAGCATAGCGCAGTCAGGGCGCCGCCCAGCGCAGCTCGGCCGCGCGGATCTGCCCGTCGAGACGCGGCTCGAACCGGAGCGGCTCCGCGACGCCGTACACGTCCGCCATCATGTACAACGGCACGACGGGGACGTCGAACGCGACCTTCGTCGCGAGGCGCGCCATCAGCAGCCGGCGCTGGTCGGTTCCGAGGGGCGCGGCGGCCTCGCGGATCATGCGGTCGAGGCCCGCGTCCGCGTACCCGCCCGCGTTGGCCAGGCCTAGCCCGCTCCCCGGGGTGTGGAGGAGGTTCTCGTACGAGACACGACCGTCGCCCGTCTCGCTCGTCCACGAGCGCAGCAGCAGCGCGCTGTCGCGCGCCTCGACGCGGCGCGCGAGCTCGGCCTCGGGCTGGGGCCGCGGACGCACGGCGATGCCGAGGCTGCGGAGGTCCGCGGCGATGGCCCGGGCGACGGAGCGCGCGTCGGAGTCGTCCGCGAAGTCGAGCGCCACCTCGAACCCCCGTGCGAAGCCCGCCGCCGCCAGGAGGCGCCGGGCCCCGGCGCGGTCGAAGGGACGCCGCGGCACGCTGGCCTGGTACGCGCCCAGCTCCTGCGCGGTCGTGATCTGGTCGGCGACCGCCGCCCGTCCGGACAGCCACCGCTCCACGAGCCCGGCGCGATCGATGCCGAGGGCCACGGCCTGGCGCACGCGGCGGTCGCGGAAGGGATTGGTCGGAGCGCTCGCGTGCGGGCTCTTGTCCCGCGCCACGTCGAAAGTGAGGAACGCGACGCGCAGGCCGTCGGGTCGCGTGACGATCCGCGGCGACGCGACGCCTCGCGCCAGGGCCGGGGCGACATCGGCGGCGAGGTACGCGCTGCCCTCGCGCACCCGACGCAGCCTCTCGTTGGGTTCGGGAACGACCTCGAAGACGACCTCGGCGATCGGCGGCCGCCCGAGCCGGTGGCCTTCGAACGCCTCGAGCACGGCGCCGCCATCCGAGCGCCAGGAGCGGATCCGATACGGGCCCGTGCCGAGCGGCGGGCGCTCCGCCGCCGCCTGGGCCCAGATGAAGACGTTGGCGAGCCGCGTGGCGACGGTGTCGAGGGGCCGCGCGGTGCGCACGACGACGGAGCGGGAGTCGGCGGCCTCGACGCTCGCGAGCTCGGCCAGCTGGCCGCGCCGCCGCGACGAGGGCGCGCTGCGCGCGTGCTCGAGGCTCCGCACGACGTCCTCGGCGTCGAGCGCCCGCCCGTCGTGGAGCCGGACGCCCTCGCGGAGGCGGAACACCCACGTGCCGTCGTCGGGCGTGTGCCAGGACTCGGCCAGCCCAGGGCGCAGGCCGAGGCCGGGGTCGAGGTCCACCAGCGTCTCGTACACGTTCGAGAGGACGCTGATGCTGGCGATCTGCGTCGTCGTGTTCGGCAGGGCCGAGCTGACGCCTGTGGGCAGGACCACGACGAGGCTCCGGGACTCTTCCTTGGGCCGGCACGAGCCGGTCAGAAGCACCACGACGAAAAGGGAGGGGAGAGGGACTCGAGTTCTCACGGGCGGCGAGCCAGCAAGGGCCGTGCCGCGCGCAAGTCGTTCATCCCGCGCGTCTCTCTGTCCTGAAATCGGCCGCACGCGTCCGAACCCCGGACCGGTGGCGGCGCGGCGGCTAGCGTACACTACGCGTGGCCGGAGTGGCGAAACTGGCAGACGCGCGGGACTCAAAATCCCGAGGGGCTCAAGCTCCGTGTGGGTTCGACTCCCACCTCCGGCACCAGCCTCTCTCAGCGGTCGCGCCGAAGTGGCGGACCGGCCTCAGGTGGTGAAGGGGCGGGTCCTCCTCGCCGTCGCCGCCGCGCTGGTCACGGGCAGCGTCCTGGAGGCCGCGAGTCGCCTTCTGGGCCTCGACATCGCCGGACAGGAGCGGGCGCTCGCGCGGTGGCCGATCTTCTACCGAAAGCCGCGCGTCCCGGTGGGCGAGGCATTCTTCGCGCGTTCCGGCCCCGACGCCTGGCGCGGCCAGGTCGTGCGGACGGCCCTTCGCCTCGCCGGCTTCGACGACCAGACGTGGGAGGACGAACCGGTCGTCGAGGTTCGCTACGACGCCGACGGTTTCCGAAATCCTCCCGAGCTCCGCGACTGGACGGTCGTCGTCGCGGGCGACTCGTTCGTGGAGCTCGGCCACCTGGCTGACGCGGAGCTCTACACGGCGCTGCTCGGTCAGCGCCTGGGCGGGCGGGTCAAGAACCTCGGCGTGAGCTTCTCGGGCCCGCTCGCGGCGGCGTTCTTCCTCTCGGCTCATGGCGCGGCGCCGAGCGCTCGCCAGGCCGTTCTCGTCTTCTACGAGGGCAACGACCTCGCCGACCTGGCCCGAGAGGAGCGGGAGCTCGCGGCGGTCCGGAGCGGCGCGCCACGGCCCTTGCGCGAGACCGTGCCCCAGAGCTCGCTGCTCAAGGCCGGCGCCGACGCGTGGCGGGCGCTTCCGGCCCTGCTGCACACGCGCGCGCGGCGCCTCGATCAGAACGCCTGGTTCACGGGGACGGGGGGGCGGGTGCCCGTGAGTGTTGCCGACTGCGGCGTCGAGGTCTCGCGGCGGGCCCGCGCCTCCCTGGACCGCGCCCTCGAAGCCTACACACGGGCGGCACGCCGGCAGGGGATGGCTCCCTTCGTGGCCTACATGCCGTGCAAGGTTCACGCGCTGATCGGCCGACTCACTGACCTCGCGGGGGCGCCGATCCGCCCCGCGTCGGGACCCCTGCCGCGACTCGTGGCCGAGGCGAGCGAGCGACACGGCGCGAAGTTCGTGGACCTCGGTCCCGCGCTGCGAGCCGAAGCCGGCGCCGGGCACCTGACTTACAGCGGCGTATTCGACACGCACCTCAACGCCCGCGGCTCCGCCGTCGTCGCTCGGGTCCTCGCCGAGGCGCTCTCGGAGTAGACTCCGCGCCGGCGCCCCGGGTCACGGTCCGGCTGCGCAGCTCGCGCGGGCGCCCAACCGGGCGATGCTCCGCGCGGTGGGCTTCGGCGACGCCGACTTCGAGAAGCCCATCGTGGGCGTGGCGAGCGCCTTCAGCACCATCACGCCCTGCAGTGGGCACCGTCAGCGCGGCGCTCTCGGCGGCCAACATCACGTTGGCCTCCCGCTCGGGAAGGGCCACGCGCCGCACCGACCCACGAAGGGAGCCGGTCCATCGCCCTCACCTTGCGGCAGGCTGCGTTCCTGCGAAGCGTCGTCGCCCCCGCTCTTCGAGTCGTGCCTAACCGCAAACGAGCACAATCCGGGCACACAATCGTGCCCGCCCTACAGCAGAGCGGCCGCCCGAGGCCGCACAGGATTGAGAATCCCCAGGAACGACCAACGGTAGAAGCCGCGCATGCGGCGTCCCTGCCTCCCTGGAACGCCGCCAACCGGGGTAGATCCATAATCTCGCGTGATGACCCACCTAAGAATGCTCGCTGCCTTGGCGGCCGGTCTCACCCTGCCGGGCGGGGTGTTTGCGCAAGGCGCGAACGCCCGTCCTGCGCCCGGGTCGCCGACAGCCGAGAGTCTGCCAATCTACGAGATCGATCCCACGTGGCGGCCGACGCTGCCCAACGACTGGATCTGGGGAGACATCCGCGGCTTGTTCGTGGACGAGGCCGATCACATCTGGGTGATCCACATGCCGTCGAGCCTGACGCCGCAGGAGATCGGCGCCGCCGTCGAACCGCCGATCGCCGACTGCTGCATCCCAGCGCCGCCCGTGCTGGAGCTCGACCCGGGCGGCAAGGTGCTCCGCGCTTGGGGCGGGCCCGGCCAGGGCTACACCTGGTTCGACCAGGAGCACGGCATCTACGTCGATCACAATGGCTTCGTATGGATGGGCACGAGCAACGGCCACCACGTCATGAAGTTCACCCAGGACGGCAGGCACGTGCTCACCATCGGCGAGCCGGGCGTCAACAAGGGCAGCAACGATCCGGACCATCTGGGCGGCCCCGCCAACTTCTATGTGGAGCCGAAGACTAACGAGATCTTCATCGCCGACGGCTACGTCAACAGGCGCGTGGTGGTGTACGAGGCGGCCACTGGGAAGTACAAGCGCCACTGGGGCGCGTATGGCAAGCCGCCGGACGACACGCAGGAGTACAACTACCCGATCGACCCAGCAAATCCGCCGCAGCAATACTCGACGCTGCACGGCCTGGTCGGCTCGAAGGACGGCCTGATCTACGCCTCCGATCGCCGCGGCAACCGCATCCAGGTGTTCCGCCAGAACGGGGACTATCTGATGGAACGGTTCGTCCGTCCGCAGACCGGTGGTTCGGGCAGCGCCTTCAGCCTGCAGTTCTCGCGCGACCCGGAGCAAAGCCTGCTCTATCTCATCGACGGCACGAACGAGCGCGTGTGGATTCTGCGGCGGAAAGACCTGGCGGTCCTCG